>JAFRYL010000166.1 GCA_017437605.1 Ottowia sp. | reverse complement strand
TGTCGCGCGAGGCTTTCCTCCAGGGCCTGCAAGACGCTGGTACACGCGCGATGCTAACGCAACTTTTCATCTTGCTTGATAAACACTTTGTTTTGGGCAGCGAATCATTGCTGACGATGACATACCTCCCCACCTGGGTGCAGGTGCGCGTCAGGTACCAAAAGGAAAGCGCCCGCACACTGCTTGGAATCTCACTTGATGCTGAGAGAGATGAAAAAATAAAAGTGCGTTACACGATAGGCCACTCACCTTCTTTCAAAGAACTTGAGAAAAATGATGTCCAGCAGGACAGCGCGTTTTTCAAGCAACTGCACGCCGAATACTGCCGGCTAGCGGACGAGAAGCACCAGCCATAAGTTATTCCTTTCATGCAGTGCCTTGACAAACAATCCATCTCGCCCCCCAAGTGCGCGCCTGCACCATCGACCGCACCCCGCGCACCTGGGAGCGCCCCAGCGACCACGCGCCCATGCTCGTGGAGCTTGCTTGAAGCATAGGGTATCGCAACATCGCCGGCAACATAAATCGGCGATGAAATATATTTGCAGCAGGTATATATTTCTCCAGCGCAAAAAAACACCCCCTTGCCCGCTGCGCCAGCAACACACGGCAAGCGGCAGCATGGCGCGGCGCATTCAGCGAGTCACCATTTCTTGCCAGAGTTTTTCCGCGACGAGGTCGGAGCCGTCGCTGGTAAGGTGGGAGCCGTCGCGGTAGAGCAGTTTGCCGTCTTTCATCGCCCAGCAGCGTTCTTCATCGCAGATTGCGGAAGCCAGGTCGAAGCGCCGTACCTGCGGAAATTCAGCGAGCACGCCGTCAATGGCGGCACGCAGCCGCGCATCGCCGTCGGTTAGCCAGTCCTCGCGCGGTTCGGCGCAAACGGCTTTCAGGGGAGGAAGGAAACGACGGGCGATGCAGCTTTTCGGGTGAAACGAAAAACGTGAGTTGTTGACCACGTAGACGATGTGTTTGCCTTGGGCGAGCAGGGCGGAGAATGTGCGGCGCAAGTTGTCCTGTATCAAGCGCGTGTAGGCGGCGTCGCCATGCCCGGGAGACGGGTCGTGAAGAAAACGGGTTTCCGAATCCGGCCAAAGCGCAGGGTGGTGAGCAAAAATCACCGTTTTGACGGAGGGGTTGTTGAGCGCCAGTTCCAGCGCCTTGTTGGTGACTTGCGCACACATGTTTGCATCCAGGTCACCGTTGGCCAGCTGCCGGCGTTGCCATATGAAGCCGAGGAGGGCGGCGCACTCGCCCTGTTCAAGCGCCAGCACACCCACGCCGTGCTGCTGCGCGCGCTGGTTCAGCCCGTGGAAAAAATGATAGGCCATGGAATCACCAATCAGCACGATGGCGGGGTCGGGTTGATTGGGCGTGAGGCGGCAAAACTCTGCCTGAAAACCGTCGCTGAAAAAGCGTTGCCTGCAAAAACCGTCCTGCGGGTCGTTGCCCCAGCCGAAGTGGTAGGGCAGATACGACTGGTTGGCTGCGCGTGCCGGAAAACCGCCCACGCGCCAGGTGAGATAACCGACACTGCCCAATACCGCCACGACCACCGCCAGCGCAATGGCCTTGGCTTTGCCGTGGCCGCCAAAGCGCAGCGGGCGCTCAATGAAGCGCCAGGTCAGCCACGCCAGCACAATTGCCGTCAGTACGGCAGCGACGCGCACAGCGCTTGCGGGCTTGCCGCCATCAATAATGCGGGCAAAGGCCAGCAGCGGCCAGTGCCACAAATACAGCGGAAAACTAATCAAACCAAAAAACACAGCCACGCGATTGCCCAGCACGACACGGTTTAACCACGCCCGCTGCCCCGCAGCGATGACCAAAAACGCACCGGCCACCGGCACCGCCGCCCACGCTCCGGGAAAGGGTGTGGCTTTGGTGATTTTCCAGAAGCCCAACGCCAGCAGCACAAAACCGGCAATAGAGAGCGTGTTGCTGTGGTGCTTTTCGCTGGACGTTGGGCGCAGATGCCACCACGCCAGCAGGCTACCAGCGAGCAATTCCCAAAAGCGGGTATAGGGCGCGTAGAACGTTGCCGTCGCATCGCGGCCAATGAAAAACACATTGACCACAAACGACGCCACCAGCAGTAGCGCAATGACGGTCAGTACATTGAATTTCCGTTTCCACGCCAGCCACAGCAACAGCGGCCAGACGAGGTAAAACTGCTCCTCTATCCCCAGGCTCCACAAATGCAGCAGTGGTTTGAGTTCGGAGGCGGTATCGAAATAGCCTGCCTCGTGCCACAGCGCAAGATTGGCGACAAAGCCCGCGCCAGCAGCCATGTGTTTGCCCAGCGACGCAAACTCATCGGCAAACAGGCTGAGCCAGCCGAAGGCAAACGAAGCCGCAAGCACCACGGCCAGTGCCGGAAAGATGCGCCGAATGCGGCGCATGTAAAAGGTCGCTAAACTGAAGGTATCGCGGGCGAGATTTTCCAGCAGGATGGTGGAAATCAGATAGCCCGAGATGACGAAAAACACATCCACACCGGCAAAACCGCCCGGCATCCTGCGTGGAGAGGCGTGAAAGATAACGACAGCGAGCACCGCCACGGCGCGCAGGCCGTCGATGTCGGGACGGTATTTTGGGTGTGAGAGTTTTTCTGCCGCCGTGTCATGCGGAGGGGAGCTGGCGGCGGGGAGAGTCACGGGCGCGATGGGGTTATACCGGATTGGCAAGGTCGGGGAATTTTACAACAGTGCCGCAGTGCTGGCAGATGTGTTCGCCCAGCGCGCCCAAATGGAAATGGGGGAAAGAATTGCGGAATTGGGGTATTTTGCCCCCAAGTTACCCTATTTCAGTCATCGGCGCGGGCATGTGGCTGCTGCAGAGGGCGAATGTTTGATACCCATCTTATATTTGTTCATTTGCCGGCTTGTTGTGCCGGTGACAAGTGTATACCCTATGATTTCCGGCACAAAAAAAGCCGCTTGCAAGCGGCTTTTCCTTTGGGTGTGCGCGGCGCTTACTTGAAGCGTGTGAGTTCGCGCTTGATGCCTTCAATGTCGGCCTGGTTGCGGTCAATGGAGGATTTGAGTTCGGTGGTGCGTGCGAGGTATTTGTTGTAGTCGCGTTCGCTGCCGAGGCGTTCGGGCTGGCCGTTGTTGTACTCGCGCAGCAGCTCGGCCTGGCGCGCTTCAGCGCGGGAGAGTTCCTGCTCGAGGATGGCGCGCGCGTCGGAGTCGCGCTTGACCTGCTCGGGGGAATGCACGCGCGTGACGGTGCCGCTGGGCGAGGTGGTGGTGCGCGTGGTGCTGGCGCTGCGCGTGCCGCTGCTGCGCGTGCCGCCGCTGTAGGAGCGCGGCGGCGCGGTGTAGCCGCGCACGATGGTGATGTTGCCGCCTTCAACTGGGCGGCAGTTGGTGCGACCCTTGATTTTGTTGGTGTATTCGTTGCCGCAACGGTAGACGCGGCCTTGCGCCTGCGCACTTGCGCCGAGCAGCGCCAGTGCCAAGCAGATGGGCAGGAGGACGGTTTTCATGGTGGTCTGTGTGCGGTGTGTGGTTGTCAGGCTCTAACGCCCTTGCCCGCGCCCGAGCTGACGGACGACGCGCAAGGGAGAGCGATTGTGCCGCAGGCACGGCACCTTTTGCAACACTTGTAGCGGCAGTCCGGCCTTGGGGACAGGCAGTCTGCCGCTTTATGTGTGAAATATCTGACAGCCGCGCGTGTGCGCTTACAGTGAAAAGTACATGTCGTATTCCAGTGGATTGACATGTACGCGCAGGCGGTCAACTTCGCTGCGCTTCAAGGCGATGTAGGCGTCCAGCATGGGAGCGGTGAAGACGCCGCCGCGCAGCAGGAAGGCGTGGTCTTTTTCCAGCTCGTCCAGCGCCTGGTCGAGGCTGTGGCAGACGGTGGGCACAAGGCGGTCTTCTTCGGGTGGCAGGTGGTAGAGGTCTTTGCTGGCGGCTTCGCCGGGGTGGATTTTGTTTTCGATGCCGTCCAGCCCCGCCATGAGGAGTGCGGCAAAGCAGAGGTAGGGGTTGGCCATCGCGTCGGGGAAGCGCGCCTCAATGCGCCGCGCCTTGTCGCTGGCAACGTGCGGGATGCGGATGGAGGCGGAGCGGTTGCGGCTGGAATACGCCAGCTTCACGGGTGCTTCAAAGTGCGGCACGAGGCGCTTGTAGCTGTTGGTGCTGGGGTTGGTGATGGCGTTGAGCGCGCGGGCGTGCG
This sequence comes from Ottowia sp., assembly GCA_017437605.1. Taxonomy (GTDB): domain Bacteria; phylum Pseudomonadota; class Gammaproteobacteria; order Burkholderiales; family Burkholderiaceae_C; genus Ottowia. The sequence goes on along the minus strand of JAFRYL010000166.1, from coordinate 20,401 downwards.
CGATGATGCCGCCAATATAGAAAAGTGCGGTTTCCGACAGCCCCGCGTAGCCGCCGCCGGCAAAGAGGTTTTTGCCGCCCTTCCAGATGGATTGGTGGACGTGCATGCCGCTGCCGTTGTCGCCGTGGTAGGGCTTGGGCATGAAGGTGGCCGTTTTGCCGTAGGCCGCCGCCACGTTCCAGATGACGTATTTCATGCGCTGCGTCCAGTCGGCGCGCTGCACGAGGGTGGCAAAGCGCGTGCCGATTTCCATCTGCCCGGCGCCGCCCACTTCGTGGTGGAAGACTTCCACGGGCACGCCCACGTTTTCCAGCACCAGCGCCATTTCCGCGCGCATGTCGTGTGTGCTGTCCACGGGCGGCACGGGGAAGTAGCCGCCCTTGTTCGCGGGGCGGTGGCCACGGTTTTCCCCGTCAAGGCGCGCGCCGCTGTTCCAGGGCGCTTCGTATTCCTCAATGCGGTAGAAGCTGTGGCCGGGTTCGGTGCTCCAGCGCACGTTGTCAAAGACGAAAAACTCTGGCTCCGGGCCGAAAAACGCCTCGTCGCCGATGCCGCTCGCTTTCAGATACGCCTCGGCGCGCCGCGCGATGGAGCGCGGGTCGCGCTCGTAGGGGCGCCCGTCGGTGGGGTCGAGCACGTCGCAGGTGAGCACCAGCGTCGGCTCTTCAAAGAAGGGGTCAATGAAGGCGGTGGTGGGGTCGGGCATGAGCACCATGTCCGAGGCTTCAATGCCCTTCCAGCCGGGCATGGACGAGCCGTCAAAGGCGTGCCCCTCGCTGAACTTGTCTTCGTCAAACTGCGTGATGGGCACGGTGACGTGCTGCTCCTTGCCGCGCGTGTCGGTGAAGCGGAAATCAACAAACTTGCACTCGGCTTCATCGGCAAGTTTCATCACGTCATCAACGGTGGTGGACATGGTGGTGGTGCTCTTTCAAAAAAACTGTTGATTGTGGCAGAGCCATCAGGGACGCTCGAGCTCCGGCCCACACTGCAGGTGCGTGAACGCGCGCAAGCCCTCTTTGAGCGCCGCCCACGCCGGCTCCACCGCAGCCGGCGCGCCTTTGACGCCCAGCTCAATGTGCCGTCCGTATTCCGGGTGGTCCACGCTCGGCAGACTGAAGACTTTCACGCCTGCGTGCCGCGCCTCAATGCGCTCCATCAGCGGCGTGAGCACCGCTTCGCCCTCGCCGCGCACGATGATGGAGCGCTCCAGCCAGCGCCCGCGCTCAAAACACGCGGTCCAGTCTGTTTCCAGCGCCCATTCCATCGTGGGCCACGCCATCACCGGAAAGCCGGGGGTGAAATACAGCATGCGCCCCTGCCCCGGCGTGCCCAGCGCAAAACCGGGAATACCGTTGTAGCTGTTGGGCAGCAGGCGCGCGCCGTACGGCAGGCGCCCCATGAGCAGGCGCTGGCGGTTGTCGGGCGCTTGCGGGTCAAAGTCAATGCCTTTTTTCTTGGCCATTTCGCGGCTGCGCGCGGTGATGAGCGCGCAGGCCTCGGCGTGCGGCACCAGCGGCAAATCCAGCGCATCGGCAGCGCACTGGCGCGTGTGGTCATCAGGCGTGGAGCCGATGCCGCCGGTGCAGAACACCGCGCCGCCGCCCGCCCAGGCGTCCTTGATGGTTTGCGTGAGACGCTGCGGTTCGTCGCCCACGTAGCGCGCCCATGAAAGCTGCAAGCCGCGCTCCACCAGCAACTCGGCGAGGTGCTGCAGGTGGCGGTCAGCGCGACGGCCAGAGAGGATTTCATCGCCCACGACGATGAGGCCAAAAACAGGTGCTGTGAACAGGGCTTGGGACATGAGCTGCCAACAAAGAACGCAAAACACTGGCGGCATTGTCCGCCTCCCGCGCTGGCATGACCTGCATCACAAAAAAGGTGTTGCATCGCAGCAAGCGCGCCCTCACATTTTCACCGCCCTTCCCTACAATGCCAACAGTCCTTCCTTCCAACAACAAATGGCGCAAGGCGTTACTGAATGCAACGCCGACACGCTTTCAGAGACTCCCTCATGTCAGCCTCTACTCTTGTTCTCATTGTCGTCGCGCTCTTGGGCTACATCGGTGCTTTCGTCTTCTGGATGAAGCGCAAGGACACACAGGCCGCCCCAGCTCAGGAAGCACCTGAGAGCCGCCTACCCTCATTCAGCGACATTCACGAACTGCTCAACAGCGACTCGCCCATGATGCCGCGCACCCTGCTGCGCTCGCCCGCCGAGCGCAGCGCCTGGCTCTGGTTGCGGCACGACGTGTTCCCCAAGCACAACGTGCTGCCCAAACTGCCCTTTACGCGCTTCACGCTGCTGCGCGACCAGGCGCTGGGCAAGAAGTGGTTTCCGGTGCTCAGCAGCACCTACTGCACCTTCACCATCTGCTCGGACGCGGGGCTGGCGATTGGCTGCGTGGACCTGCTGCCGATGGGCGACGAGAACCGTGGCTCGGTGATATTCAAGCGCCGCCTGCTTGACCAGTGCGGCATGCACTACCACATCATCACCATCGGCCAGTTGCCCGACGCGCAGGAACTGGCGAAAGAGTTCCTGGGCGACGCCGCCACCCCCACAGTGTCAACCACGCAAGACCAGCAGGCCGCACGCATTGAGGCCATGCGCGCGCAACTGCACAAACGGCTGGAAGAAAGCCGCCAGCGCCGAAGCGACCCAGCCTCCGGCTTTGCTCCCATCAGCGCACGCGCCCCCTTGGGCGACAACCCCACCGGCTGGGGCACGGACTCCTTCCTCGCCGAGCCGGAATTTGACGAAAACGAAGGCGAGCCGCTGTAAGCGCCCACAAAAAGGCGCATACGCCAATGAAATATGCTTCATCGCCGGCACAACAAGCCGGCAACCGCCATATACCCAAACAAACACATAAAAAAACGCCGCTTCAAGCGGCGTTTTTTGTGCTCCGTTGCGGCGCTGCTCAATCGGCGAAGAACGCCTTGATGCGCTGCCACAGGCCGCGCTTGCGGAAGGTCTGCGTGGCGCTTTCCTGCCCTTGGGCAGCGGGAGCAGCAGCAGGCGCCGCCGCCGCGCCGCCGGGCGCTGCATTGAGAATGGCCGCCGCGCCAGCAGCAGAGGCTTCCGCAGCTTTGGCGGCGTTCTGGCGCTCTTTCAGATAGTCGCGAATGGCGGGCGCGTAGTCCCGGTCTTCGTGCTGAATGTGGTTGGCAAGCCAGCGCACCAGCATGTTGTGCAGCTCCACCAGCACGTCTTCGCCAGCGGCGTAGCGTTTCTGGAACTCTGGTATGCGCCTGGTGAAGAGCTGGTGTACATGGCGATGCACCGGCAGGAAGCTGTAATTCGCCATCTCCATCAGCTCTTCTTCAAAGGTGAAGTGGAAGACGGTGTAGTCCACCATCTTCGGGATGATTTGGCCAGCCGCCTCGCTGTCGCCCGCTTCAATGGCGTCCCGCAACTGGTTGACCATATCCACAATCTGCTTGTGCTGCTCGTCAATGACCGGAATGCCGGTGGCAAGCGCATCATTCCATTGCAAAATTTCCATAAATAGCTCCTGAACTGTTTGTCTGCGGACTGCCTCCCGCGCGAGTGTCCGCGTGGGCATGGTAACAAAACGGTACAAAAATGGAAGCCCCTTTACAACTGCGCAACTTCTCACAGACGCCAGCGCCTGCGCAGCCCCCTCCACCGAGCCTATACTGTTGATGTATTCATTGCATTGCCGGCTTATGTTGCCGGCGATAACGCAATACCTTATCAATCAGCGCGCAAGAAGTGCTGCCGGTAATGCAGCAGCTCGTCAATAGATTCGTGTACGTCGGCCAGCGCCGTGTGCGCCTGCCGCTTCTTGAAGGCATCAGCCACCTCGGGGCGCCAGCGTTTGGCGAGTTCTTTCAGCGTGCTCACGTCAATGTTGCGGTAGTGGAAAAAGGCTTCCAGCCTCGGCATGTAGCGCACCAGAAAGCGGCGGTCCTGCCCTATCGTGTTGCCGCACATGGGCGAAGCGTGCTGCGGCACGTAGCGCGCAATGAAGTCCAGCACCTGCGCCTCGGCCGCCGCCTCGGTGAGCGTAGAGGCGCGCACCTTGTCAATCAGCCCGCTGCGCCCGTGCGTGCCCTTGTTCCAAGCGTCCATCGCGTCCAGGCATTCGTCGCTCTGGTGAATCACGCACACCGGCCCCTCCACGCGCACCTTGAGTTGCGCGTCCGTGGCAATCACGGCAATTTCCAGCAGGCGGCAGCGTTCGGGGTCCAGCCCGCTCATCTCGCAGTCCAGCCAAATCAGGTTCTGTTCGTGGCGCGGCAGCGCCGTGGGGGAAGAAAGTTCGTTCGTCATAAGGGGCGCGATTGTCACGCAACGCGCACAATGCCCGCATGACTGAAAACTCCCCCGATGAAGACGGCGCCCACATCGACGCCTTTGCCGACGCGCTCTGGCTCGACGATGCGCTGGCGGAAAACACCCTCGCCGCCTACCGGCGCGATTTGCGCCTGCTCGCCCAGTGGCTGCGCGAACAGCGCGGCGTGGCGCTGCTTGCCGCGCAAGCTGAACACCTGCACGACTACTTCGCCGCGCGCTCGGATGGCAAAGCCACCTCCGCCAACCGGCGCCTGGCCGCGCTGCGGCGCTTTTACCGCTGGGCGCTGCGCGAGCGCCTGCGCGACGATGGCCCCACGCTGGAACTGCTACCCGCCAAAACCCCGCCGCGCACACCCAAAACCATGACCGAGGCGCAGGTGGAGGCGCTGCTCGCCGCGCCCGACGTGGACACGCCGCTTGGCCTGCGTGACCGCGCCATGCTGGAACTCATGTACGCCAGCGGCCTGCGCGTGAGCGAACTCACCGGCCTGCTCGTGGGCGACATCTCCATGCACGAAAACGTGCTGCGCGTGCAGGGCAAGGGGAGCAAACAGCGCCTCGTGCCCTTTGGCGAAGAAGCGCGCCACTGGCTCGAGCGCTACATGGGCGAAGCGCGCGCCGCGCTGCTGGGGCGGCGCAGCTCAAACGCGCTCTTTGTCAGCAGCGCCGGGCGCACGCCGGGCGCGGCCATGTCACGCAACATGTTCTGGCGCCTCATCAAACGCTACGCGCTGCAGGCAGGCATGAGCGCCCCGCCCTCGCCGCACACGCTGCGCCACGCCTTTGCCACGCACCTGCTCAACCACGGCGCCGATTTGCGCATGGTGCAAATGCTGCTCGGTCACGCCGACATTTCGACGACCACCATCTACACGCACGTTGCGCGCCAGCGCCTCAAAGACCTGCACCGCCAGCACCACCCGCGCGGATAGGCTATACACCACATACCTACCATTGCTCGCCGGCAAGTTATGCCGGCAAAGCATGCATACCCGCCTGAAATGGCGCAAAAAACGCACCCTGCATCACAGCAACGCGCGAATATTGCGCGCGCCGTGGAACATGCGCGCAATAATCACAAGGCGCTGCGCTTCCAGCACACGATAGAGAATGACATAACCGGCACTGCCAACAACAATTTTCCGGTATTTTCTTGCAGGGGCATAAACCGGGTAGAACCTCGGCCATTTCGCCAGCGGCCAGAGGCTCTTGTCAACGTCGCGCACCAGCTCCACCGCATACCACGGTGTATGTTCAATCAGGTAGGCGCGGATTTTTTCGTATTCCTAGCTGGCTTCGTCCGACCATTCAAGCGTGAATTTAGGCACTTTTTTTCACCAGCCGCTCAATATCCGCCCATGCTTTCGCCATGACCTGCTCGTGCGGAATGCGTGGTTTGGTGCTGCGCTCGGCTTCTTCCAGCCTGGCGAGAATCCAGGCTTTTTCCTCGTCCGTGGGCTTGTCAAAGTCAATGGTGACGGGGCAGTCAGTTTCGGTCGTCATGGCGCTGCGGTGGCTAGGAAGGAAATCAGGCGAATCCTACAACACATCAACGCGCACGGGCAAGGCAAGTGAGGGGCACCGAACCCTCATACCCTATTTATTTATTGGCAGTCGCCGGCTTATGTTGCCGGCGGAAAATATATACCCGTCGTTTTTTGGCTCTGTTAAACCAGGATTGACCTAATTTACTGCACCTTCCTGCTCATTTGTTTTTGGTCCGGAAGGTCTTAATGAAGTGGTTGCTGCGCAACTCAGCAAAGGGACGTATCAGACAATGCGGTCTGGTTTCTTCAATAAACCTCAGCTATACATGGACTACTGGCAGAGGGCATGAGCCAAGCTCAATCGCATTTACCTCAGTTACAGGAGGCCACTACTGCGGAGCGGCGTTGGGGACAGGCTCGGCCAGAGCCTTCACGTCGAGCGGCGGGGAAGCGTCGCTGTCGTCGGGCACATACGCCCCCGCATCCCCAATGAGCAACGGATATGACTTCATGTCCATGCCCTGCACAGCCCCAGCAACGGCAATGTTGCGCAGATAGAAGGCGCTCAATCCGCTCGCCCTGAGCAAGTGCACATCGAACGCCATCTCCACATCATGAGCGCCGGCGTCGCGCACACTGGAGTGATGCCACTGAACCACTCCGCTGCTGGCGCCGCCAATGCTCGCCTGAATGTCATACGAGCCACCAACAGGGGCGATAAAGCGGTATTTCACCAGCAGCTTGTCGTTTTTGCCATCGCCATCTGTGTCTTTGAGTTCCATCCACTGCACACCTTGGAACTGCAGCTTTTTTTCTTCAAACTCGCTGGCGTCTTCATAGGGAATGGGTTCGTTGAACTCTTTTTTGTCCAGACTGTCCTCATCATCACCGTTGATGACGAACAGGATCGCGGACTTCACGCTCAGTGGCAGCGCATCCTTCTGCCTCGCCATGTAGTCGCGTTCAAGCGTCACGGTGAACTCCTGCTTGCCTGGTGCAGTTGCCTGCACGCGGGCTGAATGGACAGCGCGCACAGATATTCCTGATTTGTCGTCAATATAGGCGATGATGAAATACTTGCCAGCCTTGGCAACATTCGCTGTGATGCCAAAGCGCACATCACCAAGCGCGCTGAACTCGCCCTTTTCTGCCTTGGGCTTGGAAGATACCTCTTGCAGCCGCGACGCAGCAGCAGCCGTCACCCTCAGTTGCGTGATATTGCGCGTCAGTTGCGTGTGCCCATCGCGGATGGAATAAATAAGAATGGGCAACCGCCCTTCCCGCACACGGGGCATATAGCTGGCCGTATAAATGCCATCGCCCGCCTGCTCGTCGCCATCAGCGCCATCGTCGTGCAGGTCAACAGTCTCCAACGAGCCATCCGGCTGCATGACAATGGCCTGCACTTCCAGCGTGTTGTACTGAACGGTTTTTGACAGGGGCACTGTGGCAGTTTCTTCCTGCTGCGGGTCATACAAATAGGCAGAAAGTTTGACGGCTTCGCCGCTGCCCACCACACTTTTTTCCAGTCCAGCATCCATCGCCACCGAAGGGGAGCGCTCGCGCGCCACCACCACGCCATATTGCTTGCCACCAGTGCCCGTCACACGCACGCTCCATTGACCGGTTTGTGCCGGCGTAAACTGGTGCTGCGAGATAAAGCCACGAAAGCCTTCCAGAGTGCCCGCCATATTGGGTAGCGGTGTTTCTGTGCCAGTAGGCGAGACCAGCGTCACCGCTGCAGCAGGCGCACCACCTGCTCCCACCAACACTTTCACTGGCACGCCCTGCTGCAATACAAAGCTGGGACTATCAGCCAGTTTGCCTCCAGGGATGGTGCGATACACAAGTTCTTCCTTTTCCATGTCTACGACAAAAGATGGGAATTTTTGCGAATCGGGCGTGACTGCTGGCTTCATTTCACTTGGCAAATCACAGGATATAAGCGTGGCTGCTACCACGAACACGCTGGCAGCCGTCAGCAGACAAGAGATACTGCTGGCTCTCATGCGCCCAGCAATACTCACTGATGGTTGGGCGTGAGTAGATGGTGAAGAATTCATGATTTTTCTCTTGTGTGCAAAACTTCAAAAGCCATCTGGCTACTGCGGTGTGTTGCCTGTGTACCAGGGTGGGAGTTCCATCCAAGCAGTCACGCAAACTAGGTCAATGGTGGTTTAACAGAGCCCGTTTTTTGCTTAGAGCAGCACGATGTCAAAGTGCTCCGGCCCGAGCGCCGCGTCGGGCTGCACGCTCACGGGTTTGCCGATGAATTCGGCGAGCGCGTCAAGGTGTTCGGCGGCTTCGCCGCGCAGCACGTCCGCCACTTCGCCTGAGACGCGCACGCAAAAGCCCCCCGGCTCAAAGCGGCGCGCTTCACGCAGCACTTCGCGCAGGGTGTCGTAGGCCACGGTGCGCGCGGTGCGCGTGCGCCCGCTGCCGTGGCAGCGGTGGCACGGCTCGCAGAGGCGCTGCACGAGCGACTCGCGCATGCGCCGGCGCGTCATCTCCACCAGCCCCAGCGGCGAAAACTCGCCCACCTGCGTGCGCTCGCGGTCGCGCGCAAGGTGGCTGCGCAGCTCGTCCAGCACGCTCTGGCGCTGCTCGTCGCTGAACATGTCAATGAAATCAATGACGACGATGCCGCCCAAATTCCGCAGCCGCAACTGCCGCGCGATGGCGAGCGCGGCCTCAAGGTTGGTTTTGAGGATGGTTTCCTCAAAGTTGCGCACGCCGACGAAGGCGCCGGTGTTCACGTCGATGGTGGTGAGCGCCTCGGTCTGGTCAATGACGAGATAGCCGCCGCTTTGCAACTCCACGCGCCGCCCAAGGGCGCGGCTGATTTCCTCGTCCACGTTGTAGAGGTCAAAGACGGGGCGCGCGCCCTCGTAGTAGCGCAGGCGCTCGAGCACCTCGGGCACGAAGGCGCGGGCAAAGGCGCGCAGCGCCTCGAACTGCTCGCGCGAATCCACCACGATGGCCTGCGTGTTCTCGCCCACCATGTCGCGCAACACGCGCTGCGGCAGCGTCAGCTCCTCGTGCAGCAGCGCGGGCGCCGGCTGCTGCTGCGCGCCCTCGCGGATACGCGCCCAGATTTTTTGCAGGTAGGCGATGTCGTTGGCAAGTTCGGCGTCGTCCGCGTCCTCGGCGCTGGTGCGTACGATGAAGCCGCCCGTCGCCCCTTCCTGCTGCGCCAGCGCCGCGAGCCGCTCACGCAGTGCCTCGCGCTGTGGCGAGGGGATTTTTTGCGACACGCCAATGTGCCTGTCCTGCGGCAGATACACCAGTTGCCGCCCGGCAATGCTGATTTGCGTGGACAGCCGCGCGCCCTTGCTGCCGATGGGGTCCTTGATGACCTGCACGAGCAGCGTCTGCCCCACGAACACCTGCTTTTCTATGGGGCGCGGCGGCGTGCGCGGCGTGCCCGCTGGCTGCGGCGGCTGCCACACGTCGGCCACATGCAGGAAGGCGGCGCGCTCCAGCCCAATGTCAATGAACGCCGACTGCATTCCCGGCAACACCCGCGCCACGCGCCCCAGATAAATGTTGCCCACGCGCCCGCGCTCCACGGCGCGCTCCACATGCAGCTCCTGCGGCGCACCGTCCTCCACCACGGCCACGCGGGTCTCGTAGGGCGAGCAGTTCACCAGAATGTCTTGCAGCATGATGCGGGGCGCAGAAAGAAAAAGCGGCGATTGTGCCTTCAGCACAGCGGACAGAGGCCAGCGACGCGCAACATCTGCGCCGTCTCAAACAGTGGCAGCCCCATGATGCCGCTGTAACTGCCGCTGATGCGCTCGATGAACGCCGCCGCCAGCCCCTGCACCGCATACGCCCCCGCCTTGCCCTGCGGCTCGCCACTGGCCACATACGCGGCAATTTCACCCTCTGAAAGCGGCGCAAAGCGCACGCGCGAGCGCGAGAGCGCCTGCAGCGGCTGCGCCTTCCCCGGCACACCCAGCGCCACCGCTGTGAGCACCGTGTGCTCGCGCCCCGCCAGCTCCGCCAGCATACGCGCTGCATCAGCATCGCCCTGCGGCTTGCCATAGATGCGCCGCCCCAGCGCCACGCAGGTATCGGCGCAGAGCACCGGCGCCGGCGGCAAGCCGCGCTGCTGCACACACTCCTGCGCCGCATGGAGCTTGGCCAGCGTCACGCGCTGCACATAGCGCGCCGGCGCCTCGCCCGCGCGCTGCGCCTCCAGCGCCTCCGCCCCTTCGGGCGGCGCCAGCACCGTGAACGACACGCCAATCTGCCCCAGCAACTGGCTGCGGCGCGGACTTTGGGACGCAAGGCAGAGCATGACGACAGGAAAGAAGCAAAAACACCAAGCATACGGAGCTGCTGCTACAATTGTGCGCTTTTCGCCGGTTTAGCTCAGTTGGTAGAGCAACGCACTCGTAACGCGTAGGTCGTCAGTTCGAATCCGACAACCGGCACCAGAACCCGCAAGCCCCGCCACATGCGGGGCTTTTTCATACCTTCGGCGCGCACGCGCGCGCAGCAGGCGGAGCACACGGCACATGAAAAACCCTTCCCTGTGGCAGCGCATCAGGTACTGGTTTGACAACCTGATGTCCAAGGGCACTGTTTCCCTCTTGCTTATCCTCGGCGTCATCACCACCATTGTGGTTGTGGCGGGCGGGCTGACAGCCGCCGCGCTTGGCGGGCCTGATGGAAAAGGAGAGGAGCCAACAGGCTCCACCATCTGGTTTACGCTCATGCACGCCATCAATACGGGCGTCCTTGCCAAGGAGGAAGGCACCATTCCGTATCTGGTGGTAATGACCATCGTGACGCTGGTTGGCATTTTCATCACCAGTTTTCTTATCGGCACCATATCCAACGGCATCAAGGAAAAAGTCACGGAACTGCAGCGTGGCAAATCGCGCGTCATTGAACGCGGGCATGTGGTCATCATCGGTTTTGATGAAAACACCACCAGCATCATTGAAGAGATGGTGTATGCCGCAGAAAACAAAAAAGGCGCCGTGGCCGTCATTCTCGCCGACCATGACAAAACGGACATGGAAGACACCATCCGCGACCGCATTGCGGATTTGGGCAATCTGCGCGTTGTTTGCCGCACCGGAAGACCTGACTCGCCCAAAGACCTGAAGGTGTGCTCCCTTGACACCTGCAAGTCCGTCATCGTGAATCTTGAAGACGACTTTATGACCGTAAAAACCGTGCTGGCGTGCGAAACGCTGCTGGACGAATATGAAAACCACGATGCCTATATTACGGCGGCAGTGCGCGACCGCGATGTCCTGCAGCCCGCAAAAATCGCTGGCGGTGAGCGCGCCGAGATTCTGAATTTCCAGAAAACAATGGCGCGCCTGATGGTGCAGGCCGGGCGGCACCCGGGCATGTCTGAAATCCTGTCCGAACTGCTCAGTTTCAAAGGCAATGAAATCTATGTGGAGGACATTCCCGCCGCCGCCGGCCATACGCTGCCTGAAATCAATCTCCGCCTGCCGCACGCAACCGCCATCGGCATCGTGCGCGACGGCGCCCCGGTGCTCAACCCCGGCAAGGACGAGCTTGTGCGCGAGGCCGACAGCCTGATTGTGATTGCGCAAGACGACGGCACGGCAGCCCTGCAGGAATGCGCCGCCGTTGATGAAAGCGCCTTCCAGCGCGCTCCGAATGCGCCTGATGCCCCGCACACCTTGCTTGTGCTGGGCTGCTCTGATTTGCTCAAGCAGATTCTTCTGGAAGAAGACGCCTATGCCGCCCCCGGCTCAACAGTCATTATTGCTGCCGAACAGGGGAAAATTGACGCCGACGCGCTGCCCGAACAGGAAAGCCTGTCCAATATCCGGCTCGAGCTTCGCAGCTGCAAAATCTTTTCGCGCCGCGTGCTGGAGCGCTTGGTGGCAGAGCGCCCGTCAAGCATTCTGCTGGTGTCCGATACCGGGCTTGACGCCGAAGAAGCGGACGCCCGCACCCTCATGCTGCAATTGCAGTTGACTGATATTGCACAGGAAATCGGCAGCGCCATTCCGCTGACTATAGAAATGAACAGCACGCGCAACCAGAAGCTCTCGCAAATGATGCGGGCAACTGATTTTGTGGTCAGCAGCCGCATCACCGCAAAAATGATGGCGCAAATCGCCGAGCAGCGCCACAAGAAAGCCATTCTGAACAATCTGCTTTCGGACAGTGGACCGAGTATCTGCATGAAACCCGTCACGCGCTATGTGCTGCCCGGAAAACCCGTGGACTTTTACACGCTGGGCGCTTCTGCCGCGCGGTATGGCGAAATTGCCATTGGCTACAAAAAGATGGCCGGGGACGGCAGCTTCACCATTGAGGTGAACCCGCACAGCAAGGCGGCAACGGAGTTTTCCGAGCATGACGACCTGATTGTGGTTGCCTCCTGAGTGCGTGTAGGGGCGCCCCCCTACAAGGTGGGCGTTTTTACGTCAACGGCACGCGAACAGAGCCGAAATTGCATGGGTATCAATCGCTCACCGGCTTTATAAGCCAGCAACCACGCATATACATAGAGTGTATGCAGATTTTTGACAAAGAAAAAGCCGCCCTCGGGCGGCTTTTTTGTTGAAGACGGCGTCAGAAGCGGATACCGGTGGGGTTGGTCGGTGTTTTTTCCGGCTCAACGGAAGCGGGCGGGCCGCTAGGCACGTCGGGGGCGATTTCAATGTTGGCATCAGCGCCAGCAGCGGCGGGCGCCGCAGCAGTTTCTGCGGGGGCGACCAGCGGCTCAGGTGCGGGGTTGCTCCAGTTGGCGGGCAGCGCTGAGGTTTTGGGGTAGCCGGCGGCGTCCAGATAGCTGTTCCATTCGCCTTCTTCAAAGCCGCGTATGGTCTGCCCGCCGATGGTGACGATGGGAATGCCGCCTTCGTTGAAGCGTTTCTGCAGCTCCTGCAGGTCTTCCTTGGTGGTGACGGTCTTTTCCGTGAACGGCACACCACGGCGCGTGAGCAGGCCGCGCGCGCTCACGCACAGGGAGCAGTCCTTGCCGGTGTAGATGGTGACCGGGTATTTCTGCCGCGCCTGGTTCAGCTCGTAGGGCAGTTGCACGTTGTTTTGCGCGTACGCTGCGCCCGCGCCCAGCGCGAGGGCGATGGTCAGGGCGTGGAGGGTGGTTTTCATGGGACGGCTCCTTGCAAAAAGAGAGAAAAACGGGCTGTCTGATTCAGGGACGGCATTTTGGTTCAGTCTGCCATACCCTGATGGCGCAACAGCGCATCCATGCTGGGTTCGCGTCCACGAAACGCAACAAACGAGTCCAGCGCGGGGCGGCTGCCGCCGACTTCAAGAATTTCCTGGCGGTATTTTCGCGCAGTTTGCAGGCTGGGCGTGCCGTCGGGCGCTACGCTTTCTTCAAAGGCGGCGTAGGCGTCGGCGGCGAGCACTTCGGCCCACTTGTAGCTGTAGTAGCCCGCCGCGTAGCCGCCCGCGAAGATGTGGCTGAAGGTGTGCGCGCCGCGCGCAAAGGGCGCGGTGGGCACGACGGCCACTTCGCGCCGCACGGCGTCCAAGAGCGCCTGCACGTCCTGCTGCGGCGTGGTGTGCAGCAGCATGTCAAAGAGGGCGAATTCAATCTGCCGCACGGTCTGCATGCCGGCCTGAAAGTTTTTGGCAGCCAGCATCTTGTCAAAGAGTTCGCGCGGCAGCGGCTCGCCCGTGTCCACATGCGCGCTCATGCCCTGCACGACGGGCCAGCACCAGCAGAAGTTTTCCATGAACTGGCTGGGAAGCTCCACGGCGTCCCACTCCACGCCGCTGATGCCCGCCACGTCCGGCTCGTCAATTTGCGTGAGCATGTGGTGCAGGCCGTGGCCGAATTCGTGAAAGAGCGTCATCACTTCATCGTGCGTGAGCAGCGGCGGCTTGCCGTCCACACCAGCGGCGAAGTTGCACACCAGATGCGCCACGGGCGTTTGCAGCGCGCCGCTGTCAGGCCGCAGCCAGCGCGCGCGCACGTCGTCCATCCACGCGCCGCCGCGCTTGCCGGTGCGCGCCTGCGCGTCCAGCCAGAACTGGCCGAGAAGCTGCCCATCGCGCTCAATGCGGAAAAAGCGCACCTGCGGGTGCCAGCGGCTGGCAGCGCCCTCTTCTTCTTCTTCGCGTATCTGCACCTCAAAAAGCTGCCCGGCAAGGCGGAACAGGCCGTCCAGCACGCGCGGCGCCTGAAAGTATTGCTTCACCGTTTGCTCACTGAACGCATAGCGCGCTTCGCGCAGTTTTTCGCTGGCCCACGCCCAGTCCCACGGCTGCAGCTCGCTCATGCCAAGGTGCTCGGCGGCGAATTCGCGCACTTCGCGCACGTCGCGCTCGGCATAGGGGCGCGCGCGCGCCGCCAGTGTGCGCAAAAATGAGAGCACCTGCTCGGGCGATGACGCCATCTTGGGCGCAAGCGACAGCTCACCAAAGTTGGCAAAACCCAAAAGCTGCGCCTCCTCGTGGCGCAGTGCCAGCAGCTCGCGCATCACGGGCGTGTTGTCCAGCGCCCCCGTGCCGGGGCAGCCGCCCTCGCCCTCTGCCTGCTCGGACGCGCGCGTGCTGTAGGCGCGATACAGGCGCTCGCGCAGCGCGGCGCTGCGCGCAAAGCGCATCACCGGCAGATAGCACGGCAGATGCAGCGTGAGCTTGAACCCTGGCTTGCCATCGGCCTGCGCCGCCGCGTGCGCCGCCTGCTGCACGTCGGGCGGCACGCCGTCCATCTCCTCGGCGCTGGCGTAGTAGGCAAAGCGGTCCGTGGCGTCGAGCACGTTTTCGCTGAACTTTTGCGACAACTCCGCGCCACGCTCCTGTATGGCGGCAAAGCGCTCGCGCGCTGCGCCCTCAAGCTCCGCGCCGCCCAGCACAAAGTCGCGCAGCGTGTGGCGCAGCGACTGCTGCTGCGCCGCGTTCAGCGTCGTGGCGTCCACCGCCTTGTATTTCGCAAACAGCGCCGCGCTCGCGCCAAGCCGCGTGAAAAAGGCCGTGACCTGCGGCAGCGCCGCGTTGTACGCCGCGCGCAGCGCTGGCGTATCCATCACCGCATTCAGGTGGCTCACCGCGCCCCACGCGAGCGACAGCCGCTCCACGGGCACATCAAGCGTGCGCTGCAAAGCAAGCCAGTCAGCCGGATGCGCCGCATCCTCGGCCGCAGCCAACGCCGCCTCGCCCTCTTTCAGCAGAGTTTCAAGCGCCGGCGCGACGTGCTCCGGACGAATGTCGGCAAAGCGCGGCAGACCAGAAAAATCAAGCAGGGGGTTGTCGTTGTGCGTCATGGCGGCGGGAACAAATGCAAAAGGCGGCGAGGGTAACGCACAAACGCATGCCCTTCGCCGCCAGCATACTCATTGTTCTATACCATCATTGCCGGCTTATGTTGCCGGCGATGGAGTGATACCCATTGATTCAGCACCCAAACGCTTCGGGGACTTACTCAAAAAAGTCTTCGTCGATTTTCTTGAGCAACAGGCTGTCTTCCAGGCGGCAACCTACACCGTAACGAACCATAAGGCGCGCAAGCTGTTCGCCGCCGATGAGCACAATGTGCTTATCCATCCGCTTGACTTCTTCACGCGCCGCCTCGGAAAAGCTGGACGTGGTGACAAACAGCCCTTTGCTGGCCTTGAAGAGTTCAAGCGAGCCGGCGAAGTTGCGAACTTCCGGCGAGCCGACCTGATTGCCGGTGGCGTAACGCTTGGCTTGCACGTAAATGCGGTCCAGCCCAAGCGCGTCCTGATAGATGACGCCATCAACACCGTGGTCGCCGCTTTGCCCGAGGGTCAGTGCGCGCTCAGCCTCGTCCTCACTGCCGCCGTAGCCCATTGCCACCAGCAGCCGCACCACGAGCCGCTCAAAAAAGGCCGGCGTTTGCGCCTGCACGCGCTCCAGCAATTCCTGCTCCAGCGCGCGCTCCATTTCGGCGTGGGCACGGCGAATGGTTTCTTCCGGCGTTTCCGTACTCGCTGCGGGGGCGCCCACCGCTCCTTCACGCAAGACAGGCGGAGCGTCGTTTTCTTCCTTGCGCATGCCGGAGAAAAACTCCTGAAACTCTGGGAAACGCCGCAGATAGTCCGTGTCAATGCGCGGTGGGTTTTCCCCGAGCACCTCCCGCCCGCGTGCCGTGATGCGATACACGCCTCGCTGAACAAGTTCAAGGAGCTGCGCCTTGAGCAGATAGGTTCTCGCCCAGCCCACGCGCGAAGAGATGACGCTCTGCCTGCCCGAGCGAAGCAGCCGTGCCCTCTCTTTTGCGTCCAGTTTGAACTCGTCTGCGAGTTTTTCAACCGCTTCGCCTATCTTGATGTCGCCTTGCCCTGCAAGACGCAGCAGCGGAAGCATCAGGGTTTCATAGTCAGGAATGCTCATGCCCGCTCTCCAATTCACTGGCTCTGCGCCGCCCGCTCCGCCGCTTCCAGCGTGTTGACGAGCAGCATGGCGCGCGTCATGGGGCCGACGCCGCCGGGCACGGGCGTAATCCAGCCAGCGACTTCGCGCACGGCGTCAAAGTCCACGTCGCCGCAGAGCTTGCCTTCGTCATTGCGGTTCATGCCCACGTCAATGATGACGGCGCCGGGCTTGACCATGTCGGCACGCAGCAGATTGCGGCGCCCGACGGCGGCCACAACCACATCAGCCGCGCGCGTGTAGGAGGCGAGGTCTTTCGTCCCGCTGTGGCAGATGCTCACAGTGGCGTCCGCGCCCAGCAGCATGAGCGCCATGGGTTTGCCGACGATGTTGCTGCGCCCGATGACGACGGCGTTTTTGCCGCGCAAGTCGCCCATGCCGATGCTTTGCAGCATGCGCATGCAGCCGCTTGGGGTGCAGGGGCGAAAACCGGGCTGGCCGGTCATGAGCGCGCCGGCGTTGAGCGCGTGGAAGCCGTCCACGTCCTTGTGCGGAGCGATGGCTTCAAGCACGCGCTGCTCGTCCATGTGCGCGGGCAGGGGAAGCTGCACGAGGATGCCGTGCACGCTGGCGTCGGCGTTGAGTGCGGCGATGCGCGCGAGCAGCGCCTCTTGCGCCATGTCGGCGGGGTAGGCCTCCAGCGTGGCTTTCAGGCCGGTTTTCTGGCTGTCCTGCACCTTGCTGCGCACATACACCTGGCTGGCGGGGTTGTCGCCCACCAGTATCACCACCAGGTGCGGCTCCACGCCGCGCGCACGCAGCGCCGCGCTGCGCTCGGCGGCTTCCGCCTGCACCTGCGCGGCCAGCGCCTTGCCGTCTATCAACTGGGCCGTCATCTCTGTGTTCCTTGCGAAAAAAGGGTTAATGGTACGCGCGCGCGCCAAAAATCGCCTGCCCCACGCGCACCACTGTGGCGCCCTCCTCAATGGCGATTTCGTAGTCGCCCGACATGCCCATCGACAACTCGTCAAACGACATGCCGGCGGGCGCGCTCTGGCGCAATTCGTCCCGCAACTGGCGCAGGCGCACGAAGCAGGCGCGCACGCGCGCGGCGTCGTCCGTGAACATCGCCAGCGTCATCAGCCCGCGCACGCGCAAGGCGGAAAACGCGGGCAGCGCGCGCACAAAGGCCGCCACTTCCTCCGGCGGCAAGCCGTATTTGCTCGCCTCGCCCGAAGTGTTGACCTGCACCAGCACGTCCAGCGCGCGCCCCTGCGCCTGCAGGCGGCGCTCCAGCGCTTCGGCCACGCGCAGGCTGTCGAGCGCCTGAAACTCACTCGCGCACTGCGCCACAAGGCGCGCCTTGTTCGTCTGCAGGTGGCCGATGACGCACCAGCGCGCCTCGGGCAACTCGCCCTGCAGCTCTTGCCATTTGCGGTGCGCCTCCTGCGGCTTGTTTTCGCCAAACGCGCGGCAGCCCGCCGCATACGCGAGCCGGATGCTTTCCGCAGGCTGCGTCTTGCTCACCGGCAGCAGGCGCACGCTCTCCGGCGCGCGCCCCACTCGCGCGCACGCCGCTGCGATGCGCGCCTGCACCTGCGCCAGCCGCTGCTGCATATCAGGGAGCGTGAGCGCCTGCGCGTAGCGCCCATGTTCTTCATGGCGCGTGGCCGCGCCCGCTGCCGACGCTGCTGATGCTGTAAAAATATCAGTCGTCATACACATGAACCCGTTGCAAAAAAACATTATCTCCCAATGTGCCACCAATACCCGTACGACACGCATTTTACATGAGTATACGCAGACTGCCGGCTACGAACGCGGTCAAGTCAGCACAGCACTCCGTAGTATGATGCAACACCGCTTAAGCAGGCGAAGCATATGTAAAAACCTGTGCAAGCCACCCGTCGTTCATGCAATGTTTCAAATAAGGAGAAAAAATGATGCCCATAGTCAAGCGCTGCGGCTCTAGGTAGCACGCAGCGCAGGTATACGGAGGTATGCCATGAACACGATTCACCGTATAGAGCACCTCTTGGTCAAACGCTTCAACAAAGCGGCATTTTCCGGCAATCCGCCGTACGAGGTCTGTGTGGAACCAGGCTCCGGGCAGTGGCGCGTTGCCCTGCGACGCCTCAACGCCTTCAGCCTGCGCCACAGCCACCAAAGTATCCCCGACCGCCTGTTTTTTGACCGACACAAAAACATCTACCTTGAACGCCCGCTGCGCTGGGGCGAAATGCCACCAGAAGTCTACGAACCGATGGTGGAAGCCCTTGACCGCGTCAACCGCAAATACAAGCGCACGCACACGCTGGTCTACAAAAAAATCTCGCACGAAGAAGCGGGCATCATCGTGGAGCAGGCCGCGCAGGTGCTCGCCCGCGTGCATGACCTCTACGTGGACTCCGGCCTCGTGCCGCCGCCCATCTTTGATGACTGATACTCTTGAAAAGTATGTCTACATCGCCGGCTTATCAAGCCGGCGATGCTGTTTCAATCAATTGGGTATGCGAATTACGGCGCCTTTTCCGCCAAGCATCGCGCCAGCAGGCGCGCGGCCTCGGCAATGCGCGGGCTGGGGCGGCTGATGGTGTCGGACTCTTCGCCGTCAAACATGCACACGCGCCCCTCCTTCAAGGCGCGCATCGCCTGCGGCCAGCCCGGGTAGGCGTAGGTGCGCGAGGGAATGGAACCCATGCCACGGTTCGGCACGATGATGACGTCGGGCTGCGCGCGCAACACAAACTCCGGCGACAGGCGCGGGAACGGCCCCATCTCGGTTGTCACGATGTTGCGCGCGCCAAGCCGCGTGAGCAACTCGCCGATGAACGACGCCTCCCCCGCCGCCCAAGGTCCCGGCGCCGCCTCAAAAAACACGCGCACGCCGCGCGCGCGCTGCGGCAGGCTCGCCGCCGCCGCGTCTACTGCCGCGTTGATGCGCTGCCACTCGCGCTCCGCCGTGCCCTCTGGCAGCGCCAGCAGCGTCGCCAGCGTCTGCAGCACGCGCCGCACCTCATCCAGCGTGCGCATGTTCAGCGCCAGCACCGGCACGCCCAGCTCACGCAGACGCGCCGCGCCGCGCTCGTTGCCCATCGGCATCAGCACCACGTCCGGACGCAGCCGCAGCGTGGCCTCAATGTCCGGGTCGTGCCCCCCGCCAAGGCGCGGCAACTGCGCCAGCGACGGCGGCCAGGTGGAATAGCGGTCCACCCCCACCAGGCGCGCGCAGGCGTCCAGCGCGCACACGCTCTCGGTCAGCGACGGCAGCAGGCTCACCACGCGCTGCGGCGCCGCTGCAAGCTGCACCGCGTGCCCGTCGTCGCCCACGACGCGAATGGCAGGCGCCGCCTCGCGCGCTGGCGCAACGGCAGCAGCCAGCGCCAGCAGAGCGGCAAAAAACAGGCGTGAAACAAGGCTCATGGCTTTTCCCCTGAACAATCCCCTTTCAGCACCAGCGGCAGGCCAGCCGCCATCAGCGTCACGCGCTCGCAGGCAGCCGCTGCGCGCTGGTTCAGCAGACCGAGCGCGTCCACAAACGCGCGCACCTCGCGCCCCATCGGAATCACGCCCAGCCCAATCTCATTGCTCACCAGCACCACGGGGCCGGGGCAGCGCGTGATGGCGTCTGCCAGCGCCTCGGCATCCTCCGCAGGTGAAGCGCCCTGCTCCATGCGCTGCGCCAGCCAGAGCGTGAGGCAATCCACCACGCGCAAGGTTTCCGCCCCGCCCGCCTGCATGATGGCAGCGGGCACCGCGCTCGCCTCCTCAATGAGCCGCAGCCCCGACACGCGCGCCGCGCGCTCCGCCTGGTGCCGCGCAATGCGCGCACGCATTTCATCGTCGCGCGCCTGTGCCGTGGCAATCAACACCGCACCGTGCCCCGGCGCGCGCAGCCACTGCGCCGCCAGCGCCTCCGCGCGGCGAGACTTGCCGCTTTTCTGCCCGCCCAGAATCAACTCGCTGCGGGCGATGGTGAGGGGCGCAGGCTGATTCATTCGCGGTGATACGGGTGCCCCGCCGTAATGGACCAGGCGCGGTAGAGCTGTTCGATGAGCAGCACACGCGCGAGGGCGTGCGGGAGGGTGAGGTCGGAGAGGCGCAGGCGTTCATGCGCTTCGGCGCGCAGCCCTTCATCCAGCCCATCGGGACCGCCGATGAGCAGCGCCACGTTGCCGCCCGCGCCCTGCTCCTGCTGCCAGCGCGTGAGGCGCTCGGCAAGCTGTTGCTTGCTCAGGCGCTCGCCGCGCTCGTCCAGCGCAATGATGCGCGCGCC
>JAFRYL010000165.1 GCA_017437605.1 Ottowia sp. | reverse complement strand
GCGGCAGCACGCGGCAGCGCGTCCAGATGCGCCAGCGCGCCTTCGGCGCTGTCCGCTTCCAGCGCCCACTGCGCGGCGCGCAGCAGCGCGCCTTCGCGCACGCCGGGCGCGGCGCCATCGGCTGGCTGCAGCAGCTCTTGCAGCAACGCGTCGCGCGCCTTGGTGTCGCGCATGGCGTGGGCGCCTTCGGCGGCAATCAGCGTGGCAGCGTGGCGCAGCGCGGCTGTGTCTTCACCATGCAGCGTCTTGGTGCGCGCCAGCGCCATGTTCGCAGCAGTGCTCGCACGCGCCCAGCGCCCGCTTTGCGCGGCGGTGAGCGCCCGCAGCAGTTGTTCGCTGCCCTCGCGCCATGCCTGCGACTGCTTGTTCTGGCGGCGCTGGCGCAGGCGTCTGGGAAGCGCGCACACGCCGGCAAAGATGCGCAGCGTCAGGTGCAGCAGCACGAACAGCGCGAGCAGCAACAGCAGCAGCGCGCGCAGCGATACGTCAAAGCGATGCGGCGCCCAGAACACCGACACCATTCCATGTTCGCCAGCGGCGTAGACCAGGCCCGCAGCCACGGCCAGCAGCACGAACAGCCAGACGATGGCGCGCTTCATAGCGAGGCCTCCTGTTGCGGCTGCGCGGCGGCTTCATCACCACTGGCGGGCGCTTCGGGTGAAGCAGGTGCTGAGGCCGGCTCTGCGGCGGGTTCTGCCGCTGGTGCGGCGCCTTCGTCAGCAGAGGCGGCGCTGGCAGCATCGGCGGCGGGTTCAGGTTCAGATGCGCTTTCCGCTGCCGGTTCGGGCGCAGGCTGCGCGGCAGCTTCATCACCACTGGCTGGCGCTTCTTTTTCTTCGGGCGCAGCCTCGGAAGCCGCATCGTCTGGCGGCAGGATGGGCACGGCATCGGCGGCGCTGACTGTGCCTTCCACTTCACCCAGTGCGCGCAGCGTGGCGCGCGCGCCGGGCGGCTGTTGCACGCTCTGGCTTTGGCGCTCGAGCGAGCGCAGTTCATTCAGTGCCGCCTGCACGTTCGGCGCATTCAGCGAGAACCAGCGTTCCACCAGTCCCGCCGCTGCGCCCAGGTCGCTGCGCGCGGCGTCAAACCGCTGCCCAAGCAGCGCCAGACGCGCGCCCTGCAGGTGCAGGCGCAGGCGCTCGCGCAGCAGGAACACCTGCTCCACCGTCAACGTGCCCGCCTGCGGCTGCCCAAGCGTGGACACGCGCACCAGCGCGCGCGCCCGCTTGCCCACTGCGTGCGCGGCGCGCTCCCACCACTGCGCGTCTTCGGGCAGCGGCGCGGCGTCTGCGGGTTCAGAGGCGGCGGCGTCCGTTTTGTCTGCCTGCTGCAGTTCGGCGGAAGCTGGCCAGCTGTCCACCTGCGCGTGCAGGCGCTCAATGCGCGAGAGCAGCGCCGCCACGTCCACGGCGGGCGCGGTGTGCATGTGTTCCAAATCCTGTTCCACGGCGCGCGCCACGGGCAGCAGCGCGGGGTCCACGTTGCGCGCGAGGCGTCGCTGCGCGGTGCGCAGCGCAGCGAGCATGGGCTGCACGTTGCCCGTCATCTGCGCCTGTTCCTGCGCGGCGAGCAGCGCCGCTTCCAGCTCCACCGCCATGTTCTCGTCGCGTGCGTGCGCGGCACTGCGCAGCAGCTCCTCCAGTTGCGCACGCCACTGCGCCATGTCGGTCACACGGGTTTCCACGGCGTCCATGCGTGCGGCGGCGCTCTGCGCCACATCGCGCGCCTGCTGCGAGTCGTTGCCCGCAGCTTCAGCGCGCGTGGCCGTCTCGTGGCTCTGGCGCGCGAGCTGCCCTTGCATCGCGCCCAGACGCTGCCAGAGCATGAAATTGGCGCCCAGCGCGCCCAGCGCCAGCAGCAGCGCCAGTGCCGCCACTACACCCGACAAGCCACGGCGCGGCGCGGCAGCGCGGGCTGGAGCGGCAGCGGGTGCGGGCACCTCCGGCACATCGGGCGTGGTGCTTTCTGGCGCAGTTTCGGGAGCGTTTTCAGGGGCGCTTTCGGGCGCGGCAGCAGCGGATTCAGGCGCTTGCGGCGCGGCTTCGGGCGTTTCCGCTTCGTCTTTGGTGGGCAAATCAGACATGGCTTTTTCTGCGAGAACGTGGGTCAACTGTCGGGCGAAACCTGTCCATTGTGAAGCAGTGCCAGCACCGCTTCCAGTGAAGGGGAGGGTGCCAAATGTACCTGCCCGAAGCCGGCGGCGCGCGCGGCTTCGGCAATGCGCGGGTGCGTGGCAAGCGCCGCCGCGCGGCTCCAGTCCTGCTGCGGCAGGAGCTGCTGCAGGTGCGCGAGCGCCTGACTGCTGGCAAAGAGCCACAGCGCACCGCCATCCGTCAGTCGCGCGGCCTCGGCGCGCTGTGTTTCGCCCCAGTGTGGCGCGCGGCGTACATACGCCACCACTTCCTGCACTTGCACGCCGCGCTCACGCAGGCGCGCGGCCAGCCAGTCGCGCCCCTGCACGCGCCCGACGGCGTCGCCGCCGCGCACGATGAGCACACGGCGCACGCGGCCCGCCTGCACGTCGCTTTCCACCTGCGCCCAAAGTGCCTCGCTGTCGCGCTGTGACGCATCGGGGGCGGGCTGCACGATGCGCGCCGCTGGCCAGCCAGCACGCTGCAGCGCGGCGGCTGTGCCCTCGCCCGTCACCCAGGCCGCAGTTTCAGAAGCAGCGGCCACGCCCGGCGCCAGAAAGTGCTGCACCGCCTGCCCGCTGACGAACATCACGGCGTCCTGCTGCTCAAGTGTCTGCCGCGC
>JAFRYL010000164.1 GCA_017437605.1 Ottowia sp. | reverse complement strand
TGGGGCACGCTGGCGGGGTGGCTGGTGTATGTGGCGCTGCATCCGTGGTGCGGCAGCGTGGTACTGGGCGCGCTTACGGCAGCCGCATTTTTTGTGGGCGCGTGGGCGTGCCAGAAAACCGCCGACGATATTGGCGTGCATGACCACGGCTCCATCGTCATTGACGAAGTGTTTGCTATCTGGCTGGTTTTGCTCGCCGTGCCGCAAACGCTGCCGTGGCAGATTGCAGCGTTTTTCGTGTTCCGCTTTTTTGATATTGTGAAAATCTGGCCGTCAAAATACTTTGACAGCCACCCGCGCTGGCGTAACGGCTGGGGCGTGATGCTGGACGATGCGGCGGCTGCCGTGCAGTCCATCATCGTGCTGCGGATTGCGCTTCTGGCGCTGACCTGACAAGCCATGCCCCCGTCCGCGCTGCGCGCGGCGGGGGCGAGGGGAAAAATCAGACAAGTTGCGCCAGCGTCTGGCTGACGGCCTGTTGCACGTCCAGCGCGGCGTCCAGTTGCAGCGCGTTTTCTGGCGCCTCAAAGCTGCGGCGCTGCGCGTCCAGCAGCTCCAGGCGACCGTCGGAGATGTCTTTGCCCTCGGCGTTGCGCGCTTCAAGGCGCTGGCGCAGCGTGGCGTCGTCGCAGCGCAGGTGTGCAATGGGGGCGGGCACGCCGAGTTGTGCGCCAAGCGCAAGGAGGGGCGCGCGCTGCGCCTGTTTGGTGAAGGCGGCGTCCACGATGACGGGGCGCCCGGCGCGCAGCAGCGCCTCGGCGCGTTCCAGCAGCGCGGCGTAGGTGCGGGCGGTGCTTTCCTCGTCATACAGGCCGCTGCCGAAGGGCACATGCACTTTGTCGCTGGCGGCAAGCCCGGCGAGTTCCTTGCGGATGGCATCCGAGCGCAGCACTTCGGCGCCGGTGGCGGCTGCCAGATGCTGTGCGAAATATGATTTTCCGCTGCCCATCAGCCCGCAGGTGAGCAACAGAAACGGGCGCGCAAGAAAACCCAGCGCCAGATTCAGATAATCGCGCGAGCGGCGTTTTTGCTCCGCGCGCGCGCTGCTGCCTTCTGGCTGCTGCGCCATGGTGAATGCCGCGACTTTGCCGCGCACCCAGGCTCGGTAGCTTTTGTAAAAGGGCAAAAGAATATCGGCGCCTTCGCCGGCGTCAATGTTTTCGCGCCATCCTTGTTCAAGCTGCTGTGCCAAATCCAGCCGCCCGCGCGCCTGCAAATCCATAATCAGAAATGCAATGTCGCAGAGAATGTCGCTGGTGCGGAAACGCTCGTTGAATTCGATGCAGTCGTAAATCTGAATCGGGTCGGTGAAGCAGATGTGCTCGCTGTGCAAATCGCCATGCACCTGCCGCACCCAGCCCTGCGCCTGGCGGCGCTGCAGCAGCGCGGCGTGCTGCGCGAGGAAACCCTCAACGCGCTGCTCGGCGGCGGCGAGCGCCTCGGGCGCGATGCACTCAGGCGCAAAGGGCGCGGTTTGCTCAAAGTTTTCGCGCACGTTGAAGGCGACGCTGGCGGCGTCGTCAAAGTCGGCAGCAGCCACCTGCGGCGCGGCGGCGTGGATTTTGGCCAGCAGCGGGGCAAGCTGTTCTATTAATGCAGGCAGTTCGGTGGCGTTTTCATCAATCAGGCGCGCAAGCATGCGCTGTCCCGGCAGGCGGCGCATGTGTACCACATATTCCACAATGTCGCCGGCTCCGTCCCACGAATAATGCGTGCCGTCAAAATGCAGCGCCAGCACGCCAAGGTGCGGCGCGGCGTCGCCGGCAAACTGGCGGTTCAGGCGCACTTCTTCTTCGCAGAAGTGTTGGCGCTTTTCCAGCGTGGAGAAATCAAGAAAGCCGAAGTCCACGGGCTTTTTGACTTTGTAGACGTGGTCTTTCGTCAAATACACGCGCGAGGCGTGCGTTTCGGCGTATTCAATGGAGCCGGTCTCACCGGGGTAGTTGGCGCTATCAAGCAGGAAGCTGTGCATGTCCATGGTGAAAAATCCTCTTGGCGGCGATGATAGCGGGCGCTGCCCGGCAGGGCGGCGTGCTGCTTGCCGTTAAAGTACGCCCCTTTGTGCGCAGGCGGGCGCTGGTGTGCCCGGCTCTGCAATGTGTAGCGCGCAAGGCTTTTTTGTTGCGCTGCAGCGCGGGTCTGCGCCCCTTTTTTGCCGATTTTCCCGAGCCTTCCAACATGGATTCCCTGCAAGTCTGGCTGGCCATCGCTGGTGCGGTGCTGGTGTGCGCCGTGCTCGCTTACAACTCATGGATGACGCGCCGCAACACACCTCGTCAGCCCAAGATTGAGCCAACGGTGGCGGACGCGGCGCTGCCGCGTCTGGACGCCGCGCCCAAGCCCGCTGGCACAGCCGCCGCTGCGGAGGGTGACGGTGTGCCCGTCAGCGAAGAGGAGCTTTGCCGTCCGCAGCAGCAGCCGCCGATTACGGCGCTGATTGACGCCGTGGTGCCCATCATGCTCGACGGGCGCGTGCTGCCCGGCGAGGCGCTGCTGGCCGAGGTACCCACCACGCGGCGCGTGGGCAGCAAGCCGCTGCTGGTGGAGGGGCAGAACGCCAACAGCGGCGCGTGGGAGTTTCCCGCCGCCGGCCAGCGTTACCGCGCACTGCGCATGGCGGTGCAGCTTGCCAACCGCACTGGTGCGCTCACAGACATTGAGTTTTCCGAATTTGTCGCCATCGCGCAGCGACTGGCCGACGCCGTGCGCGGCGCGCCCGACTTGCCGGACATGCGCGCGCAGGTGGAGCACGCGCGCGAGCTGGACGAGTTTGCGCGCCGCTGCGATGCGCAACTCAACTTCACCGTGCGCGCGCGCCGCGCCGTGTGGAGCGTGGGTTTTGTGCGCCAGTGCGCGGCGGGGCTGGGCTTTGTCGGCGCGCCCGTGCCCAATCAAATGGTGCTGCCGGCGGACGGCGGCAAAGCGGCGTTGCTCACGCTCAGCTTTGACCGGCGCGCGGCCTTGAGCGACGACCCGCAGCAGGCCACGGTGCGCGAAGTCACGCTGGGGCTGGACGTGCCGCAGGTGGAACAGCGCCTGCAGCCCTTTGCGCGGCTTTGCGAGCAGGCGCAGGCGCTGGCGCAGGGGCTGGAAGGCGAGCTGTGCGACGAGGCGGGGCAGCCGCTGGCGCCGGAGTTTTTCGCCGGCATCGCGCAGGAGCTGGACGTGCTCTACCAGATGCTGGAAGCCAGCGGCCTGCCAGCCGGCTCCGCGCAGGCGCGGCGGCTGTTCAGCTAAACCTATACCTCTTGGTATTTGATGTGGTTGCCGGCTTTTCAAGCCGGCGACGATGCAATACCCATCAGTCTGTGCGCTCAAGGAACGCTTTCCCACCAGCGTTCTTGCGGCAGCTTGTCCAGCGTAAACACTTCGCCAATGCGCGGCGTGGCGATGGGCAGGCCGCGCTCGGCAGCGGCGCGCGTGAAGCGCTCCACCGGGTCGCGCCATGTGTGCTCGGACAAATCAAACTTGGCCCAGTGAATCGGCATGGCGCGCGCGGCGCCCACGTCCAGCGCCGCCTGCACGGTTTCTTCGGGCGTCTGGTGAATCAGCGCCCATTTTCTGTTGTAGGCGCCACACTCCAGCATCGCAAAATCAAAGGGGCCATATTTTGAAATGACCTCTTTGTAATGACTGCCATAACCGCTGTCGGCGCTGAAATAGATGCGTTTTCCGCCCGCGTGCAGCACATAGCCGCCCCAGAGCGTGGGGCTGGGGTTGTCCAGCGCCGGGCTGGTTTTGGGGCGCTGCCCGCCGGAAAATGTGTTGGCTTCGGTGCGCGGGCGGCGTCCGCTGAAATGGCGCGCCGGCACCAAAGTGATGTCAATATCGCCAAGCTGCGCGTTTTCTTCCCAGTCCAGTTCGGTGATTTTTTCATCCGCCACGCCCCAGCGCAGCAGGTGCGCGCGCACGCCCAGCGGCACGTAGAAATGCGCCACGCGCGGCGCGAGTTCGCGTATCGCGCGCCAGTCCAGATGGTCGTAGTGGTCGTGCGAAATCAGCACGGCATCCAGCGGCGGCATGTCCGCCGTGCGCGGGCGGTGTTGCATGGGAAAGGGCGACACCGTGAAAGGCACGGGCGAGGCGTTGTAAAACACCGGGTCCGTGGCGATGGTTTTGCCCGCCAGCCGCATGACGACGGTGGAATGCCCCAGCCACGCCAGCGCGCCGTCCTGCAGCTTGCTGGCGTCAAACGGCACGCCGGGCAGTGGCGCGGCGGGCACCTTGCCCGGCGGCGGGCGCAGCATCTTCAGCGCCCAGGTGAAGACGGAAGGCGCCTCGTCGCTGGTGAGCACGGGCGTGGTTTCAAGGTTGTAAAACGCGCCGTCACGCCACGCCTTGGATGCCTGCATACGCGCGAGCGACTGCGCATCTGGCCTGCCGCCAAAGACGGGATGGAACTGCAGGAATGCCCACGCCGCCGCGCCCAGCAGCAGTGCGACGAGGAGCAACCATTTGAGAATGTGGACGAGCATGCGCATGGGGAAAAACGGGAGGCGCGTTTTCAGGCGGCGGCAGTTTCGGCAATCAGCGCATCGGCGGGAATGTTCAGCGCGCGGTGCAGGCGCCGAATCATGGCAAGGGTGAGCGGGCGCTTGCGACCCAACACTTCGTAGACGCGGTTGCTTTTGCCAATCAAACCTTCCAAGTCCTTGTGCGTAAGTCCGCCTTGCTCCATGCGGAACTTGATGGCTTCCACCGGGTCGGGCGCCCCGATGGGGAAATGCCGCGCCTCCCACGCCTGCACCAGCGTGGTAAGCACGTCCAGACGCTCGCCGTCCTCGGTGTCGGGCGCGGGGTCGGCGTCTACAAGGGCGGAAACCTCGCGCAAGGTGGCGCGGTAGTCATCTTCATTGCGTATGGGGTGGATATTCATGGTGTGGCTCCACGCTGGTTATGGCATTTCAACGGTTTCGGCATCAATGGCGTCGTATTCCTCGTGTGTGCCGATGAATTTCACGTAAACAATCTGCAGTCTGTAGGCAATGGAGACAACCAGCCGGTAGCTGTTGCCTTTGATATTGAACACCACACGGCGGTTTTTCAGCACGCTGGCGCTGCGGTAGTGCGCCTTGATGTCGGCGGGTGAGTTCCACGATGCATGCACAGCTTCATCGTGCCAGGCTTTGAGTTGCTGCTCAGCGCCCGGGTGCAGTTGCCAGAACGCGCGCAAGGTGGACAGTGCTATCACTCGCATGGGACGTGAGTTTAGTCCCATTTCGGGATTTTCACCCCGCCACCAGCCGCCGCAGCGCCTCGGCGCCAAAGGCGCGTTCTGCTTCGGCGGCGAGTGCGTCCAGCGCATCGTCCAGCGTGCGGGCGTGGGCGCCAAAGAGGGCGTGCAGCGCGGCGGTGTTTTCAAACAGTCCGTGCATATACAGACCAAGCACGTTGCCCGCCGCGTTTTGCCACGCCAGCCCATCCAGCAGCGTATGCAGCTCGCCGGCGGGGGCGGTGCGTCCGGTGTGGATTTCGTAGCCCTCCACCTCAACGCCCGCCAGCGCGCCCCACGGCGCGCGCACGTCGCCCAGCCGCCAGCGCCCGGGCTGCACGCGCTTTTCCTGCGCCAGCGTGGTGTGCAGCGCCAGCAGCCCCAGCCCTTCGGCGCAGCGGGGCGTGCCGCCGTTTTCCACGCCCTGCGGGTCGTGGGTGGTGGCGCCCAGCGCCTGCAGCCCGCCGCAGATGCCCAGCACCAGCCCGCCGCGCGCAGCGTGCTGGCAAATAGCCGCGTCCATGCCCTGCGCGCGCAGCCAGGCGAGGTCGGCCGCCACATTCTTGCTACCGGGCACGATGATGAGCTGCGCGCCCGCGAGCGCCGCCACATCGCGCGCCCAGACAAGCTGCAGGCAGCTTTTCAGCGGCTGGAACTCGTCCAGATTGCTGATGTGCGGCCAAGTGACGATGGCCGCGCGCCGCAGCGTGCCTTGGGGCAGTGCGGGCGCGGAAGGCACCGCGTCAAACACGCCGTCTTCCTCCGGCAGGCCATGCCCGCGCAGCATGGGAATGGTGGCGAGCACGGGCACGCTCGTCAGCTCCTGCAGGCGCTGCGGCGCGGGGGCGAGCAGCGCGGCGTCGCCGCGAAACTTGTTGAGCACAAAGCCCGCCAGCAACGCGCGGTTTGCCGGCGGCAGCAGCGCCCAGGTGCCGTAGAGGTGCGCAAAGGCGCCGCCCCGGTCAATATCCGCCACCAGCAGGCAGCGCGCCGCCGCGTGCCGCGCCACGCGCAAATTCACCACATCGCGCGGCATGAGGTTGATTTCAGCCGGCGACCCCGCGCCCTCAATCACCAGCACATCGCACTCGGCGCGCAGCGCGTCCAGCGCCTGCACGATATGCGGCCAGAGCAGCGCGCCGCGCTCCGCCCACGGCACGGCAGACAGCGCCGCATCCGCGCGCCCCAGCAGCACCACCTGGCTGCGCGTATCGGCTTCCGGTTTGAGCAGCACCGGATTCATGCGCACATCGGGCGCGCAGCGCGCCGCCAGCGCCTGAAAGTATTGCGCCGCGCCCATCTCGCCCCACGTGCCGCCGGGTGCTGGCGCCACGCGCGCGTTGTTGCTCATGTTCTGCGCCTTGAACGGGCGCACGCGCAGCCCCTGCCGCGCAAACCAGCGGCAAAGCGCCGCCGCCAGCCAGCTCTTGCCCGCGCCGCTGCTCGTGCCCAGCACCATCACGCAGCGGGCGGTCATGGGGAAAAAATGTGGGTGTTCATGCTGCGGCGGAACATAGCACCTGCGCGCGGCGGGGACGATGGAGGGCGGTGAAATGCGGTTTTTGAAGAGGTATCAATTGCTCGCCGGCTTGATAAGCCGGCAATGAAGTACATTTTGCATAAGTATGCAGTGTTTGAGGCACAAAAAAAGCCTGCCGGCTTGGGGCGCGGCAGGCTTGGTGCTTGCGAAGCTGCAGCTGCTTAGTAGGGCGCCTTACCGCGCCAGTTGCCCGTCGGGTTGTAGTGGCAGACAAAAACAGCACGGGCGCTGCAGCTTGCGTAGGCGCAGCCGACTTCACTTGTGTCCCTCCAAACCACTTGCGTGTAATGCCCCCATGCTTTCCATGAAGTGTCATTTTCATTCGTGGGAATGGGCGTACCGGGTGTGTAGGACGATTTCTCGGCAATCCACATGGTGGTGCCTGTTTCGCCCAGCCCTTGTGCCTTGGAGCTACTTGCAAGGTTCTCGCCGTAGTTGTTACGTTCCTCATAGGAGGAATGCACCATTGGGCAGCCTTGGGTGGCGAGTTTCTGGGCATACGTAAGGGCGACATTGGCGACCGTGTCGCTCCAGGCGAGGTCCGGGACGCCAACTTCGGCGCGTGCGTCGTTGTGCAGATTGACGATGCGGGTCTGCTCCTCTGCAGCGGGGATGTATGCGTTGCCGCTGCCAGTGCCGCCGGGGCTGCCGGTGCCGCTGGGGCTGCCAGTGCCGCCAGCGCCGCCGGTGCTGCCAGCGCCGCCGGTGCTGTCGGAGTCGTCGCCACCGCAGGCGGCGAGTGTGAGGGCTGTGGCTGCTGCAATGGCAAGCAGCTGAATGCGGGAGGAGTGAGCCATGTGACACGTTCCTTTCATGGGTGAACCCGGGGCAGCCAGCGCGGGGCGCGCGGCACGAGAAGCACAAATGTAGCGCAGGCGCGCGGCGGGACCGTGACTTTTTGTGTGCGCGGCGCGGCGCGCAGGGCGCGAGAAAGATGCGTTTTGATTGGGTATTGTGTGCTTGCCGGCAACATAAGCCGGCAACGGAATAAAAAATGCAACAGTATCTGTAGGAGCAGCCCCTGTGGCCGCCGTTGTTGCGCAGGCAATGGGCGCGGGCACCCGCAAGGGGCGCCCCCAACAGAAAACAGCGCCCGCTGCACGGGCGATACACAGCCCTCAGCCTGCGCTACTGCGCGGCGAAGACATTTTCTTTTTCGCCACCGCAAAATGCCATGAAAAAAAGCCTGCCGGCTTTTGGGGCTGGCAGGCTTGGCGCTCAAAATGGTTTTGGGCGGTTAGTAGGG
>JAFRYL010000163.1 GCA_017437605.1 Ottowia sp. | reverse complement strand
TCGCCGCCTGCGGCAACGGCACGCCGCCGCCAGCCGCGCGCCCGGGTCGCTGACCGCTGGCGTGCCCGCATCGCTCACATACGCCACGCGCGCGCCACCCGCCAGCAGCGCCAACACCTGCTGCGCGCCTTCCGCCTCGTTGTGCTCGTGCAGCGCCAGCAGGCGCGGCGCTTCAATGCCCCAGGCGCGCAGCATCTGCGCGCTGTGGCGCGTGTCCTCGCACGCAATCGCGTCCGCTGTGGCGAGCAGGTGCAGCGCGCGCAGCGTCACGTCCGCCAGATTGCCGATGGGCGTCGCCACCACATACAGCGCGCCCTGCGGCCAATCCTGCGCGCCACACGCCGCCTGCGCCGCTGCCAGCGCCGGCGCATAATCCGCCGCGCCTTTTGAACCAACAGTGCCCATGATATTCAACTGGAAAAAAACGGAAAAATCCGCAGCCACCACACGGCAAAAAGGCGCAGCGGCAGAAAACGCCGCGCTTGAATATCTGCAGGCCGCCGGGCTGGCGCTCGTCGAGCGCAACTTCAAAACCCCGGGGCGCGGCGGCGGGGAAATTGACCTCATTATGCGCGCCGCCGATGGCGCCCTCATCTTCGTGGAAGTGCGCGCGCGCCGCAACGCCGCAGCCGGTGGCGCGGCGGCCAGCGTCACCACCACCAAACAGCGCCGCATCATTCTCGCCGCGCAGCACTACCTGCTGCGCCATCGCAACCCGCCGCCCTGCCGCTTTGACGTGGTCGCCATTGAGGGCGGGAACATTGAATGGATACAGGGCGCCTTCAGCGCGCAGTGACGGCGCAGGTGCGCTACACTGTATCGGCCTTGCGCGCTTTGCAAGGAGAAGCAATGTTCAACCAGCATCTTTTCAAGGAAAGGACGAGTTCCATGAGCACACCTGTGTCCATACTCCCCCCCCCCCCCAAGCACAATAAGTTCTCTTTGAACTTGATACGGACGTCCGTTGCCGCGCTGGTGGCCGTGGCGTTCATGGGGTGGGGCAGCAGCTACGCGCAATTCGGGTCGCAAAACCAGCACGCAACCGAGGAATTGCTGTCCATTGCTGAAGGCTGGTGCGGCATGCAAGCGGAGGAAGGAGAAAGCGTCAACGAAGAAGTGCGCCGCCTGCTCGCTGCGGGAGCCGATGTCAATGCCACCGATGATTTTGGAAAAACAGTATTGATGTATGCCGTGAGTGGATGGGAGTATGGCACGGCGAAGTTTCTCATCAGTCAAGGCGCCAATATCAATGATGCTGATGGAGAAGGGCGGACGGCTCTAATGTGGGCGCTTATGAGCGATGGGTCTTGCCCAGCTATGAAGGGAAGCATGGGTGTGGACGTACGGAGCGTCAGGCTGCTGCTGGAAAAAGGAGCAAACCCCAAGGCGGTCTCCAAGAGTGGGGAAACCGCTCTGTCGCTTGCGAAAGGCGACAAAAGGTTAAGCGGCATGGTGCAGACGGCCATTGATAATTATGGTTCAGGGAAAAAAATGAACCTTAATACCGGCACTGACGCTGTTGACGCAGATGGGAAGACTGTCTTGATGCACGCCGTGGACAAGAGAGATGTTGCCGGCGTGCAGCACCTGCTTGAAAAAGGGGTTGACGCTAACATGACAGGCGCAAAGGGTGAAACTCCATTGATGCGAGCAGTCCAGACAGGAAATATCGCCATGATAAATACGCTGCTTCGTCATGGCGCAAATGTCAACGCCCAGGATTCTGATGGGGTATCTGCTCTGTCGTGGGCAGTGCGGGACGGGCGAGTTGATATAGTCAAATTGCTGCTTGACAAAAAGGCAAAAATAGATGTCACCGTTTCCGGTGATATGCCGTCGTGCCACTTCTCGCTGCTGGGGTGGGCTGTATCAAACGGCAATGCAAACATTGTCAAACTCCTGATTGGAGCGGGAGCCGATGTAAATGAGCAGGTTGGGGGAGCGATGTGCTCTCACTACAACAGTATGCTGGAGGCAGCAAAGGGGAATACGGAAATCGTCCGCATGCTCAAAGCCGCTGGTGCAAAATAAAGCCTGCCGGTGACTGAAAATTTCCGTGGCACAACCTTTTTGAGGAAACGATGATGAAACTCAGCAAACTTGCTCTTCTGGCATCTCTTGCCATGACCGCGCACGCAGCCGTTGCCATTGAAGCCTGCGACCGCTATCAGACTTCGTACGAGCGCACGCTCTGTACAGCCAAGCTCTTTGTTGACTCCGACAATGAGCTGAATGCCGAATACAAAAAGCTGCGCAAGTTCACCAAGGGGAAAACTGGCACCGCGCTGGTGCAGACGCAGCGTGATTGGATTCAGTACCGCACTGAATCATGCGAAGCAAACCCCAGCGCCGCAGACATGGACTGCGGCTACCGTCTCACCCGCGAGCGCACCGAGTATCTGCGTACCCGTGCGCGTGAATGCGCCGCCGGCGTCTGCGACGCCGCAGCCGTCACGCGCCCGAGCTGGTAACTGACGCGCACTTCCCGCATAAGCAACGCCGCCTGCGCCATGACCGGCACGGGCGGCGTTTTTGTGTGCAGTGGCGGGTGCGTGTGGGCATGGGGGTATATTCGCGCTCAGTGCAAACAGCGCCCAGCGCGGGCGCGCAACGAGAGGACGAAGCAATGAAGAGGACGACTTGGCAGGCAGCGGTGGCTGCGGTGTGTGCGGCGCTGGCGCTGGCGGGCTGCATGGAGGCGGCGCTGGTGGGCGGCGCGGCGGGCGCGGGGGTGCTGCTCTACAACGGCGACCGGCGCAGCAGCGAAACTTCGCAGGCGGACAGTGCGCTGGAAAAGGCGGGCGAGGAGGCGGTGCAGCGTCTTCTCGGGGAGCGCGGGCGCGTGACGGTGACGAGCTATTTCCGCCGCGTGCTGCTCACGGGCGAGGTGCCCACGCAGGCGGACTGGCAGGCGGTGGACGCGGCGGTGCGCGCGCTGCCGCAGGCGCAGGGCGTGTTCAACGAGCTGGCGGTGATGGAGAACGCGGGCATGTCGCAGCGTTCCAATGACACGCTGATTACCAGCCGCGTGCGTACCAAGATGCTCAACCAGAACGGTGTGCCTTCGGGCGCTGTGAAGGTGCTCACGGAGCGCGGCGTCACGTATCTGATGGGGCGCCTGACGGCGGGTGAGGCTGATTTGACGACGGAGGCAGCGCGCAGCGCCGAGGGGGTGCAGCGCGTGGTGCGCATCATTGACCTGATTGTTGAGCAGCCGGCGGGCGGTGTGGACGCGGTGATTACGCCGCTGGGCAGCAGCAGCCAGAAGGCATCGCAGAGCGACGGGCTGGACGCCGGGGAGCAGTTGGTGACGGAGCCGGCAACGGGTGTGCAGACGCACCCGGTGGTGCAGACGCCTGTGGTGCAGCAGCCGGCGGCGCAGCCCATTGAGGTGCAGCCGCTGCCGCCAGCGCCGCCGGCGCCGTGATGGGTGCCGAAGACGGCATACCTATTGAAATTGTATGTGGTCGCCGGCTTATGTTGCCGGCAACCGCGTAATACTCCATCAAAATCTACAACCGGCACCGTAGGGGCGCGATTCATCGCGCCCGCCCGGGTGCAGGAAACATTCAGGGCGCAATGAAAACGAAGTTTCGGCGTAGCCAATTGCGCCCCTACACGTATACCTCGTGCAATCGCCAACAGCCGCCGGCAATGTTTGCCGGCAGCATGTTGATACCCTATGGTTTTTGGCTTTATATGTTGGTGGGCTGGAAGCCGGGGTAGGCGTCGCGCAGTGCTTGCCAGGCGGCGCGCTGGCGCTCGTCGGCGGTGGGCGGGGTGGTGATGTGCAGTTCCAGATAGAGGTCGCCGGCGGGGTGCCCCTTGGCCGCCGGCACGCCGCGCCCTTTGACGCGCAGGCGCTGGCCGGCGGCGCTGCCGGCGGGTATGGTGACGGCGATGGTGGTGCCGCCCGGCGTGGTGGTTTCCACGCTGGCGCCCAGCGCCGCGTCCCACGGGGCGATGTCCAGCCGCTGCGTGACGTTGCGCCCGTCAAGGCGCCAGCGCGTGTCGGCCTTGATGCGTACAGCCAGCAGCATGTCGCCGGGCAGCCCGCCGCGCGTGCCGGGCGCACCGCGCCCTTTGAGGCGCACGCTTTGCCCTTCAAGCATGCCGGCGGGAATGTCCACGCTCAGCTGCTGGCCGCCGGGCAGGGTGATGCGCCGCTGCACGCCCCGGTAGACCTCGGCCAAGGTGAGGGTGATGTCGGCGTGGCGGTCAGCGCCGCGCTGCGGGGCAGGGGGGCGGCGCTCGCTCTGGCCAAAGAGGGTGTCGAAGAAGTTGCCGAACTGCCCCGCGTCGGCGCTGGAAAAGTTCTGGCTGAAGGAGGCAAAGCCGGGGCCGAAGTTGAAGCCCGCGCTGCCGCCGCTCCAGCCGGGGGGCGCGCCGCCAGCCCAAGCGCTGGCGCCGAGGCGGTCGTAGGTGGCGCGCTGGCCGGGGTTGCTGAGAATGGCGTAGGCCTCGTTGATGGCGGCCATGCGCGTGGCGGCATCGGGCGCCTTGTTGATGTCGGGGTGGTACTGGCGCGCCAGCCGCCGGTAGGCTTTCTTGATGTCGGCGGCGCTGGCGCTGCGCGCGACGCCGAGCGTGGCGTAGTAGTCCCGGGCGGGCATGGCGCGGCTGCGTCAGCGAATGAGCAGCACGGGCGCCGAGCAGGAGGCGAGCACCTTGCTGGCCACAGACCCCATGACCAGGCCAGCCAGCGCGCTGTTGCCGTGCGAACCCATGATGATGAGTTCAAAGCGCCCGTCGGTGGCGTAGCTTGAGATGACTTCGCCGGGCGAGCCGGTTTCGGCGCGGGCGGTGACGGTGATGTCGTGCTGCTGCAGGAATTTGAGCACGGGGTCGAGCACTTTGGCGGCTTCTTCCTTGTGATACTCGAGAAGCTCCTGCTGGTTCAACATGCCGCGTGCGCGCGGCGGCAGCGCCGGCTGCACCGAGAGCACGGTGAACTCGTTGTTGGTGGCGAACATGTCCAGATGCGTGGTGAGGTACGCAAGCATCTTCTTGGTGTAGAGGCTGCCGTCAACGGGCAAGAGGATTTTCATGGCGCGGCGCTCCTTGTGTTGCAAAGCTGCAGCAGTGTAGCGGCGCAGGCGGGCACAAATGCGGCGCCGGGGCGCTTTTTGCGTACGTGCGCGTGCTGTTGCCGGCATACTTGCGCGCTTTGTGAGTGACAACTTGTTTCTGCCATGTCCCGTTTTCTCCGTTTTGCTGTTCCCGCTCTGGCTGCTGCGCTGGCTGCCGGAGCCGCCCAGTCCCAGGTGAAGAGCCAGCCCAAGGCTCAGGAGCAGGCCGAAGCCTGCCAGCCGCTGTATCTGGTGTTCGCCACGGGCGACATGCAGGCCGCGCGCCCGATGGCGCAGGCGCTGCAGCGCGCCAAGGTGCAGGCAACCTTCTTCGCCGGCAACAGCCCCACCGGGAGCGAAGGCGACTCGGCGCTTTCGCGCGACTGGGGCGACGTGTGGCGCCAGTTGGGCGATGACGGGCACGCGCTCGCGGTGCAGCCGTGGGATTTGCCGCTGCTGCGCGGCGAGATGCCGCGCAAGCGCGGCGGCGGCTTCCGCGTGAAGGTGCAGGCCGGCGTGCTCGCCGGCAGCGATTACACCTGGGACGCGGGCAAGTACTGCAGTGCGCTCGGAGAAGCTGACCGCTGGATGAGCTTCTACAGCGGGCGCGATGCGCTGCCGCTGTTCCACGCGCCGGGCGGGGTGACGACGCCCAAACTTGAAGGCGCCGCGCGCTCCTGCGGCTATGCGCATGTGCCGTGGCCGGAGCACTTCATCAGCAGCGAGAGTGCGCAGCCCGGCGCCATCGTGCTGTCGCATCTGGGCGCGCAGCCCGGGCAGAGCGATGAAGACACGGCCAAGGCGCTGGAGCAACTGCTTGGCGGCCTGAAAGAGCGCGGCTTCTGCTTCAAGACGCTTGACCAGCATCCCGACTACCAGCAGTGGGTGAAGCAGCACCCGCCCAAGAAGGCGGCTGAGTAAGCGGCAGCGTACTGCTGCGCAGAGGGCACGGGCGCTTCCCGTGCCTTTTTTTGTGCGTGCGCAACGCCGCTGTGCTGCGCGCGGCGCTGCTTTTGCTGCGCTGCACAAAAGTGCGCCGATAATTCCTGACTGCAGGTTTTCAGTATCTCTTGCAAGACAACACGAAGAAGGAGCTTGGAACAACCATGCCAGGAAGACTGTTTACACCGCTGCGCGTTGGCCGCATGGAGCTGTCCACGCGCGTGGTCATGGCGCCGCTCACGCGCTCGCGCGCGCCCGGCGGCATTCCCAACGAAATGATGGCGCGCTACTACGCGCAGCGCGCCAACCCCGCCACAGGCGCCTCCCTCATCATCAGCGAAGGCGCGGGCATCTCTGCGCGCTCGTTTGGCTACGTGGACGTGCCCGGCATCTACAACGAAGAGCAGGCCGCTGGCTGGAAGCTCGTCACCGACGCCGTGCACGAGCAGGGCGGGCGCATCTTCTGCCAGCTCTGGC
>JAFRYL010000162.1 GCA_017437605.1 Ottowia sp. | reverse complement strand
GTATGCCGGCGCTGTAGGCTTCCTCACCGGCGTATTGAATGAGTGGTTTGTCCACGACGGTAAGCATTTCCTTGGGGCTGGCTTTGGTGGCCGGCAGAAAGCGTGTGCCGAGGCCGGCAACAGGGAAGACGGCGGTGCGAAGGGACTGCTGTTCGTGGTTGGTCATGGTGTGTTGGGTGGTAGAGTGCCGCCCGGTTTTGGCTGTTTGCCGCGCGAGTGGCTGGAGAGAGAAAAGTGGAAGTCCTTTTGCTGGAGAACCTGGCGCCCGATGCGCTGGAATGGCTGCGCGGGCATCACGAGGTGGATTATCGGCCTGAGCTGCTGCGTGATGAGCAGCAGTTGTATGCGGCCTTGCGCGATGTGACGGCGTTGGTGGCGCCGCCGCGCCTGCGCATCAACCAGACGCTGCTGGGGCACGCGCCGCGCCTGAAAGTGATAGGGCGCATTCACGACAGCATTGAAAACATCGACATTGAGGCCTGCGGGCGGCGCCGCGTGCGCGTGACGCAGGCGGTGTCGGCGACGGTGCGCGCGCAGTCGGAGTTTTTGCTTTCCAACCTGCTGGTGCTGGCGCGCTATTCGGGGGTGCCCAGCCCGACGGCGCGCAGGATGGGGCGCGAAATCAACGACATGCGCATCGGGCTGATTGGCATGTCGCCCGTGGTGCATGAGCTGGTGCCGGTGCTGCTGGCGCTGGGCGCGCGGCTGATGGGCTACGACCCGGCGATGCACCGCAGCGCGGAGATGTGGCAGCGCCTTGGGGTGCAGCCCATGGGGCTGCGCGAGCTGCTGGAGGAGGCGGAAATCGTGTCGGTGCAGCAGCTCTACGCCACGCGCTATCGCGGCATGTTGAGCGAGCATGTGCTGGAGTCCTGCCGCAAGGGGCAGCGCTGGGCCTTCATCAGCCGCCCGGAACTGTTTGACGCGCAGGCGATGGGCGAGGCGCTGCGCTCTGGAAGAATCATCTCCCTCATGCTCGACAGCGACAAGGACGAGCTGTGGGCGCTGGGCGGGCCGCTGGCGGATTTGCCCAACCTGCACCTGACGCCGCGTCTGGCGGCCTACACCCGGGAGGCGGTGCTGCGCGGAAGCTGGTTCCTGGTGGACCGCATTCACGAGACGCTCAACGCGGGCTTTGCCGACAGCCGCATCACCATGTTTGAGGAAGACGTGTAGCAGCCTATACCCTTGGTATATTGACATGAACGCCGGCAACTTATGCCGGCGTTTGTTTTATACCCGTTGTTTTTCCGCTTATTCTTCCTCGTCCTGCAGGGACAGCCATTCGGGGTCGGTGGCTTCCAGCTCGTAGCTGGCGGCCACGAGCGCGAGGCGGGCGATGACGCCGTACATGTAGAAGCGGTTGTGGTCGGGGGCGCCGGCGCGGGGCAGTTGCGGCGGCTCGGCGATGGCCTGGGGGACGAAGCTGCTGCAGGCGTCGCACATTTCGCTGGCGTCGCCGTCATGCACGCAGTAGTAGCCGCCGACGATGTAGCGGTCAATGCTGTAGACCCAGGATTCGGCCACGGCTGCGTCAACGCGCTCGCGCGTGGGCACGCCTTCCTGCAGCAGCACTTCGGCGGGCAGGGTGGTGGGGTCGATTTCGCGCGGGTCGCGGATGATTTGCACGGGGACGCCGCGCGGGCCGGCGTCGCTGGCCAGCAGCAGGCAGGGCTGCTCCTGGATGCCGTAGCTGCGGTATTTGCGCCGGATACGCGCAAGCAGGGCATTGGCGCGCTCGCGCAGCGCGGCGATGGCTTGCGGGCTGTCGGTGCTGCCGGCGTCGGCAAAGGGGGCGAGCAGCCAGGGGTCAACGCCGATGAGTTTGCCGAAGCGTTTGGCCGCGTCCATGTAAAAGCTGCGGTGGCGGCTGCGGCGGCGCGTGCTCCAGCCCGCCTGCAGGGGCGGGAGGAGGTGCTGGCCAAAGAGGTCTTCAAGAATGCCGGGGACGCCGGCGCCGAGTGCGTTGCACAGCAGGACGGAGCAGGGTTCAAAGTCCTGCGTGTGCAGGCGCGTTTTGTGGCGCTGAATGGGCTCCAGCGGCATGGGGGCGCTGGCATCCGGGTGCGCGAGCTGCGTGGTGGCGTTGAGGGCGGGGTCAAGCGAGCCAAAGCGCACCTCCAGCCCCGCCATGCGGAAGATTTGTTGCAGGCGGTGGAGGCTGGCGAGGTCGGCGTCGGCGGGGGCGCCGTTTTCAGGGACGATGAGCAGGCGCCGCGCCTCGGGGCAGATTTTTTCTATGGCCGCCTGTGCCGCAAGGACAGCGAGCGGCATGGTGCTTTCAGCGAGCAGGTGCCAGCCACGGGGAAAGAGGTCAAGGTCAAGCGTGGCGAGCTTGAAGCCGGCGTTGTGTACGCGCGCGGCGGCGTAGATGGGCGGGGTGTGCTCCATCCATTCCTGCCGGAACCAGCGTTCGATGACAGGGGCGGCTTCAAGAATGCGCTCTTCAAGTTCGCTGAGCGGGCCGGCGAGGGCGGTGATGAGGTGCGGAACCATGACTGCTGGTGGGGTGTTCGGGCTGTGGTGTGCCGCCGAGTGTAGGAGCCACACCGGGAGAAGTAAAAGGGTGTGTGTTCTTTTTACTTCCGCCCCTGCCCTTCACCCAGCACTATCCATTTGAGCGAGGTCAGCCCCTCCACGCCCACGGGGCCGCGCGCGTGGAACTTGTCGGTGCTGATGCCGATTTCGGCACCCAACCCGTATTCAAAGCCGTCGGCAAAGCGCGTGCTGGCGTTGACCATGACGCTGGATGAATCGACGCGCTGCATGAAGCGCTGCGCGTGCTGCCAGTCGCTGGTGATGATGGCATCGGTGTGGTGGCTGCCGTAGCGGTTGATGTGACTGATGGCCGCGTCCACCCCGTCCACGACGGCAATGGCGATGATGGGGGCGAGGTATTCGGCGCGCCAGTCGTCTTCGGTCGCTGGGTGCAGGTCGGCGTTTTCAAGAGCGGCGGCGCGCAGGATGGCGAGCGCCTCGGCGTCGCAGCGCATTTGCACGCCCTTGGCGGCGAAGATGGCGCCGATGCGCGGCAAAAAGTCGGCGGCGGCGTCGCGCGCGACGAGCAGCGTTTCCGTGGCGTTGCAGGGGCTGTAGCGCTGGGTTTTGGCGTTGTCGGTGACGCTGACCGCCATGTCCATGTCGCAGGGCGCGTCCACGTAGGTGTGGCAGATGCCGTCCAGATGCTTGATGACGGGCACGCGCGCGCCAGCGGCGATGCGTTCAATCAGGCCGCGCCCGCCGCGCGGAATGATGACGTCCACATAGTCCGGCATGGCGATGAGCTGGTCGATGGCGGCGCGGTCGGGCGTGGGGACGAGTTGCACGCCGTCTTCGGGCAGCCCCGCTTCGCGCAGCGCCTGGCGCACGAGGGCAGCCAGCGCCGCGTTGGAGCCAAGCGCCTCGCTGCCGCCGCGCAGAATGGCGGCGTTGGCGCTTTTGATGGCGAGCGACGCCGCCTCTATCGTCACGTTGGGGCGGCTTTCATAAATCATGCCGAACACGCCAAGGGGCACGCGCATCTGTCCGACGCGAATGCCGCTGGGCTGCTGGCGCAGGCCGCGAATCTGCCCAATCACGTCGGGCATGGCGGCGAGCTGCTCGCAGCCCTCGGCGCAGGTTTGCACGATGCGCTCCGTGAGGCGCAGGCGCTCCACCAGCGGCGCGGCAAGGCCAGCGGCTTGCGCCTTGTCCACGTCGGGCGCGTTGGCGGCAAGCAAGGCAGGCACGTTGGCACGCAGCAGCGCGGCCAGGCGGCGCAGCGCGTCGGCGCGCACGGCGGCGCTGGACGCGGCAAGTTCAGCAGAAGCAGCGCGCGCAGCAGCGCCCATGCGCTGCATGAGGGCGGGGATGTCTTGGGTGTCGGTCATGATGTTTTGATGGAGTATGTGTTGGTCGCCGGCTTATGAAGCCGGCAAGTGTATGTTTACATATTAGGTATGTGTGTTGCTGTGCTGTGCAAGGCTTTTGAGGTCGGCTTCCAGTTCGCGCAGGTTTTCCTCGTGCTGGACGGTGCGCTGCACCTGCTGGAATTTGCCGTATTCAAGGGCGGCCTTTTCCTGCGCCATCTGGTGGCTGATGCTGCCGGCGTGCGTGAGCAGTTCGCGCCCGTTGAGCTGGATGATGGCGTCAAGGCGCTCGGCCCAGTCTGCCATGCGCATGGGGATGCGCTGCTGCGCCATGGCTTCGGCGAAGGCGAGGTATTGTTCGACGAGCAGGCCGAGCAGTTTGATTTCGTCTTCATTCAGATAGTTTTTGGCGATGCTGGTGTCGCTTTTGCGCACGGCGCGGCTGCCCTGCTTGTCAAATGATTGCATGCCCATGAGCGGCAGGGCGGCGTTGGCGCGGCGGTACACGAGTTCGGCAGCGGTCTGGTGGCTGATGGCCCAAAGCAGCTTGTTTTGCACGGCGGCAAAAAAGGCGATGGTTCTGGCGTCTTTCGGATCGTAGTCAATGCTGGTGGTGTAAATATCCTTGATTTTCTGGTAGAAAAAACGCTCGGACAGGCGTATTTCGCGGATACGCTCCTGCAGTTCCATGAAGTAGTGCGACGAGCCGCCGGACTTGAAACGCTCGTCGTCGAGCGTGTAGCCCTTGACGATGTGCTCGCGCAGCAGCTTGGTTGCCCACATGCGAAAGCGCGTGCCTTGGATGGATTTGACGCGGTAGCCGACGGATATGACCACATCAAGGTTGTAGTGCTGCACACCGCTGGTTTGTGTTTTACCGGGCATGGCACCGTGCGGAGTGGTTATTAGAAATTTTCTAATAACCACGTCCGGGTCAAGCTCACCTTCCTCAAAGATGTGGCGTATGTGGTGATTTATTGTTGGTTTTGTTTTACCAAAAAGCGCCGCCATGTGGTCTTGCGTGAGCCACACGGTTTCATCTTCAAGGCGCACGTCGATTTTGATGGCGCCGCTGGCGGCCTGGTAAATCAGCAGTTCCGAGTTGCCCATGTTTTCATACTGTTTGAAATGTTCTTTGTCTGCCGGCTTATGTTGCCGGAGATGAAGCAATACCCCTACAAAAGCGAGCCTTCTGGTTGCGGCGGCGTGAGTCCCATGTGCTGCCACGCGGCGTGGGTGGCAAGGCGCCCGCGCGGGGTGCGCTGGATATAGCCTTGTTGAATGAGGTAGGGTTCAATCACGTCTTCAATGGTGTCGGGCGATTCGCCGATGCTGGCAGCGAGGTTGTCGAGACCTGCGGGGCCGCCGTCAAAGCGTACGACGAGTGCTTCGAGCAGTTTGCGGTCCATGAGGTCAAAGCCCTTGGGGTCCACGTCCAGCATGGCGAGCGCCTGCTGCGCCAGCGCGCAGGTCACGCGCCCGTCGCCGCGCACATCGGCAAAGTCGCGCACGCGCCGCAGCAGGCGGTTGGCGATGCGCGGAGTGCCCCGGCTGCGGCGCGCGATTTCAAGGGCGGCGTCGGCGTCCAGCGTCATGTCCAGCAGCGCCGCCGAGCGCGTGACGATGCTTTGCAATTCATCTGGCGCATAAAACTCCAGCCGCGTGACGATGCCGAAGCGGTCGCGCAGCGGGTTGGTGAGCATGCCAGCGCGCGTGGTGGCACCGACAAGGGTGAAGGGTTGAATGTCCAGCTTGATGGAGCGCGCCGCCGGCCCCTCGCCAATCAGGATGTCAATCTGGTAGTCCTCCAGCGCGGGGTAGAGGATTTCTTCCACCACGGGGCTGAGGCGGTGGATTTCGTCAATGAACAGCACGTCGCGCGGCTGCAGCGCGGTGAGCATGGCGGCGAGGTCGCGCGGCTTTTCCAGCACCG
Organism: Ottowia sp.; assembly: GCA_017437605.1. Classification (GTDB taxonomy): domain Bacteria; phylum Pseudomonadota; class Gammaproteobacteria; order Burkholderiales; family Burkholderiaceae_C; genus Ottowia. The sequence continues at coordinate 3,279 of JAFRYL010000162.1, read as the reverse complement.
GGCCGCTGGTGGAGTGCAGGGTGACGTCCAGCTCGTGCGCAATGATGTGGCTGAGCGTGGTTTTGCCCAGCCCGGGCGGGCCGTAGAGCAGGACGTGGTCGAGCGCCTCGCCGCGCTTTTTGGCCGCGCCGATGAAGATTTCAAGCTGCTCGCGCGCCTTGCGCTGGCCGGTGAAGTCGCGCAGGTGCGTGGGGCGCAGGGCGCGCTCCAGCGCCGCCTCGCGCGGATTGGCGCTGGCGGCGGCGACAAGGCGCGGCGCGGCCTGCGCGGGGGAAAGGTCGTCGGTGTGAATGCTCATGGGGCGCGTATTGTCCCGCGCTGGCAGCAACACGCGCGGAGCGCGCACAAAAAAAGAACAGCCCCTCTCCCTCGCCGCGCGCAGCGCGGTCGGAGGGGGAGGGCAGGGTGGGGGTGCGCCGCGTTGCGCCAGCAATGCGGCGACGACATCAAAAACGCGATACTAACGCTAGATATGTCACATTGCCGGCTTTTATTGCCGGTGATACATTGATACCCGCTGCTTTTGCCCCCTCTCCCTGACCTCTCCCCCTGCCGAGCCGCTTCGCGGCACGCGGGGGCGAGGGGAAGTAATTAGTGCATTTCCGGCGTGTATCGTATGGTCGCCGGCTTATAAAGCCGGCAACCAAAATAATCAATGATGGGTATATGTCTTTTTCATTTGCCCAACGCCAGACGAATGCCCTCCTGAACGGAGATGTCTTCGGGCAGCGCGCGCAGCGCGGCGGCGGCTTCTTTTTCGCTATAGCCCAGCGCGATGAGCGCCTGTTTGATGTCGGCGTGCGCGGCGTTTTTGGGCGCGCTGGCGGCGGCCTCGGCGCCGGCGAGCTTGCCCTTGAGTTCAAGCAGCAGGCGCTCGGCGGTTTTTTTGCCGATGCCGGGAATGCGCGTGAGCAGCGCGGCGTTTTGCTCGGCGATGGCTTGCGCCAGCGCGTCCACGCTCATGCCCGAGAGCACGGCCAGCGCCATGCGCGCGCCCACGCCGTTGATGCGAATGAGGGCGCGGAACGCCTCGCGCTCGGCGGCGGTGGCAAAGCCGTAGAGCTGGTGCGCGTCTTCGCGCACGGCAAGGTGCGTGAGCAGCGTCACGGGCTGCCCGCAGGCGGGCAGGGCAAAGCAGGTGCTCATGGGCGCCCACACTTCGTAGCCGACGCCGTGGCAGTCCACGAGCAGCAGGGGCGGGGTGTTTTCAAGCAGCAGTCCGTTCAGGCGGCCTATCACGGTGCGATTCCTCTCAAAAAAAATGGAGCCTGGGGGTGAGGCCAGGCTCCATGCTATCGGAGTGCGGTGTGCTTATGGCTGCAGCCAGGGTTGCACTGCGGGGAAGAAGCCGTCAAAACGCCCGTAGGCATCAAAGCCGCCCTGGTTGGAGCAGCTTGCGTTGCCGCCGTGCAGTACGCCAGCGAGGTAGCGCGTGCCGGTGGCTTGGTCGCGCACGAAGAGAGCCGAGCCGCTGCTGCCGCCTTCCGTGGTGCCCCTCTTCCAGCCGATGCGGTAGAGCGGATAGGTGCTGTCGCCATTACGTGCGCAGCCGCTGCCGCCGTCGCTGCTGCTTTTGCACGCGGTGTAGCCGGTGACGTTGCCGACGCTGTACTTTTGCAGGTCGCCCCCGGGATGATGCACGCCCAGCGTGCCGTCGCCCGTGCCCAAGCTGCCCCAGTAGGAGCCGGCGTAGACGGCACCAGCGGGCGGCGGGTTGTTGAGTTTCAGCAGCGTGGCGTCGTAGCCGTAGTATGGATTTGCGGGGTCGGTGTCGTCGTAGGCGGGGCTGGTAATGAGACCCTCTGCGCCGCCGCCCAGCACCTTCATGCCGCCGTCGGCTCTGTTCGGCGAACCGCACGAGGCGGCGCGGAAGAACCAGTAGGTGGTGAGCGAGGCTGCCGCCCCCTGTGTGCTGATGCAGTGGTTCGCTGTGATGAAGTACGGCGTGCCGCTGGAGTTGGCGTCGTTGAGCAGGGTGCCGGTACACAGGTAGCTTTTGAGGCGACCATCGTCGGGGTCTATGGCGTTGAAAATCATCTTGGCAACGGCGCGGCTTTCGGCGTTGATGTCGTCGTAGACGCAGGTGGCGTTGAGGTTGCACGAGCCGGAGCTGCCGATGTCGCTTGCGTCTTTTTCCAGCGCCTGCTGAACCGTGAGCATCTGGTGCGAGAGCTGTGGCACGGCGAGGGCAACCGCATCAGGCGCAACGCCGGCGGGCAGCTCCACTTCCAGCGTGGCGCGCTCGCCGTCAAAGGGCAGGCTCCACACCGTGCGTGCGGCTTCGCCTTCCAGCCCCGCTTTTTCATTGATGGCGCGCAGGCGCGCGGCTTCTGCGGCGGGCACTGCCTGCACCTCGCCTTCGTCGCCATAGAAGCGCAGCACCGCGCCTTCGGGCAGGCTCTGCACGTCCACGGCCAGACGCACGCCAGCCGCGCCGGTGGAGGCAAAACGCAGCGCCGCCGCCTGCCCGCCGCCGGGCAGCAGCTGCCACTGCAGCAGCTTGGCGACTTCATCCGCGCCCGCCTGCGCGCCAGTGGCACGCACGGTGCCGATGCGCATGGCCTGCCCCTTTTGCGGGGCGGGCAGCGCGGCTTTGGTGGCAGCCAGCGCGGGCAGGGTGATTTGCGCCACAGGCGCATCAGCGCCCAGCACGGGCTGCGCGGCAACTTCCTGCGCCTTGACCGTGCTTTTGGCGACCATCGGCGCAATGGCGAGGGAGGTGTTCACCGCGATGGGGTCTTCGCCCGCCTTGCTGCCGGTGCCGCCGCCACCGCCGCCAGCGCTGCCGCCGTCATCGCCGCCGCCGCAGGACGCCAGCGTGCCGCAGAGTGCCAGTGCTGCCGCGCTCCACAGGGCGCGGCGCTTGAAAGAAAGGCTTGGGTTCATGGTGTTCATGTTTGCTCTAAGGTAGGTGTGAAGAAATCGGAAAGGCGGGCGAGGGCACATCAGCCGCAGCGCACGCGCAGCACGGTGCGCTGCTCGTCGTCCACGATGACGTTCAGGCGCCCGCGCTGGAGTTCCTTGGTGATGGGCTGGCTTTGCAGCAGCACGCGCGCTTCATCGGCGCCGGAGGCTTTCAGGGCGCGCTCAAGTGTGTCTGCGGCGTAGGGCTGCTGTTCCAGGAATTTCGCAGCCTGTGCGTTGCACATGGAGCGCGGCGCTTCGCCGCTGGTCAGCTGCTTGGGCCAGGTGGAGGTGTCGGGCGCGGCGCCCGGCGTGGCGCTGCACGCGGTCAGCGAGCAGAACGCCAGCGGCCAAAGAAGAAGGCGGCCAAAGGAG
>JAFRYL010000161.1 GCA_017437605.1 Ottowia sp. | reverse complement strand
GCGTGCAGCGTGTGCCGCAGGACGCGCCGCCGCTCACGCAAGCGGCATCGCTATGAACGCCGCCCGCCTCGCCGTCACCGCGCTGCTTGCTGGCGGCGCGCAGGCGCTGGCGCTCTCTGCCCTGCTGCCCGGGCCGCTCGGCGTCGCGCTGCAGCTGCTTTCGCTCGCGTGGCTGGCGCACCTGTTGCGCGGCATGGACGTGCGGCGCGCGGCGCTCGCGGGCTGGTTGTTCGCAACGGCGTGGCTGGCGGGCAGCTTCTGGTGGCTGTTCATCTCCATGCACACCTACGGCGGGCTGGCGGCGCCGCTTTCGGCGCTGGCGGTGCTGGCGCTCGCCGCCTTTCTTGCGCTGTATTACGGCGCTGCAGCGGCGGGGCTGACACGCCTGCGCCTGCCGCGTGGCGTGGCGTGGACGCTTGCCTTTGCTGCGCTCTGGACGCTGGCCGAACTCGCGCGCGCGCGCCTCTTCACCGGTTTTCCTTGGGCGGCTGGCGGCTACGCGCATGTGACAGGCATGCTCGCACTGCTTGCGCCGTACGCGGGCGTCTACGGCATCGGCTGGGCGGCGGCGCTCATCGCCGCGCTGCTTGCCAGCGCTTCTGCCAACGCCTTTGCCGCGCGCCGGGTGCGCCACACGCGCCATGCTGTGCTTGCGTATGCCCTGCTCTGCCTGCCAATGCATCAGCTGCCCCCGCGCGCCGATGCCGCCGACGCCCTGCCGCCCATGCGCGTGCAACTCATGCAGGGCAACATTCCGCAGGACGAAAAATTCATTCCCGGCACCGGCATCGCCGACTCGCTGGCGTGGTACGGCGAGCAGCTTCTGCGCACCAGCGCCCCGCTCGTCGTCACGCCAGAAACCGCCATTCCCGTGTTCCTGCAGAACCTCCCGCCCGGCTACTGGGAGCGCGTGCAGCGCCGCTTCACACGGGGCGGGCAGGCCGCGCTGCTCGGCTTTCCGCTGCAGGACGGCACGGGCTTCACCAACGCCGCCCTCGGTCTCGCCCCCGGGCAAAGCGCCCCGTACCGCTACGACAAGCACCACCTCGTGCCTTTTGGCGAATTCATTCCGCCGCTGTTCCAGTGGTTTGTGGACGCCATGAACATTCCGCTGGGCAGCTTTGAGCGCGGCGCGCAGCGCCAGCCCTCCTTCCTCTGGCAAGGGCAGCGGCTCGCGCCCAACATCTGCTACGAAGACGTGTTCGGCGAAGAACTCGCCGCGCGCTTTCTTGACCCCGCCAGCGCCCCCACCGCTTTCGTGAACATGAGCAACATCGCCTGGTTTGGCGAAAGCAACGCCCTGCAGCAACACCTGGCCATGAGCCGCATGCGCGCGCTGGAATTTGCGCGCCCCATGCTGCGCGCCACCAACACCGGCGTCACCGCCATCATTGACGCCAGCGGGCGCGTCACGCACAGCCTGCCGCCACACACGCGCACTGTGCTGGAGGGCGAGTTCACCGGGCGCACCGTCATCACGCCCTACGCGCGCTGGGCGGCGCGTTTTGGCATCTGGCCGCTGGTCGTCGCGTGCGCTGCGTGTGTGCTGCTATGTGCATTGATGGCAAAACGTCGCACATACATGTTCAAATAATACTTCATCGCCGGCAACTTATGCCGGCGACAAACATATACCCCACAAAACACGCGCGCATGCAACGCCGCAGGCGCGCACCTCTCGCCCGCACGCGCGCCGCAAGGCACAATGCGGCGCCATGCGCGAATCTTTTTCCTACGACCAACTGATTGCCTCCGGCGAGGGGCGCCTGTTCACCCCTGACAGCGGGCGCCTGCCGCTGCCGCCCATGCTGATGTTTGACCGCATCACGCACATTGATGACGATGGCGGCGCGCACGGCCTTGGGCGCATCGAGGCGGAGCTGGACGTGTGCCCCGACCTGTGGTTTTTCGCCTGCCACTTCCAGACCGACCCCGTCATGCCCGGCTGCCTCGGGCTGGACGCCATGTGGCAGCTCATCGGCTTCTATCTCACCTGGCTGCGGCTGCCCGGGCGCGGGCGCGCGCTGGGCGCGGGCGAAGTGCGCTTCACCGGCGAAGTCTCGCCCGACGTGAAGCTGGTGCGCTACGAAATTGACATCAAGCGCGTCATTCGCCGCAAGCTGCACATGGCCATCGGCGACGCGCGGCTGCTCGCCGACGGCAAGGAAATCTACGTCGCCAAAGACCTGCGCGTGGGGCTGTTCACGCGCGACGCCAGCATGGGCGGCTGACGCCCGCCGGCGGCAATAGCGCGCAGCTAAAAATAGCTTAGTAAAAATGAATTGGCTTTCCCGATAGCCCGCGCCTACAATCCGTTCCCGTCACGCGCTGCAAAGCGCACCCGTTTCAAAACCGCCCCGCGTCGGGGCACACACAAACAGGAGCAAACATGTCTGTTCTCAACACCGAAATCAAACCCTTCAAGGCCAGCGCCTACAAGGACGGCAAGTTCATCGACATCACCGATGCTGACGTGAAAGGCAAGTGGGCGGTGTTTTTCTTCTATCCCGCCGACTTCACCTTCGTCTGCCCCACCGAACTGGGCGACGTGGCGGATCACTACGCCGAGTTTCAGAAACTGGGCGTGGAAATCTACTCTGTTTCCACCGACACGCATTTGTGCACAAAGCCTGGGCGGACGCTTCCGACACCATCGCCAAAATCAAGTACACCATGATTGGCGACCCCACCGGCGAAATCACCCGCAACTTTGAAAACATGCGCGAAGGCCAGGGCCTGGCCGACCGTGGCACCTTTATCGTTGACCCGCAGGGCATCATTCAGGCCGTGGAAATCACCGCCGAAGGCATTGGCCGCGACGCTGGCGACCTGCTGCGCAAGGTCAAGGCCGCGCAGTACATCGCCGCGCACCCGGGCGAAGTCTGCCCCGCCAAGTGGAAAGAAGGCGCCGAAACCCTGAAACCCTCGCTGGAACTGGTCGGCAAAATCTAATCCACGCATTTACAGCGCAAGCCTCCACTGGCTTCCTTGGCCGGCGGCGCGCAGCGCCCCCGGCCATTTTTGCACCCATTTTTTGACAAAAAGGAGACTTCCCCATGCTCGAAGCCGACATGAAAGCGCAGCTTGGCGCCTATCTTGAACGTGTGCAGCAGTCCTTTGTGCTGTCTGCTGCGCTGGACGGCAGCGCAAAATCAAATGAACTGCGCGAACTGCTGCAGGAAATCGCCGCGCTGCGCCCGGACAAAATCACCGTGGCCGAAAGCGACGCCCCCGATGGCCGCCGCCCCTCCTTTGCCCTGCACCGGGCGGGCGAGGCGCCGCGCCTGCGCTTTGCCGCGATTCCGCTTGGGCACGAATTCACCTCGCTCGTGCTCGCACTCCTTTGGGCGGGCGGCCACCCGCCGAAGGAAGACGCCGACACGCTCGCGCAAATCAAGGCGCTGCGTCCGGCTGCGCCGCTCAACTTTGAGGTCTACATGAGCCTCTCGTGCCACAACTGCCCGGACGTGGTGCAGGCGCTCTCGCTCATGGCGCTCATGAATGAACACGTCAACGTGACGGTCATCGACGGCGGCCTGTTCCAGAACGAAGTCGAGCAGCGCTCCATCATGGGCGTGCCCGCCGTGTTTTTGAACGGCGAAATGTTCTCGAGCGGCCGCACCAGCCTGGCGGACATCCTGCGCAAGGTGGACACGGGCGCCAGCGCGCGCGAAGCGGAAAAGCTGGCGAACGTCGCGCCCTTTGACGTGCTCGTCGTCGGCAGCGGGCCTGCCGGCTGCACCGCCGCCATCTATGCCGCGCGCAAGGGCGTGCGCACCGGCCTTGTGGCCGAGCGTTTTGGCGGCCAGGTCAACGACACGATGGACATCGCCAACTACCCCGGCGTGCCCGAAATGACCGGCCCCGGCTACGCCGCGCAGCTTGAAAACCACGTGCGCCAATACGACGTGCAAGTGATGGCCGCGCAGCGCGTCGCCAAAGTCACGCCCGCCGAACAGGAAGGCGGATACATCAGCGTGGAGCTGGAAAACGGCGCCAGGCTGCAAACCCGCACCCTCATTGCCGCCACCGGCGCACGCTGGCGCAACGTGAATGTGCCGGGCGAACAGGAATACAAAACCAAGGGCGTTGCCTACTGCCCGCACTGCGACGGGCCGCTCTTCAAGGGCAAGGACGTGGCCGTCATTGGCGGCGGCAACTCCGGCGTGGAAGCCGCCATTGACTTGGCCGGCGTCGTGCGCCATGTGCACGTGCTCGAATTCCTGCCCGAAATGAAGGCCGACGCCGTGCTGCAGCAAAAACTCCGCAGCCTGCCCAACGTGGACATTCACCTGAACGTGCAAACCACCGCCATTGACGGCGACGGCCAGCGCGTCAGCGGCCTGCAATACAAGGAGCGCGACAGCGGCGCCGAAAAACAGATTGCGCTGCAAGGCGTGTTCGTGCAAATCGGCCTCGTGCCCAACACCGAATGGCTGGACGGCGTGGTGGAGCGCAACCGCATGGGCGAAATCGTCGTGGACGCGCGCTGCGCCAGCAACGTCGCGGGCATCTTCGCCGCCGGCGACTGCTCCAGCGTGCCCTACAAGCAAATCGTCATCTCGGCAGGCGAAGGTGCAAAAGCGGCGCTGAGCGCCTTTGACTACCTCATCCGCACCCCCGCGCCGCAGGCGTAAAAACACGCATTGTCAACGGGGTATTAATACATCGCCAGCAACATAAGCTGGCAACCAAACACTCTATAACAGAGTATACGATTAAAGCCAAAGAAAAACGCGCCTTGCAAGGCGCGTTTTCCGGTGTGGGAGAACGCTGGCGCTTACAGCGGCGCGAACGCCGAGCCGACTGCCGGACGCCCTTCCAGCGGCTCCACTTTGACGATGGCAAGCGAGAGGTTGTCGCCGCCGCCCATGGCGCGCTCGCGCGCCTTTTCCAGCAGGAACTTGCTGGCATCACGCGGCGGCAGTGCCTGCAGCACGCTGCCCAGCTCGGCGTCAGTGAAGTAGTGCCAGAGGCCGTCCGAGCACGCCATCAGGCAGTCGCCCACGTCAAGCTGCGTCTGGAAGGTGTCGATGCGCGGGTCTTCCTCCGTGCCCAGGCAGTGCAGCAGCACGTTGGAGTTGGGGTGGTTGTTGGC
>JAFRYL010000160.1 GCA_017437605.1 Ottowia sp. | reverse complement strand
TCTGCCATGCGTGGCCTGCGCCGCCGCTGTGCCCGCAGTGTGTGGAAGGCTTTGCGCGACCGCAGCCGCGCTGCGCCACCTGCGCGCTGCCGGTGCCGGCAGGGGTGGAACGCTGCGGCGCGTGCCTGCGCGAGCCGCCGCCGCTGCACGCTTGCGTTGCGGCGGTGGCTTGGGCGTGGCCGTGGACGCAGTGCATTGCGCGCATGAAGTTTTCCAGCCAGCCGGGGCTGGCGACGCCACTCGCGGACGTGCTCGCGCGCACGGGCGGCGTGGCGGCGCTGCTCGCCGGCGCCGATGCGCTGCTGCCCATGCCATCCAGCGCACAGCGCATGGGCGAGCGCGGCTACAACCCCGCGCTGCTGCTTGCGCGCCAGCTTGCCGCCTGCGTGCCGGACGCGCCGCCCGTGCAACGGCACTGGCTGCTGCACCCGCGCCATACGCCGCCACAGCGCACGCTGCCACGAAAAAAACGCCTGAAAAACCTGCGCGGCGCGCTGGCGGTGAACCCGCGCCATGCCGCTGAGCTGCAAGGCAAGCGCCTCGTGCTGCTGGACGATGTGATGACCACAGGCGCGAGCCTGCACGAGGCGGCACGCACGCTGCTGGCTGCGGGCGCGGCGCAGGTCAGCGCCATCGTGCTTGCGCGCGCTGCGGCGCGCACGGGATGACGCCGCTCATATACTGACAAAAGATATGTCTGATTGCCGGCTTTATAAGCCGGCGATGAATACATACCCTATCAACATCACACTTGTGCTTTTTATACTTGTGCAGATGATGTTTGGACGCCGGCATATGTTGCCGGCGATGAATCTATACCCACAAGATTCTGTTTATTGCAGCGGCTCGGCGGCGTCGCCCTCGTCTTCGGGCGGGGTGGCGGCGACACGAAAACGTTCGCTTGCCCAGTCGCCCAAATCCATCTGCTGACAACGCTGGCTGCAAAAGGGGCGGTAGGGGTTTTCGGGCGCATAGAGGCTGGCTGCGCCACAGCGCGGGCAGCGCACGGTACGCGCTTTGGGCTGCTCGCCGCCGCTCATGCACATAGCGCCAGTTCCAAGGTGGCGTCTTCGCGCGCGGGCGCGAGGCTGCCGTCGGGCTGCGGGCGCATCAGGCGGATAACGACAACCATGCGGTTGGCGCTGATTTCGGGCACGAGGCCGCTCGTTTCGTCCATGCTCAGGCGCAGGAGCTGGAAAGTGCTGCCCTGTGGCAGCATTTGCTGGAGATTGCCGCCTGTGGCGATGACTTTCTGCGGCCGGGCGCTGTCGCGCAACAGGCGCAGCAGCAGGCTGATGGCGTGCGCAAGCGGCGCGAGGGAGGCGGTCCACTCTTGTAGGTCGGCACGGCGCTGCGGCGCGCTGTGGTGCTGCCAGGCGTGGTAGGCAGGGGCGTCAAATTCGCAGGTGCCGCCGGGAATGGCGCTGCGGCTGCGCAGACTCATCAGCCACTCGTGCTGGAGCAGATCCATGCCGGATTTGATGTGTTGCCCTGTGAGGTGGTCAAAGCTCTCTTGCAGTTGCGCAAGCACGGCATCGAGCGTGGTCTCGGAAATGGCGGGGTTGCCGCGCCAGGAAGCGAATTGCTTTTTCTGCTTGTCCAGGTCACGCAGCACGTCGGATTTGAGGTCGGCGCGGCTGGTGGCCTCCAGCAGCTCAAAGATGGTGGTGAGCGCGAAGTGGTGGTCAAGCGCACTGTCGCGCACGATGAGCTGCTCCAGACGCCCAAACAGGCGCCCAAGCCGCAGGTAGGTGCGTATGCGCTCGTTGAGGGGGTATTCGTAGAGAATCACGGGCGTGTTCCAGCAAGAAACCGCGCATCATAGCCCCATGATGTTGCGCTGCAGCGCCCGAACCTGCGCACGCAGGGCAGGCAGGCTGACGCCACTGCCGTTGGCGACGACGATGTCGGCGGCAGCCAGCCGCTGCGCACGCGTGGCTTGCGCGGCCATGATGCCCTCAATATGCGCGCGCGGCCAGCCGCTACGCGCAGCGACGCGGGCGATTTGCTCTTCCGGCTCGCAATCGACAACAAGCACGGCGTCAAGCTGCGCGCGCCAGCGCGCGCCGGACTCCACGAGCAGGGGAATGTCAAAGACGACAAGTTGTTCCCCACGCTGCCGCGCCGCCTGCGCCTGGCGCTCACTTTCCTGCAGCACGATGGGGTGGATGATGGATTCAAGACGGCGGCGCGCGCCGGGGTCGGCGCTCACCAGCGCACGCATGGCGGTGCGGTCAAGGGCGCCGGTGGCGTCAAACATGGCAGAGCCAAACGCTTTATGAATGGCGGGCAGCGCCGCGCCACCGGCACCCGTGACGGCGCGCGAAAGGGCGTCGGCGTCGATGACAGCGGCGCCAGCTTCCGCCAGCAGCGCCGCAACGGTGCTTTTGCCGCTGCCGACGCCGCCCGTCAGCCCCAGACGGACGCTCACCACAGGTGAAACAACTCCTGCACCCGCTGCGTGCCAAGCATCATGGCCGTCAACCCAGCAAGTGACAGAAAGGGGCCAAACGGCACGGCGCCGCCCTCGCGCAGCTTGTTGCCCGCCTTCAGCACCATGCCAACGATGGCGCCAATCACCGATGCCATAAGAATGATGGGGACCAACACCTGCCAGCCAAACCAGACGCCGAGCGCGGCAAAGAGCTTGAAATCGCCGTAGCCCATGCCCTCCTTGCCCGTGAGCAACTTGAAGCCCCAATACACCAGCCAGAGCGACAGATAGCCCGCCACGGCGCCCCAGAGGGCGTCAGACAACGGCACCGTCCAGCCAAGCGCCGCCACAATCAGCCCGCCCCAAAGCAGCGGCAGGGTCAAATCGTCGGGCAGCAAGGTGGTGTCCCAGTCAATCATGGTCATGGCGACCAGCATGGCAGAAAAAAAGCACCATGCCACCGCCTGCCAGGTAAAGCCCCATTTCCAGCCGCACCAAGCAAACAGCACCCCGGTGACCAGCTCCACCAACGGATAGCGCACGCTGATGGGCGCCGCACAACCCGAGCAGCGCCCACGCAGCGCTATCCAGCTGGCAATGGGGATATTTTCGTACCAGCGAATCTGGTGCCCGCACTTGGTGCAGTGCGAGCGCGGCACCAGAAGATTGAACGGCGCCTCCTCCGCAGGCGCCGCATTGCCCGTTATTTCTGCGTACTCAGCAAGCCACTGGCGCTCCAGCATTTTGGGCAGCCGGTAAATCACGACATTCAGGAAACTGCCGACAAGCAGTCCCAAAATGCCGCACAGCGCCGCCTGCACCAAAGCCGCAGCAGCTTCTTGCATCAAACCACCGCGCCGAGCTTGAAGATGGGCAGATACATGGCAACAACAATGCCGCCGATAATCGTTCCAAGAAACACGATGATAAGGGGCTCCATCAGGCTGGACAGACCCGCCACCATTTCATCCACCTCGGCCTCATAAAAGTCAGCCGCCTTGCCCAGCATGTGGTCAAGGGCACCAGATTCCTCGCCGATGGCTGTCATCTGCAGCACCATGCTCGGAAACACATTGGCATTCGTCATGGCCGCCGTCAGACTGGTGCCTGTAGACACTTCCGTCTGGATTTTTTGGGTCGCAGCCTCGTAGACATAATTACCTGAAGCTCCCCCCACGGAATCAAGTGACTCCACCAGCGGCACACCCGCCGCAAACATGGTGGACAGCGTGCGCGTCCAGCGCGCCACAATGGACTTGTCAATCAGCTCGCCAAAAATGGGGAGCTTGAGCAGCAGCCTGTCCATAAATATCTGCACCTTTTTACTTCTCTTCCAAGACTGCATGAAAAAGAAGATGCCACCGCCGCCAAAAATCAGCAGCGCCCACCACCATTTGACAAAGAACTCACTCATGGCGATGACAAACAGTGTCGGCCCAGGCAGGTCTGCTCCAAAACTGTTAAAAACCTCCTTAAAAGCCGGTATCACAAAAATCATGATGACGGCGATAACAACGATAGACACGATAACAACCGCTGTCGGGTACATGAGCGCAGATTTTATCTTTGACTTGATAGCCTCTGTCTTTTCCAAATAAACCGCCAAGCGGTCAAGTAGGTCTTCCAGAATACCAGCCGCTTCACCCGCCTCCACCAGATTGCAGTACAGCGCATTGAACTGCATGGGATGCTTGCGGAAGGCCGACGCCAGCGATGTGCCGGTTTCCACATCGGCACGGATGTCGTTGAGCAGCTTGGTCACACTGGGGTTGGGGTTGCCGCGCGCCACAATGTCAAACGACTGCAACAGCGGCACGCCGGCCTTCATCATGGTCGCCAACTGGCGCGTAAAAATGGAAATATCTTTCGGCGTTATTTTCCTGCCAGAGCGCATACGGCGTTTCTTGATATTTGTGACCGTAATGCCCTGGCGGCGCAGCATGACCTGCACCTGGTTCTCGCCGGAGGCGCGCGTCTCGCCGCGAACAATCTTGCCAGCGCGATCCTTACCTTCCCACTCAAAAACGATTTCCTTGGCGCTCCTAGCGCCGGCGACTTGGGTTGCCATGCGATGCCTTCTCTACTCTATGGTTTTCTTGAAAACAGCCTACTCGTTGGTCACGGCCAGAACTTCTTCCAGCGACGTAACGCCTATTTTGACCTTGTGCAGCCCGGACTCACGCAGCGAGCGCACGCCCTCTTTGCGCGCCTGCGCCGCAATTTCCAGCGCACTGCCGTCCGCCAGAATGATGCGCTGCAATTCCTCGGTAATCGGCATCACCTCATAGATGCCGACGCGCCCTTTGTAGCCGTTGTTGCAAGCGGCGCACCCCACAGGCTTGAATGGCGTCCATGTTCCGTCTAGGTCTGCTTCCGTAAAACCGGCTTCCAGCAGGGTGTCGCGCGGTATTTCTGTGGGCGCCTTGCATTTTTCGCACAGGCGCCGGCCAAGGCGCTGCGCCGTAATCAAAATGACGCTGGACGCGATATTGAAGGGCGCAATGCCCATGTTGCGCATACGGGTCAGCGTGGTGGGTGCGTCGTTGGTGTGCAGCGTGGATAGCACCAGGTGGCCGGTCTGCGCCGCCTTGATGGCAATATCCGCCGTTTCAAGGTCGCGGATTTCCCCGACCATGATGATATCCGGATCCTGGCGCAAAAAGGCTTTCAGCGCGGATGCAAACGTCAGCCCCGCCTTTTCATTGACGTTCACCTGATTCACGCCGGGCAGGTTGATTTCCGACGGGTCTTCCGCAGTGGAAATATTCACGCCTTCCTTGTTAAGCAGGTTCAGGCAGGTGTAGAGCGACACCGTCTTGCCCGACCCCGTCGGCCCGGTCACCAGTATCATGCCGTACGGGCGCTCAATGGCCGTGAGCAGGCGTTTCTTTTCCAGCGGCTCGTAACCCAACGCGTCAATCCCCATCTTGGCGCTGCTGGGGTCAAGAATACGGATAACGATTTTCTCGCCAAACAGTGTGGGCAACGTGCTCACACGGAAGTCAATCACCTTGCCGGGCGCGAGCTTGAGCTTCATGCGCCCGTCCTGCGGCACGCGTTTCTCGGAAATATCCAACCGCGACATCACCTTGATGCGCGACGCCAGTTTTTCCTTGATGACTATGGGAGGCGAAACGATTTCGCGCAACTCCCCGTCAATACGGAAACGCACGCGGTACGTAAATTCGTACGGCTCAAAATGCAGGTCGGACGCGCGCATGTTAAAGGCGTCCACCAGCATTTTCTGCAGAAATTTGACGACTGGCGCGTCTTCAACGTCAATATCCGTTTCTTCTTCTTCTGGCGGCGCCCCGTCGTCGCCCAGATCTTCAAAACCAAACTCGGTGACCCCGCCCTCCGCCATGCTGCCGATGGCTTCGGCGGCGGATTTGTTGTGCGCTTCAATCAGGCGCATCAACTTGTCGTATTCAGCAATAATCCACTCCACGCCCATCTGGGTCGTGAACTTGATTTTCTCGACGACTTCGTTGTCCGATGGGTCGGCAGTGGCCACAAGCAGGCGGTTGCCACGTTTTTTTAGCGCCAGAATGCGGTGCTTGACGGCAAGCTGCGGGTCAATCAGGTCGCGCGGCAGGCGCACCGTGTCCAGCGCATCCACGTCCAGCAGCGGCGCCGAAAACGACTGCGAGAGGATGTGCGCCAGCTCGGACGACGACACGGTGCCCGACTCGGTCAGCTCGGCAATGAAGGGCTTGTTTCCGTCCTTGGCCTTGCGCGCAATCTCATCGGCGGCTTCCTGCGAGAGCTTGCCGGCCATGACCAAGGCGCGGCCAACGCCGGACAGTTCCGCCGGCGTAGCAAGTCTGGTCGCCTTGTTGGTGGTGGGGGTCGCAACAGCCATTAAGAGAATCTATCTGCAGGAAAGACCATGGTGGGGAATCATCGCCGATTGGTGAACGAATGTAAACGAACCGCCTCGTCGTGTTTGCAGCGGTTCGCTCCTGTCGCTCATGGAGGCAATGATAGCGGCGCGCGAAAGACTTGCACACAAGCGTTGCCGAAATGCAGCACGCCGGGCGCTCAGACACTGGGCAGGGCGTGCATTTCGTCCAGCAACATAGCCGTCGATGCGTCCATGCCGGCGCTGCTGCCCTGCCGCAAACAGTCCGCAATGTCACCCGCATGGCGCTTGCCCAACTCCACCCCCCACTGGTCAAAGCTGTTGGCGCCCCACAGGGCGCCGAGCGCCGCCGTGCGGTGCTCATAAAGCGCCAGCACTGCGCCAAGGCTGGCGGCGCCCAAGTCGGGCAGCAGCAGCGTGGTGGATGGGCGGTTGCCGGGGAAATGGCGCTCGGGCGCATCGCCCTCTTGCCCCAGCATGAGGGCGCGCGACTGCGCCAGCGCATTCGCCAGCAGTTTTTCGTGATGCCCCGGCAGGCTGTGCGCCGCGCGGCGCACCAGCACAAACTCCACCGGCACCACATCGCTGCCTTGGTGCAGCGCCTGGAAAAAGGCGTGCTGCCCGTTGCTGCCCACCTGCCCCCAGGTCACGGGCGCGCTGGCAAAGGGCAAGGTGCGCCCGTGCGCATCCACGCGCTTGCCATTGCTCTCCATTTCAAGCTGTTGCAAATACGCGGGCAGGCTGCGCAGTCCGTGGTGATACGGCGCGATGCAGCGGCTGGAAAAGCCTAGGAAATTGCGCTGCCACACGTCCAGCAGGGCGAGCTGCACCGGCAGGTTGTCCGCCAGAGACGCGCTAGCGAAGTGCGCGTCCATCTCCCGCGCGCCGTGCCGCAATGCTTCAAATGCCTGCGCACCGGCGGCTATCGCCACCGCCAATCCAACCGGCGACCAGAGCGAATAGCGCCCCCCCACGCCGGCATCAAAGCCGAAGCACCGCCCGACGCCGAAGCGCGCCGCCGCTTCCGTGTTCGCGCTCACCGCCGTGAAGTGGCGCGCAGTGTCGCGCCCGCCCTGCTCCTCAAACCACTGCCGCGCCGAGGCCGCGTTCTGCATGGTTTCTGCCGTGCTGAACGTCTTGGAAACGATGATGAACAGCGTGCTTTCGGCGCGCAGGCCGCGCAGCGTCTGCGCCATCTGGTGCCCGTCCATGTTGGAGACGAAATGCACGCGCGGCCCGTCGGCGGCGCCCGCTGCGGCAGTTGCAGCAAACGCCTGCGCCAGCAGGCGCGGCCCCAGGTCGGAGCCGCCGATGCCGATGTTCACCACGTCGGTGATGGCGGCGTCGGCGCGCACCTCCTCGGCGTACGCCAGCATGTCGTCCAGTATGCGGCGTGTTTCCTGCAAATTGATAGCGTCAGTGGCGCAATTTTCAACAGAGGTAGGCGCGTCCGGCGCCCAGCGCCAATGCACATGCGTGGCTGGCCGCTGCTCGCTCACATTCACGCGCTCTCCTGCCAGCATCGCGTCGCGCCACTGCTCAACGCGGCACTGCTCGGCAAGCTGCGTGAGCAACGCACGCACCGGCTCGTCCCAGAGGTTTTTGGACAGGTCAGCAAACACCTGCGGTGCGCGCAGGGCAAAACGCTGTGCGCGCTGCGCGTCGTCAGCGAATGCGGCGCGCAGGTCAAACGCACCCTCGCCCGTGAAGCGCCGCGCCTCCTGCGCAAGCTGCGCCCATGCGGGCGCCTCGTCGCAGCGCGGGCGGTGTTCCCAGTCAGCCATGCCCGACCTCACGCGGCCTGCAGCAGCGCGTCCAAGCGGCGCGCGTCGGCGGCAAAGATGCGTATGCCCTCGCCCAACTTTTCGCTCGCCATCGCGTCTTCATTGAGCGCCCAGCGGGAGGCGTTGCCATCGTCTTCGGTGTAGGTGAGGCGCTCAATCTCCATCGCGGCGGCGTCCTCGGCATTCAGCGCGCGTTCCAGCGGCGCCTCGCTCGCGGCGAGTTCTTCCAGCAGCGCCGGG
>JAFRYL010000159.1 GCA_017437605.1 Ottowia sp. | reverse complement strand
TGGCAGCGCGGGCACTGGGTGCCGCCGCACGCACGCCGTCCGGTGCACAACTGGCGCGCGCATCGCCTGCCGCCGCCCGCCTGGGGGCACCAGTGGGTGCAGCTTGACGGCAGCTTCGCGCAGATTGCGTTGTCTACCGGGTTGATAACCCTCATCGTTAATGCGTAAAAGCACCATGCACCCGTCAGGGAGGAGTGAGGCGCCGGCACCAGCAGCCGGCGCTTTTTTTGTGCAGAAATCATTGATACTCGATAGCTATGTAGTTGGTTGCCGGCTTGATAAGCCGACGATGTATATATACCCATTACGGTGCACTGCTTCCTACAATCCGCCCTTTTTTGCACGATTGCTTTCCCATGACTGACGAGAACGCCGCGCCGCAAGAGGGCGCTGTTGATGAAAACCGCGATGAGAACAGGCTGATTGCCGAGCGCCGCGAAAAACTGGGGGCGCTGCGCGCGCAGCAGGCCGCTGGCGGCGCGCCTGCGTTTCCCAATGATTTCAAGCCCAGTGCGCGCGCCGCTGCGTTGCACGCAGCGTACGGCGAGCGCTCGCGCGAGGAGCTGGAGGCGGGCGCACCCATCCCGGCCAGCCTCGCCGGGCGCCTCATGCTCAAGCGCGTGATGGGCAAGGCCAGCTTTGCCACGCTGCAGGACGCCACCGGGCGCTTTCAGATTTACATCTCCAAGGGCGACGTGGGCGACGAGGCGTACGCCGCCTTCAAGCGCTGGGACCTGGGCGACATCGTCGCCGCCGAGGGGCGCGTGTTCCGCACCGCCAAGGGCGAGCTGTCGCTGCACGCCACGCGCCTGCGCCTGCTGACGAAAAACCTGCGCCCGCTGCCCGACAAGTTCCACGGCGTGCAGGACCAGGAGCTGAAATACCGCCAGCGCTACGTGGACCTCATCATGGACGAGGGCGCGCGCGCGCGCTTCGCCTTGAGGAGCAGCCTGCTCGCGCACCTGCGCCGCTTCATGGAGGGCGAAGGCTTCATGGAAGTGGAAACGCCCATGCTGCACCCCATTGCTGGCGGCGCGAACGCCAAGCCCTTCGTCACGCACCACAACGCGCTGGGGCAGGACATGTTCCTGCGCATCGCGCCGGAGCTGTACTTGAAGCGCCTCATCGTGGGCGGCTTTGAGCGCGTGTTTGAGGTCAACCGCAGCTTCCGCAACGAAGGCATCAGCGTGCGCCACAACCCCGAATTCACCATGATGGAGTTCTACGCCGCCTACTGGAACTACATCGACATGATGGACTTCACCGAGCGCCTGCTGCGCGAGCTGGTGCAGGGCGCGCGCGGCACGCTGCAACTGGAATATCAGGGCAAGGCCATAGACCTCGCCGCGCCCTTCGCGCGCATGACGATTACCGAGGCGCTGCAAAAGCACACCGACATTGGCGACAACATTGGCAACGCCGACGAACTGCGCCGGCGCCTCGCCGCGCTTGGCATGAGCGAGGAAAAAGAGCGCCTCAGCCAGCGCAGCCTGCCCGCGCTGCAGGTCATGTACTTTGAGGAGGCCGTGGAACACCTGCTCTGGCAGCCCACCTTCATCATGGAGCACCCCACGGAAATCAGCCCGCTGGCGCGTGCCAGCGACGCGCGCCCCGAAGTCACCGAGCGTTTTGAGCTGTACATCAGCGGGCGCGAAATGGCCAACGGCTTCTCCGAACTCAACGACGCCGAAGACCAGGCCGCGCGCTTTGCCGAGCAAGCCAAAGCCAAGGAAGCCGGCGACGACGAAGCCATGTACTACGACGCCGACTTTGTGCGCGCGCTGGAATACGGCATGCCGCCCACCGGCGGCTGCGGCGTGGGGCTGGACCGGCTGCTCATGCTCATCACCGACAGCGCCAGCATCCGCGACGTGATTCTCTTCCCTGCGTTGCGGCGGGAGGCTTGATACTCGCTGGAAATAGGTTTCATCGCCGGCTTATGTTGCCGGCGATGAAGTGATACCCTTGAAGTTTGGCAATGCTGCAAAGGCATCGCGCATAATCCGCCATCTTTTCTGCCCGTAGCTCAACCGGATAGAGCAGCTGCCTTCTAAGCAGCAGGTTGAGGGTTCGAGTCCCCCCGGGCAGGCCATCTTTTTGCATGGGTATGCTTTTATCGCCGGCACAACAAGCCGACGATGCAATATATTCTGCATTGGTATATGAAGGGCGTTCATATGCCATCAAACAATGCCTTTCATTGCCGGCAACATAAGCCGGCGACCAATTGATACCCTACGATTGTTCTTGTGCTGCGGCAAGCGCATTAAGCGCGCGCTCCAGCGCCTCGTCGCCAATGCGTTGCATGGGCGGCAGGGCGGCGAGCAGGCGGCGGCCATAGCCTTTTTGCCGCAGGCGCGCGTCGCAGATGATGAGCAGCCCCCGGTCGCTTTCGCGCCGTATCAGGCGCCCGGCGCCCTGTTTGAGCGCAATCGCCGCTTCGGGCAGCGAGTAGTGCGCGAAGGGGCTGCGGCCCTGCTTTTCCAGCCGCTGGCTGCGCGCCTGCACCAGCGGGTCATCGGGCGGAGGGAAGGGCAGTTTGTCGATGATGAGGCACTGCAGCGCCTCGCCCGGAATGTCCACGCCCTCCCAGAACGAGGCGCTGCCCACGAGCACGCTGCCGCCGCCAGCGCGGAAACGCTCCATGAGCAGGTGCTTGGGCTGCTCACCCTGCACCAGCACGGCTATGGGGGCGCCGCTTTGTGCAAAGTGTTCGCGCAGCTGGTCGCTCACGGCGCGTAGCGCGCGCAGCGTGGTGGTGAGCACCAGCGTGCGCCCGCCAAGCCGCTCGGCGCAGTGTGCGGCAAGCTGCGCGACGCGGGCGCTGTGCTGCGGGCTGCCGGGTGCGGGGAAGTCGGCGGGCACATGCAGCGCGGCCTGCCGCGCGTAGTCAAAGGGGCTGCCGATGCGCAGCGTGGCGGCGCTTTGCAGTCCGCAGCTTTCCGTGAACCAGCTCAGGCGTTCGTCCTCGCCCAGCGTGGCGGAGACAAAAATCCAAGCGCGCTGGCGCCCGCCTTCTTCCGGCGGTGGTGCGGCGTTTTCATCTTCTGCACCCTCGGCGGGCAGCCCAAGCATGCGCGTGCGCACGGCGTGGGCGATGTCCAGCGGCGACTCGACCATGTGCAGCGCGCGCGCGTCCACGTCCAGCCAGCGCACGAGAGCGGCCTCGCCCGGCGCGGAAAAGTGCTGCGCGAGCGCGCCAAGCTGTTCGGCGCGCGCAGCAAGGCGCGGGAAGTCGGGCGCAAGCTCTGTGCACTGCATGAGCGCCGTGAGCGCAGCGGCCAGCGCGCTGGCAAGGCGCGTGAGGGCGGCGCTCCACGCGGTGGCATCCAGCCCCTCTGGGGTGGCGCTTTGCCACGGCAGGCGGCCTTGCACGCGCCCGGCGACGAGGCGCAATTCGCGCGCGCTTTGCTCCACTTCACCAGCCAGCTCCTGCCACGCTTGCAGCCCGCCCGCGAGCGAGAGGCCAGCGGCGAGCATGTCGCGCGCAAAGTCCAGCACTTGATGGCTGGACAGACGTTGCCCGAGGAACTGTATGCCCGTGGCGTTGAGCTGATGCGCTTCGTCAAAGATGACGGCGCGCGCGCTGGGCAACAGCTCCGCCATGCCGCTCTCACGGATGACAAGGTCGGCAAAAAACAGGTGGTGGTTGATGACGAGCACGTCGGCGCCCATGGCAAGGCGGCGCGCGCGGTAGACGAAGCAGCCGTCGTGATGCGGGCATTCGGCGCCGAGGCAGTTTTCGCGCGTGCTGCTGATGAGCGGAATGATGGGCGCGCGCTCGTCCAGCCCGGGCACTTCGCCCAAATCGCCATCGATGGTGCGCTGCGCCCAGCGTTGCACGTCGGCAAGCTGGCGCAGGTGGCGCTTGGGCGTCTCGCCGCTGGTGGCCGACAGTTCCAGTCGGTAGCGGCAGAGGTAGCTGGCGCGGCCCTTCAACAGTTTGCAATCCAGCGGCTTTGCGAGGGCGCGCGCGAGCGCGGGCAAGTCGCGTCGGAAGAGCTGCTCCTGCAGCGCCTTGGTGGCCGTGGAGATGATGACGCGCTCGCCCGAAAGCAGCGCTGGCGCAAGATAGGCAAAGGTTTTGCCCACGCCCGTGGCCGCTTCCGCCGCAAGCTGGCCGCCGTGCGCGATGGTGTGCGCGGCAGCCAGCGCCAGTTGCACCTGCCCCGCGCGCGCGCAAAAGCCGGGCACAGCCGCCGCCAGCGCGCCACCTTCGGCAAAGGCGGCGTGCACGGCGTGCGTGAGGGCGTCGGCGTCAAAAACGTTGGGCAGTTCAGACATGGGGCAAGGGGAAGTTTTTTTCGGTGGCGCGTTGGCTTGGCGCCGCAAATGTATACGGAGGCAAAAAAATGCTGCCGCATGTTCCCCGCAGCCCGCTATCATTGCGCACTTGGCGGCTCGCGCGCTTCGCCCGGAGCAGCACTGGAAGGCACGGCCCGCCCCCGTTTTTTGAAACTACACGCGACACGCACATCATGCCAACAACCCATCCGATGCCACTCTCTCCCCAGGCGGGGATAAGCAAGCTCCCGCTGCCGCCCAAGGCTATGGAAAAGGGCTACCGCCTGAGCGCCGCCACAGGGCAGCACAGGGGCGACCGCGAATACCAGCAAGACCAGGTCGGGCTGTTCTCCCACCCGCGCACGCCGGGCTGCGTCATCGGCATCGTGGCCGACGGCATGGGCGGGCGCACCGGTGGACGCAAGGCCGCCGACCAGGTGATGATGACGGCATGCCAGCTTTTTGAGCAATTCACGCCCGGCACTGATGACGTGCTCACATTTTTGACAAAAATCGGGCGCGAGGCGCACACTGTCATCCACCTCACCGCCATTGCTGCCGAGCAGGAGCCGCACAGCACCATGGCGACCTTCCTCATCAACCCGGGCGGCGCGTGCTACTGGGCGCACTCGGGCGATTCGCGCGTCTACCACTTCCGCGGCGACCGTCTGTTTGCGCGCACGCGCGACCACTCCTATGTGCAGTCGCTCGTGGATGCGGGCGAAATCTCGGAAGCGGAAGCCAACAACCACCCCAACTCCAACGTGCTGCTGCACTGCCTGGGCACGGAGGAAGACCCGCGCATCGACACCTTCCAGACGCAGCTTGACGTGGGCGACTGCCTGCTGGCGTGCTCGGACGGCCTCTGGCACTACTTCACCGATGCCGAGCTGGGCAGCGTGCTGCAGGCGTTGCCGCCGCGTGATGCCAGCAAGTTCCTGCTGGAAAAGGCGCGCGAGCGCGCCATGGGCGGCGGCGACAACCTCTCACTTGCCATCGTCAAGGTGGAACCGCTGGAAGGGCGTCCCGCCGTCGGCTCGGCGTTCGCACCGCTGTAAACGCCAGTACATGCAAAAACGCGCCCGCTGCGGCGCGTTTTTTCGTGGTTTTTGGTGCATACCCATTCATATAGCATTTGTTTGCCGGCTTTTCTTGCCGGCGACAAACATATACCCAATGAATTTCCGCACATGCAGCGGCATGTCATGCGCCCGCCGATAATCGCGCGCCATGCAGAACGTCGTGATATTGATTTCCGGCACCGGCTCCAACATGGCCGCCATCGTGCAGGCGGCAGAAGCCGGCAAGTGGAGCGAGCGCCTTGGCGCGCAGGTGGCCGCCGTTATCAGCAACAAGCCAGATGCCAAGGGGCTGCTCTTTGCCAAAGAGCGCGGCATTGCCACTGCCGTGGTGGAGCACACTGCCTACCCAAGCCGCGAGGCGTTTGACGCGGCGCTGGCGCAAAAGATTGACGAATACCAGCCTGCGCTCGTGGTGCTCGCGGGCTTCATGCGCATCCTCACGCCCGCTTTTGTGGCGCACTACGCCGGGCGGCTCTTGAACATTCACCCCAGCCTGCTGCCCGCCTTTCCCGGGCTGCACACGCACCAGCGCGCCATAGACGCCGGCTGCCGCTTTGCCGGCGCCACGGTGCACCAGGTCACCGCTGACCTGGACGCCGGCCCCATCGTGGAGCAGGCCGTGGTGCCCATCCTGCCGGGTGACGATGCCGACACGCTCGCTGCGCGCGTGCTCACGCAGGAACACATCATCTACCCGCGCGCCGTGGAAACTTTTTTGCAAAAAGGAATGTGAACATGCCAAGCCCTGCCGAAAACCTCGCCCGTCTGGGCATACAGCTTCCCCCCGTGGCCACGCCCGCTGCGGCGTATGTGCCCTTCGTCGTCACGGGCAATCTGGTGTTTTTGTCCGGCCACATTGCCAAGCGCGACGGCAAGGTGTGGACGGGGCGCCTTGGCGCCGACATGAGCACCGCCGACGGCGCGCAGGCCGCGCGCGCGGTCGCCATAGACCTTATGGGCACCCTGCAGGCCGCATGCGGCGGCGACTTGAGCCGCGTGCGCCGCATCGTCAAAGTCGTGAGTCTGGTGCAGAGCGCGCCCGGCTACAACGAACAGCACCTCGTCACCAACGGCTGCTCCGAGCTTCTCGCTGAAGTGTTCGGCGCCGCCGGCCAGCACGCGCGCAGCGCCTTTGGCGTGCCCGAACTGCCGCTTGGCGCGTGCGTGGAAATTGAAATGGTGGCAGAGCTGGCCTGAAGCCGCTGCTTGTTCAAGAAAAAGAAGGTGTATTCATTGCTTGCCGGCATAACAAGCCGGCAACCGTAGTCATTTGCAGAGAGTATGCTGCTTTCAAGTGGCTTTTTTGCACCGCAACAACGGAACGGCGCATCTGTCAGCCACGGGGCAGGTGCGGCTTTTACAATTGGCAACGTTGGTGCTCGCGCCCGTGTTCATACGGGCGCAGTTAAACGGGAAGCAGGAGGGTGTGGCGCAGCACGCGCCGCCGCCTAACCTGCGCTGCCCCCGCAACGGTAAGCGGAGGGCGCCCTGCGGTGTTTCCCGCACGGCGCCGGCCTGAGCCGCACACTGCCACTGGAAGGGCGCTGCGTTTTGCGAAAAATGCGGCGTCGCACTGGGAAGGCGCGGCTTTTCAAGGGTTTATCCGCCAGCCCGGATACCGGCCAGCAAGGCGGCGCGCACGCGGCGTTTTCCTCTTGGGAACGGTCGCAGCGCGCCATGAATGCCCAATGCCGGCGGGGAAGCTGGCGGGCGTTTTTTCAAAGACTGCAAACCCATGAAATTCCGTTTTTCCGGCGTAGCGGCAGCGTGTGCTGTCGTGTGCATGCCTGCGTTGGCGCAAGTGGCCGCCGACACCCCCTCTGACACCTCCAGCGAAGCGGCGCCCGAAGTTCGCGCGGATGCCGCCTCCGAAGCACCCTCCCTGCCGCCCACTGTGGTCACGGCCACGCGCGTGGAGCAGCCGCTCACCGATGTGCTGGCGGACGTGACGCTGATTGACGAGGAACAGATTCGCAACAGCGGCGCCGTGTATATCGGCGACCTGCTGGTGCGCCAGCCCGGTCTGTCCATGACGCGCAACGGCGGCCCAGGCCAGACGACGAGCATGTATATCCGTGGCGCAGGCACGGAATTCACGGCGGTGTACATCAACGGCGTGCGCGTGGACGACCAGGCCGGCTCCGGCGGTGCGCCGTGGGTCACGATTCCGCTTGACCAGGTGGAGCGCATCGAAATCGTGCGCGGGCCAGCCGCCGCCGTGTACGGCTCGGACGCCGTCGCGGGCGTGGTGCAGATTTTCACCAAGCGCGGCGAAGGTGCGGCGTTTTCGCCCTACGTCGGCGCGGGCGCGGGCAGCCGCCACACAGGGAAGGTGGAAGCGGGCTTTTCCGGCCAGCAGGGCGCGGTGGATTACTCCTTTGGCGCCGCACGCACCACCAGCCGGGGCTACAACATGCGCCCGCTGCCCAACAACCAGGACAAGGACGGCTACCGGCAAACGAGCATCAGCGGCACGCTTGGTGTTCAGCTCAACCCGCAGCACCGGCTGGAACTGGCCGGCACGCACTCCGACTTGGACGCGCAGTACGACGGATACGTCGGCATGGGCGGCAGCGGCTTGCCGGAGGACGACCATGCGCTCAACCGCCTCTCCACACTGGGCGCGACCTGGATTGCCAAGTGGACGCCCGACTACACCATGCGCTTTTCCGTGAATGAATCGCGGCAGCGGTATGAAACAACACCTTCGCCCTATCTGACGAAAACCAATCTGCGGAACTGGCTGCTGCATAACGAGTGGCGGCGCGGCGCGCACACGCTCACCGCCGCGCTTGAGCGCCGTGAAGACAAGCTGGTCAACGACCCGGACGGCTACTCCCCGATTCTGCGCAGCCGCCACCAGAACGCCATTGCGCTCGGCTGGGGCTTCTCGCAGGGGGCGCACGCCGCGCAGGTCAACCTGCGCCACGACCGCGACAGCGAATTTGGCGGCCAGACCACGGGCAGCGCCAGCTATGGCTATGCCTTCGCCCCCGGCTGGCGTGCCACCGTGGGCGTGGGCACGGCGTTTCGTGTCCCCACGCTGTATCAGCGATTCAGCGAATACGGCAGCCCGAACCTGAAGCCGCAGAAGTCGCGCAACGTGGAAGTGGGCGTGCGCTATGAAAACGGCCCCCACAGCGCAGGCGTGAGCATCTACCACAACCGCATCCGCAATATGGTGAGCTTTGATTACGGCTCAACCGCCTGCGGCGGCCTCTGGGGCTGCTACGAGAGCGTTGGCAGCGCCACGCTGCGCGGCATCACCTTCACAGGCGCCACGCGGCTTGGCAGCGTGAACCTTTCCGGCTCACTTGACCTGCTCGACCCCAAAGACAACGACACAGGCAATGTGCTCGCACGCCGCGCGCGCCGTCAGCTCAAGCTCGCCGCCGACACGCGCGTGCAGGACTGGACGTTCGGCGCCGAGTGGCAGGCATCCAGCTACCGCTGGAACAACGACAAAAACACGGAAAGGCTCGCCGGCTACGGCGTGCTGAACCTGTTCGCCAGCGCCACCATTGCGCGCGACTGGCAGCTGCTCGCGCGCATCGACAACCTTGCCAACAAGAAATACGAATACGCCAAGGACTACGCCAACCCGGGCCGCAGCGTGTGGGTCGGTGTGCGCTGGCAGCCGCGCTACTGAGAACAAAGCGAAAGGAACACCCATAAAAAGCTCATACCCCTAAGCCATATCACTCATCGCCGGCATAAGTTGCCGGCGATGAAGTGATACATATAAAGTTTGGCAGCGGGCACATCAAGCTCCGCCGCCCGCCGCGCAGCCCGGCCGCCCCGTGCGTCCGGGCTTTTTTTGCGCTGTTGCGTCGCACAAAAGAAACGGCGCCAGTCAGGAATGGGCGGGCGTTGTGTGCAGCGCAGCATTTGCATGAATAATGCAGGCAACAGCCGCCGCTGCGTGACCATGCGCGGCGGCGCACGCTTTTCACAACTTTGCAGCACACTGCACCATGACCCAGCAAGCTCCCGTTTTTGAACACGCCACCCTGGAAGACTGGCACAAGGCCGCCGCCAAGTCCGCCCCGGACGGCGACGTGGCCGCCCTGAACTGGCTCACGCCCGACGGCATCAGCGTCAAGCCGCTCTACACCGCCGCCGATACGAAGAACCTCCCGTACACCGACACGCTGCCCGGCTTTGAACCCTTCCTGCGCGGCCCGCAGGCGACCATGTACGCCGTGCGCCCGTGGACGATTCGGCAATACGCGGGCTTCTCCACCGCCGAGGAGTCCAACGCCTTCTACCGCA
>JAFRYL010000158.1 GCA_017437605.1 Ottowia sp. | reverse complement strand
CGCGCCCGCGAGGGCGAGGGGGTGTTTTTTCTGGCTGGCAGAGCAGAACATCATGGAACCTGAACGCGCCCCAAAGCGTGAAGGAGGCGCAAAGCGGCGCGCAGTGTAGCCCCGCCTACTTCGGCCAGAGCACCCAGAGGTAGAGCGGCTGCTTGATGCTGCCCGCCAGCGTGCCCGCCGCCTCGCCCGTGCCGGCGAAAAAGTCGGCGCGCACCGCGCCCGTGATGGCGCTGCCTGTGTCCTGCGCCAGCACCAGCCGCTGCAGGCTGGCCGCCGGCCCGCTGGACACGAGCCATACCGGGGTGCCGTAGGGAATGCTTTTCGGGTCCACGGCAATGGAGCGCCCCGCCGTCAGCGGCACGCCCTGCGCCCCTCTGGGGCCGGCGCTGGCATCTGCGGCGCTGATGGCCTCCTCCTTAAAAAAGACCACGCGCGGAGTGCTCCACATGAAGGGCTGCACCAGATGCGGGCGCGCCGCCAGCGCCGCGCGCACGCCCGGCCAGCTCGCATCGCGCGTCGCGCCCTGCTGCACCAGCCAGCGCGCCGGGCTGCGGAAGGGCTGCCCGTTGGTGCCGGCAAACGCCATGCGCACGGTGCGCTGGCCGCCACCAGCCTCGCGCACGCGCACGCGCCCGCTGCCCTGAATCTGCACAATCATGGCGTCCACCGCATCGCGCAGCCACACGAGTTCGCGCCTCGCCAGCAGCGCGCCCTGGTCTATCTGCTGGCGCGTGTACCAGCGCGCGCCCTGCCGCAAGCCGGCGGGCGGCGCATACAGCGGCACCTCAAACCCGGGCTGGCGCTGGCGCGCGGCGTCAAACAGCGGCTCGTAGTAGCTGGTGAGCAGCCCCTGCCGCTCGCCATTCGTCGCCTGCACGCGGTAGGGGCGCAGATTGGCGCGCATCCACACGCGCCGCTCGGCATCGCCCGCCAGCGCCAGTTGCCGCACTTGCGGGCACAGGCGCGCCAGCGCGCTGGGCGGCCTCTCGCAGCTTTGCAGCCAGGCGTTCCAGGCGGCGCTGGTGTCGTCGCTCTCAAAGCCGGGCAACTCGCTCCAGTCCACCGGCACCCAGCGGCTGCGCGGGTGCGACGGCGCGGCGCCAGCACCCACAGCGGGCACGGGTGAAGCCCCCGGCTGCGGCGGCGCCTTGGGGCTGGAGCCACACCCCGCCACACACGCTGCGACCAGCAGCGCCGCGCCCAGCCGCCAGCAGCGGCGATGTGAAAAAGTTTTCAGACTAGCCATGACAGGCGATTGTCAGCCCATTTGCACGCCGCGCCCGTACACTGCACGCCCCATGAATGCACCGCTCATCACCCTGGCGCTCTCCAAAGGGCGCATTTTTGAAGAAACCATGCCCCTGCTGGCCGCCGCCGGCGTGCAGGTGACAGAAGACCCGGAACGCTCGCGCCGCCTCATCCTGCCCACGACGCAACCCAACCTGCGCGTGGTGCTGGTGCGCGCCACCGACGTGCCCACGTACGTGGCGTGCGGCGGCGCGGATTTGGGCGTGGCGGGGCTGGACACCATCATCGAGCACGGCGGCGCGGGCTGCTACCAGCCGCTGGATCTGCGCATCGCGCGCTGCCCCATGGCGGTGGCGGTGCGCGAGGACTTTGACTGGGCCGCCGCCGCGCGTGCCGGACGGCGCATCAGCGTGGCGACGAAGTTTGTGCGCATCACGCGCGACTTCTTCGCGCGCAAGGGCATGTACATCAACCTCATCAAGCTCTACGGCAGCATGGAGCTGGCGCCGCTCACCGGGCTGGCCGACGCCATCGTGGACGTGGTCAGCAGCGGGCAAACGCTGCGCGCCAACGCCTTGCGCGAAGTCGAGCATGTGATGGACATCAGCGCGCACCTGCTCGTCAATCAGGCGGCGCTCAAGCTCAAAAGCGCGGCGCTGCGCCCGCTCATCGACACCTTTGCCAGCGCCGTGCAAAACGAGGAAAACCAATAGGTATACATTTCCCGCCAGCATAACTCGCTGGCAACCATAGACTATTTATCAGAGTATCACTCACAATGCACCAACAGAACGCCCGCTCCCTGCTGCTCTACGGCCTGCAGCACCTGCTCATGCTTTTTGGCTCCATCGTCGTCACCTCGGCAGCATGCGGGCTGAGCATGCCCGTATGCCTGTTCACGGGCGGGCTGGGCACGCTGGTGTTTCACCTCTGCACGCGCGGGCAGGTGCCCGTGTTCACGGGCGCATCCACGGCCTTTGTCGCG
The DNA here is from genome assembly GCA_017437605.1 of Ottowia sp. Classification (GTDB taxonomy): domain Bacteria; phylum Pseudomonadota; class Gammaproteobacteria; order Burkholderiales; family Burkholderiaceae_C; genus Ottowia. The sequence continues at coordinate 116 of JAFRYL010000158.1, read as the reverse complement.
CCCATTGCGGCGGTGGTCATGGTGGGCGCGGACGGCATGCGCGACCCCGACCGCGTCCCCTACGCCACGGGCGCCATCGTGCTCGTGGGCGCGCTCTACTGCGGTTTTGCGCTGCT
>JAFRYL010000157.1 GCA_017437605.1 Ottowia sp. | reverse complement strand
CCTGCTGCTGGACGCGGGCGCGGCGCCAGACGCCGCCAACAAGGGTGTCTGGACGGCGCTGATGCGCGCCTCCGTCATGGGCTATGCCGACACGGTGCAGGCGCGGCTTGAGGGCGGCGCACACGCCGAGCCGCAGCGACAGGGCGAGCAAACCGCGCTCATGGCCGCCGCCTACCGGGGCAGCGTCGCCACAGCGCGCCTGCTGCTGGCAGCGGGCGCTGATGTCAACGCCGCAGACAAAGGTGGCGACACGGCGCTCATGCTTGCCGCGCGGCTTGGGCACGCCGGCGTGCTCGCGCTGCTGCTTGAGGCGGGCGCGCCGCCGGACGCACCGGGGCGCGACGGCGCCACACCACTGCTCGTGACCGCCAAAAAGGGCTACGTGACGTGCGTGCGCCGCCTGCTGGAAGCCGGCGCAGCCGCCGATGCTGTCAACCCCCGGGGCTTCACGCCGCTGATGTGCGCCGCCGCCAGCGGCAGCGTGGATGCCGTGCAGCTTTTGCTTGATGCCGGCGCGCCGGTGGACGTCGTTGCCTCCGACGGCGCTACGGCGCTGCTGCTGGCAGCGGTGCTGGGGCGCGGGGCGGTGTTGCAGTGCCTGCTGCGCGCGGGCGCCGATGCCAACACCGTCAGCAAAGGCGGCACCAGTGCGCTCATCGCCGCCGCCGGAGGCGGGTTCATTGACATGCTGCAGGCTCTGCTGGCCGCCGGCGCGCGCATAGATGACAAGGACGCGCAGGGCTGCACCGCACTCATGGAAGCGGCGCGCGGCGGGCACGAAGCCGCCGTCGCACTGTTGCTGGCCGCCGGCGCTGATGTCAACGCCACCATGCCGAGCGGCGCCACGGCGCTCATGCTCGCTGCCCAGAAAGGCAGCGCCGCTGCTGCGCGCCTGCTGCTGGCCGCCGGCGCCGATGCGAATGCGCGCCTCACGAAAGAGGGCGCCACGGCGCTCATGCTCACCGAAGACACTGAAACCGCCACCGTGCTCCTTGAAGCCGGCGCCCAGGTCAACGCCGCCGCCTCGGGCGGCGCCACGGCGCTGCTGCGCGCTGCCGCCGTTGACAACGAGGTGCTGGTGCGCTGCCTGCTTGCAGCGGGTGCCGATGTGAACAGCCGCGACGCCAACGGCTGGACGCCGCTGCTGCACGCCGCCTCGCAGGGGCACGTGGACACCGTGCGTCTGCTGCTGGCCGCCGGCGCCGATGTCAGCGCCGTCAACAACAGCGGCTGGAACGCGCTGCGCCCCGCCGTCATCAACAACCATGTGGAAGCCGTGCGCCTGCTGCTGGCCGCTGGTGCCGCCGTGCTGGACGCTGCCACCACCGCCGGCAGCGCGCCCATGCTGACGTATCCGCGCCTGCAAAAGCACCACGACATGTACGCCCTGCTGCTGGAAGCCATGCTCACGCAGCAGTTGCTGCCCCGGGAAAACATGGCCGATGCGCTGGCGTGGGCGGCCGAGCAGGGCAACGCCACCGCTGTGCGCAGCCTGCTGGTTGCCGGTGCGCCGCTTGACACCGCCGCAGGCGAGCGGCGCGTCACGCCCCTCATGCAGGCAGCGCGCGGCGGACACGCCGAGGTCGTGCATGCCCTCGTGCAGGCGGGCGCCAACGTGGGCGCGCGCGACAGCGAAGGCAAAACCGCCCTCGTCTACGCCGCCGCCAGCGGGCACGTCGCCGTGACCGAACAACTGCTGGACGCCGGTGCCCCGCTGCGTGAGGCGAACTGGTTTGACTCACCGCTGTGCATGGCCGCCATCGCCGGGCACGCCGACGCCGTGCGCCTGCTGCTCGACCGCCTAGGCGCAGAAGGCGAGGAACTGCGGGACGTGCTGCTGCTCAGCGCCGCCATCGGCGGCAACGTGGCGACGCTGCGCCTTGCGCGGCAGGAAGGCGCCGACGTGCATTGGCGCGACGCCGGCGGGCGCAGCGCGCTGATGATTGCCGCGCAGTGCGGGCACGAAGACGCCATCGCCTTCCTGCTGGGCGAGGGCGCAGACATTGATGCTGCCGACGCCACCGGGCGCACCCCCCTCATGTACGCCGCCAGCGGCGGACACGCCGGCGCCGTCAAGCTCCTCATGGAACGCGGCGCCAACGTGCGCGCCACCGACAAGGGCGGCAACACTGCGCTGCGGCTGGCGGACAAAAACGCCAAAGTCGTTGCCCTGCTGTTCAAAGCCGGACTGCCGTGGTGAGTGGGTATTGAATGCCTGCCGGCACAACAAGCCGGCGATGCGTTGTTAATTCAAGTGGTATATCAAATACCTTGACAATATCATGCCTGTTGCCGGCATCTTGTGCCGGCGATGATGTGATACCCATCACTCTTCATCGCGCAGCTCGCGCACGGCGGCAATCGCTTCGTCCACGCGCGCCACGGGCAGCAGGCGCAGCCCTTCAAAGGCTTTGGCCGAGCGGCGCGGGGGCATGTTGGCGCGCGGCAGCAGGGCGGTGGAAAAGCCGAGTTTGGCGGCTTCGCGCAGGCGTTCCTGCCCGCGCGGCGCCGGGCGCACTTCGCCCGCTAGGCCGACTTCGCCAAAGGCGATGAAGCCGCGCGGCAGCGCGCGTCCACTCAAACTGCTGCCGATGGCGAGCATGACGGCCAAATCGGCTGCTGGCTCGGCGATGCGCACGCCGCCCACGGCGTTGATGAACACGTCCTGGTCGCCACACGCCACGCCTGCGTGCCGGTGCAGCACGGCGAGCAGCATGGCGAGGCGCTCGCGGTCCAGCCCCACGGACAGGCGCCGGGGCGCGGCGCCCGCTTCGTCCACCAGCGCCTGCACTTCCACGAGCATGGGGCGCGTGCCTTCCAGCGCAGCGAGTACGCAGCTTCCCGGCACGGGGCGCTCGTGCTGGCCAAGGAAGATGGCGCTGGGGTTGCTCACGCCTTTCAGCCCGCTTTCCGTCATGGCGAAGACGCCGATTTCGCCCGCCGCGCCAAAGCGGTTCTTGATGGCGCGAATGAGGCGGAATGAGGAGTGCGTGTCGCCCTCAAAGTAGAGCACGGTGTCCACGATGTGCTCGAGCACGCGCGGCCCGGCAAGCTGCCCGTCCTTGGTGACGTGCCCCACGAGGATGATGGTGCAGCCTTGCGCCTTGGCCCAGCGCGTGAGTTGCGCGGCGCATTCGCGCACCTGCGCCACGCTGCCGGGGGCGCTGGTGAGCTGGTCGCTGTACATCGTCTGAATCGAGTCAATGACGGCCACGGACGGGCGCGCTTCGGCCAGCGTGGCGAGGATGGATTCCAGCCGGATTTCCGCCAGCACGTTCATGGGCGAGGCGCCAATGCCAAGGCGTCTCGCGCGCAGCGCCACCTGCGCGCCGCTTTCTTCGCCCGTCACATACAGCGCCGCCACGCCCGCGCTGTGCAGCGCGTGCAGCGCCTGCAGCAGCAGCGTGGACTTGCCGATGCCCGGGTCGCCCCCCAGCAGCACCACGCCGCCCGCGACGATGCCGCCGCCAAGCGCGCGGTCCAGCTCCGCGTGCCCCGTGGGGGTGCGCGCCACTTCCTGCGCTTCAATGGCGGCGAGCGGCTGCACCGGCTGCGCCGCCGCCAGCGGCTCGGCACTGCTGCGGCGCGGCGAGAGCGCAGGCATGGTGGGCGCTTCTTCCAGCGTGTTCCACGCCCCGCACGACGGACACCGCCCCAGCCAGCGCGCGCTGCCCGCGCCGCAGGCGTTGCAGATGTAGCTTGGTTTGGCGGGGCGGGGCATGGCGGTGGGCGGTGGCAGCAGTGAAGGAAAAACGATTGTAGGCAGGAAAAACAGCGCTGTTTTCTATGGG
>JAFRYL010000156.1 GCA_017437605.1 Ottowia sp. | reverse complement strand
GGTGCAACCGCTGCCGTGCGTGTGCGTGGCGGTGCTGCGCGGCAAGGCGAGCCAGCCGCGCGCGTGTGGCGTGTCCACCCAGTCCAGCGCCCAACGCGCATCGCTGCCGCCCACGCCGGGCGTGTCGCCGCCGGTGACGATGACGGATTGCGCGCCCAGTTCGCGCAGCTTGGCGGCCAGCGCAGGTGCGGGCGCATCGTCGCCCAGTTCGGTGAGGCGGCGCGCTTCGCGCACATTGGGCGTGATAAGCGTGGCGCGCGGCAGCAGGTGTTCGCGCAGCGCCTGCACGTAGGCATCGCCGCCAAAAGATGCGCCCGTACTGGCACTCAACACCGGGTCCACGACCAACGGCACCTCGCGCCCGGCGGCGCGCAGCGCGTCCACGCAGCGCGCCACTTCCTGCACGGCTTCCACGCTGGCGAGCAGCCCCGTCTTGATGGCCCCCGGCGGCATGTCCGCCGAGAGCGCCGCAAACTGCGCGCGCAGCGTCATTTGCTGCACCGGCTGCACATGCAGCACGGCGCGCGAATGCTGCGCCGTGACCGCCGCCACGACGGGGCAGAGATGCACATCGGCAGCGCGCGCGGCGCGTGCATCGGCGCTCAAACCGGCGCCGCCGCCGCTGTCTGTGCCCGCCACGGACCAGATGATGGGTCTGAGCGCTGGTGCGGAAGTTGCTGGCTGGTTCATGGCAAAAACCTTGTATTTTTCTCATATACCCATCAATAAAGTATTGCATCGCCGGCTTCTTGTGCCGGCGACGAATATATACCCTATCGAATCACGGGTTTTTCAAACGACATTGTCCAGAATGTGCTGGCATTGCGGCTATTCTCTGTTGCTTTGGGCTGTTTGCTGCGGAAAGGAGGCAAACCATGTTGCTGAATGTGCAGGAGTGCCAGGTGGCGCTGATTGACTATCAGGCCAAGTTGATGCCCGCCATCGCCGAGGGCGCGCAGGTGCTGGCGGCAGCACGCCGGCTGGCGCGCATGGCGCAGCTCGTCGGCGTGCCGGTGTGGGCGACGGAGCAATCGCCGGACAAGCTCGGCGCCACGGATGCGGAACTGGCATCGCTTTGCACACGCATCGTGCCCAAAACGGCCTTCAGCGCCGCCGCCGTGCTGGAGCCGCTGCTCGCGCCCGCGCCCAAGGAAGCACCCGCCCCGAAAGGCAACGCGCGCAGCCTGCCCAAACACCTGCGCAAGGCGCCGCCGCAGGAGCCGGAGCGCGGCTGCATCATCATTGCCGGCTGCGAGACGCATGTGTGCCTGCTGCAGACGGCGCTGGAGCTGCTGGAGGCCGAGTGGGACGTGTGCGTGGCGGTGGATGCCTGCGGCTCGCGCGACGTGCGCCAGCGCGACGCCGCCTTTGACCGCATGGCCGCCGCCGGCTGCGAGCTGGTGACGACAGAAATGGCGGGCTTTGAGTGGCTGCGCGACAGCGCGCACCCGCAGTTCCGCGCGTTTCAGTCCATCGTGAAATAGGCGAAAAAACGCCCCGCCGCGGAGCTGCGGGCGGGGCGCTCTTTTTTTGAGAAATCAACTGCCCATCAGGCGGCGCGAGAGCGCGGAGCTGATGCCCGGGTCGCGGTGCGGCAGGAACTCCTGCAGGCGCGGGTAGGCGGCCTCGAACAACTCGCGCGGCCAGCGCGCGTCTTTGGCGAGGTAGATGCGCCCGCCCGCTTCGCGCACGATGGCGTCCAGCCGCTCAAAAAGGTGGCGCGTGCGCTCGCCGCATTCGGGAAAGTCCAGCGCCAGCGTCACACCGCCCATCGGAAAACTCAGCATCCCCGCCGCCGGCATGCCGCCCATGGTCTTGAGCACGGCGAGAAACGACCCTTGCCCAGAGCGCCCGATGGCCTCAAACATTTCGCGCACCGCCTCGCGCCCGTTTTCCATGGGCACCACGCTTTGATATTGATAAAAACCGCGCGGGCCGTAAATGCGGTTCCATTCATGCACATTGTCGAGCGGGTAGAAAAACGGCTCGTAATGCACGATGGAGCGCTCCGTTTTCATGCGCTGCAGCCAGTAATACCCCATGTTGAACGCGCGCAGCGAGAGGCCGTTAATCAGCGACATGGGCGGCGTGAGCGGCACCGTCAATTGCAAATTGCCGGGCGGCTCGCCCATCACATCGCCAGTCGCGTGGCGCCCGCGCATGTAAATGCCGCGCGTGCCGGTTTTCCAGGCCAGGCAGTCAATCCAGGAAACGGTGTATGGCCATTCGTCCGGTGCCGTGGCATCGTTGATGTCAAAAAACTCGTCCAGCGAACCAAAGGGCACATTTTCCGCCTCCAGCCAGGGACCGGTGACGCGGCGCATCTGCAGCGCGGCGCTCAGCATCACGCCCGTCAGCCCCATGCCGCCCACGGTGGCGGCAAAAAGCGCGGCGTGCTCGCCCTCCGGGGCGATGTCCAGCACCTGCCCGTCGGTGCGCGCGAGGCGGATGCCGCGCACATGGTGCCCGAAGCTGCCAACGACATGGTGGCTTTTGCCGTGTACGTCGTTGGCGATGGCGCCGCCAACTGTGACGATTTGCGTGCCGGGCGTGACCGGCAGCATCCAGCCGCGCGGCACGAAGTGGCGCTGGATTTCGCGCAGCAGCACGCCCGCTTCGCACTGCAGCACGCCGCTTTCTTCGTCAAAGGAAATGAAGCGGTTCAGGGGGCGCGCCGCCCAGAGCGTGCCGCCCGGGTTCAGGCACACGTCGCCATAGCTGCGCCCCATGCCGTAGGCGATGCCGGGCAAGTCCGCGCGCAGCAGCGCAGGCGTTTCCTGCACGCCGGGCAGCGGCACGTAGTGGTGGGCATCGTGGGTGAGCAGCCCCCAGCTTTCAACGATGGTTTTTACGGTTTCAGTCATTTTGGTGTGAAAGACGCGCGCCTTTTCATTCGCGCCAACATTGGCGACGGTGGCAATGGCAGCGAACAGGCTGTAGAGCAAGGCGAGGCGCATGGGGCACAATCGGCAGCCTTTGCTGCACGGAGCTTTTGCCTTGAATCATACCGATGATGCACCTGCCGCGCCGCCGCCCGTGTGCACGGGCTGGCGCGCCATGCTGGCGCTGATGCGCCCGCGCCAGTGGGCAAAAAACGTCTTCGTGCTCGCGCCGCTGCTGTTCACTGGCCAGTTCCGGGACGGCGGCAGCATGCTTGCCGCGTTGCTGGCGACAGCGCTGTTTTGTCTTGCGTCGTCGGCCACCTACATCATCAACGACTGGCGCGACGTGGAGCGCGACCGCCGCCACCCCACCAAGCGTTTCAAGCGCCCGCTGGCCGCTGGCACCGTCACACCGCGCCAGGCTGCAGTGCTGCTTGCCGTCCTCGTCGCCCTGCTGCTGCTCGGCGCGCTGCTGCAACCCAAGGTGGTGGCCGTCATCGCCATCTATCTGGTGCTCAATCTGGCCTACAGCTTCGGTCTCAAACATCAGCCCGTCATCGACATCTTCATCATCGCCAGCGGCTTTGTGCTGCGCATGATTGCGGGCGCCAAGGCGCTCGTCGTGCCCGTTTCCTCGTGGATGTTTATCACCACGCTGTGCCTGGCGCTGTATCTGGCCGCCATCAAGCGCCGCCAGGAACTGCTGCACAGCGGTGCCGAGGCGCGCGAGTCGCTGCGCAGCTACTCGCAGCCGCTGCTCGAGCGCTACGCCCAGATGGGCGCCACCGGCGCGCTGGTGTTTTACAGCCTGTTCGTCATCTCCTCGCACACGGAACTCATCGTCACCATCCCGCTGGTGATTTTTGGTCTGTTCCGCTACTGGTGGATAGTCGAGCAGGGAGGCGGCGAATCGCCTACCGACGCACTGCTGGGCGACTGGCAACTGCTCGCCACCGGCATCGTCTGGGCGCTGCTCTGCGCTGCGCGTCTGACGGGAGTGCTGTAGTGCAGGGCGCTCTTTACCTTATCACCCCTTTTGCCGCATGGCTCGTGGCGGGCTGCCTGAAATTCGCCATCAACAGCCTGCGCGCAGGGCGCCCCGCCTTTGGACTCATTGGCTACGGCGGACTGCCGAGCAACCACAGCGCCATCGTCAGCAGCACGGCGGCGCTCATCGCGCTGCGCGAAGGCATGGCGCACCCCGCTTTTGGCGTTGCCGTCACGCTGGCCTTCATCGTCATGCTGGACGCGAACAGCCTGCGCCGCCAGATTGGCCGCCACGCCGAAGCCATCAACAAGCTGCGCGACGACGGCGAAAAACCGCTGCGCGAGCGCATGGGCCACACGCGCGTGGAAATCGCCGCCGGCATTGCTACGGGTTGCGTGGTGGCGTGGGCGCTGAACGCGCTGATGGGGTGAGCGAATAGCCCATGAGCCTGTTCAAATCCGCTTCCACGGTTTCGCTGCTGACGCTGGCGTCGCGCATCACGGGGCTGGTGCGCGACTTGCTGATGGCGTCCATGTTTGGTGTGAGCGGGCTCACAGATGCCTTCAATGTGGCATTTCGCATTCCCAATCTGCTGCGGCGACTGTTTGCGGAGGGGGCGTTCAGCCAGGCCTTTGTGCCGGTGCTGGCGCGCTCGCGCGAAGCGCAGGGGGAAGAAAAGACCAAACATTTGATTGACGCTGTCGCCACGGCGCTGGCGTGGGTGCTGGCGCTGGTAAGTGTGCTGGGCGTGGTGGGCGCGCCGCTGCTGGTGTGGCTGCTGGCAAGCGGGCTGGACGAGCGCAGTTTTGCAGCGGGCGTGCTGATGGAACGCTGGATGTTTCCGTATATCGCCTGCATGTCGCTGGTGGCGCTTTCCGCCGGTATTTTGAATACCTGGAAACATTTTGCGGTACCCGCCGCCACGCCCGTTTTGTTGAATATCTGCATGATTGCCGCCGCATGGCTGCTGGCGCCGCAGTTTGGACGCTGGGGCATAGAGCCAATTTATGCCATGGCCGCCGGCGTGATGGCCGGCGGACTGGTGCAGCTTGGTATACAGATTCCAGCATTGGCGCGCCTTGGCTTGCTACCGCGCATTGCGCTGCGCCCGGCAAGAATACGCGCGGCGTGGCGCGATGCGGGGGTGCGGCAGGTGCTTTCGCTCATGCTGCCGGCATTAATGGGCGTGGGCGTGGCGCAGCTCTCGCTTTTGATTAATACGCAGATTGCCTCGCATCTGGCAGCGGGCAGCGTGACCTGGGTGTGGTACGCCGACCGGCTGATGGAGTTTCCCGCTGCGCTGCTGGGTGTGGCGCTGGGTGTGGTGCTCACGCCGCAGCTTGCGGCGGCGCTGGCGGCAGAAAATCAGCAGCGCTATTCTGAATTGCTGGACTGGGGACTGCGGCTGGTGCTGCTGCTGGCGTTGCCGTGCGCGGCGGCGCTGCTGGTGTTTGGCACACCGCTGATTGCCACGCTCTTCCATTATGGGCGGTTTTCTGATTTTGACGTGCAGCAGGTGGCGCGCGCGCTGTTTGGCTATGGCATTGGATTGCTTGGGCTGGTGGCGGTGAAGGTGCTGGCGCCGGCTATTACGCCAGCCTAGATATACGCACGCCGGTAAAAATCGCCATCGTGGTCTTGATATTGACGCAGGCGATGAATGCGCTGTTTGTGCCTTTTTTGCGGCATGCGGCACTGACATTGTCCATCGCACTGGGCGCGATGATGAATGCGGCGTGGTTGCTGCACGGGCTGATGCGGCGCGGCAGCTACCGGCCTGCCGCCGGCTGGGCACTGTTCGCCCTGCGCGTGTTTGTGGCCACGGCGCTGATGTCTGTCTTTCTGGTGTGGGGCGCACACCATTTTGACTGGCTGCATATGCACGCTGCGGCGCGCGCCGGGCTGCTGGCGGCGATGGTGGCGGCGGCTGTGCTGCTCTACTTCGGCAGCCTGCTGGCGATGCGCCTGCGCCTGCGCGAGCTGCTGAAAAAAGCGTAGAGCCGCGTTGCATACTCAACACATATACATTGCATTGCCGGCAACTTGTGCCGGCGACAAATCAATACCCGCAAATTTGCTTTTGGAAACCTTTCTGACTGCAGCGCAAAAAGCGAAAGGTATATGTTCATCGCCCGCAATTGTTGCCGGCGACGCCATGTTTTTATCGTTGGTATATGCCTGCGCTCGGGCGCCCTGCCCTTGTGCCACCCGCCTGAGGGCCGTGCTCTGACACGTTTTGCCACGCTTGAGGCGGTGCGCTGTGCTAGTGTTCACACCCTGCCGGCAGTTTTGCAGATTTTCGCCATGCCCCTGATTTGCCCCAAATGCGGCGCTGAAAACCGAGACAGCGCCAAGTTCTGCCTCAAGTGCGCAAGCCAGATTGCGGACTTGGGCTATGGCCCCGACACCGAAGTTGAAGCACCCAGAAAACGCCGCCGCCGCAAGAAGCGCCGCCGCTCGAGCGCGGACAAGGCGGCGGCGAAGAAGCAGCGGCTGCACCTGCTCATCACGCTGGCGCTGCTGCTGATTGCCGCCACGCTGCTGGTGCCGATGCTGACGCGCCTAGACACCAATGAAGGCGCGCCGCAGCCAGCCGCGCCGCCGCCCGCAGCGGCAGCAAGTGCCGCAAGTGCCGAGGCGCCGCCCGCACCGGCATCGGAAGCTGCCTCTGAACCTGCTTCCGAACCGGCGTCGGCGCCTGCACCAGAGCTGGTACTTGAAACGGCATCTGAGCCGGCACTTGAAGCGGCGTCAGAAGCGGCATCTGCGCCGGAGCCGGAGCAGCAGCCCGCGTCCGCGCCGCCTGCGACTAATGCCGCTGCCTCAGAACCGGCGGCCTCTGCACCGCAGGCACAACAACTCTCGCGCGCCGAACAGCGCCGTCTGCAGCAACAGCGTGCGGCGGCAGCAAAGCGGCGCGCGGAGCGGGCGCAGCCGGAGCCGGAAGTGGCGGCGACACCTGCGCCACCACCACCGCCTCCCAAGCCGGCGGCGTTGTGCGCTGGGGGCAACATCTTTTCGCGCCAGGCGTGCCTGCAGCGCGAATGCAGCAAGGGCGGAATGCGCTCGCACCCGCAGTGCCGGCGCATGTTTGAGCTGCAGGAGAGCCTGCACCGCAAGCCAAATTAGCCGCTTTTTGACGAGTATCACATAGTCGCCGGCTTCATAAGCCGGCAACCAAAGTCATATTTGACGGGTATCTAACTTTTGCGGCGTTTACACGCCGTAATCCTCGGCGCTGCCTTCGGCAAGGTTTTCAAAGCGCGTGGTGGGCGCCACGTAGGTGAGTTTGACGGTGCCTGTGGGTCCATTGCGCTGCTTGCTGACGATGATTTCGGCCACGCCCGGCTCGCGCGATTTCTCCTTGTTGTAGTAGTCGTCGCGGTAGATGAACATGATGAGGTCGGCGTCCTGCTCAATGGCGCCGGATTCGCGCAGGTCGCTCATCAACGGGCGCTTGTCGGTGCGGCTTTCCACGCCACGGTTGAGCTGCGAGATGGCGAGCACGGGGCATTCCAGCTCCTTGGCGAGGCTTTTCAAGGCGCGCGAGATTTCGCCCAGTTCCGTGGCGCGGTTTTCGTCGCTGCCGCCGCCCGAGCCGCTCATCAGCTGCAGGTAGTCCACGACGATGAGTCCGAGGTTGCCCTGCTGCCGCGCGAGGCGCCGCGCGCTGGCGCGCAGCTCAGAGGGCGTGAGGCCGGGGGTTTCATCAATGAAGAGCTTGGCCGAGCGCAGGCGCTCGACGGCGTCGCTCAGGCGCGGCCAGTCTTCGTCGCGCAGCCGCCCGGTGCGCAGGTTGCCCTGGTTGATGGCCGCCAGCGCGCCGACGATACGCACGGCAAGCTGGTCAGCGCTCATTTCCATGGAGAACACGGCAACAGGCAGCCCCTCATGGAGCGCGGCGTGTTCAGCGATATTGATGGCGAGCGCCGTTTTGCCCAGGGAGGGGCGCGCAGCGAGCACGACGAGGTCGCCGGGCTGAAAGCCGGAAGTCATGCGGTCAAGGTCAATGAAGCCGGTGGCCACGCCCGTGATGTCACTCGGATTCACGGAGCGCTCTTCCACGCGCGCAAGCAGCGCGGGCGCGAGCGCCTGTATGGGCTGAAAGCCCTGTTTCATGCGCGCGCTTTCCTCGCCGATTTTGAAAATCATGCTCTCGGCGTCGTCCAGGATTTGACTCACCGGGCGGCCTTTCGGGTTGAAAGCGCGCGTGGCGATTTCGTCGCTCACGCTCACGAGCTGGCGCAAGATGGAGCGTTCGCGCACGATTTCCGCGTAGCGGCGGATATTGCTGGCGCTGGGCACCTGCTGCACAAGCGCGGCCAGATAGGGCAGCCCACCCGCTTCCTGCGCCTTGCCCTGGCGCTCCAGGTCTTCATGCACCGTGACGGCGTCCGCCGGCTTGTTGGCAGCAATCAGGCGTTTCAGACTGGCATAAATGATGCGGTGCTCGTAGCGGTAAAAATCGTTTTCGCCGACCACGCCTTCAACGCGGTCAAAGGCGTTGTTGTCCAGCAGCAGGCCGCCGAGCACGCTGGCCTCGGCTTCGGCGGAGTGCGGGGGCACGCGCAGGTTTTCAATCTGCGGGTCGGAAGGGTTTTCGGCGGGATATTCGGAATCGGGCATTTTGGCGGCGGCAGAGAAAACAGGGAAAAAAAGCCGCCCACGAAGGGGCGGCCTTGATGCAGTGCGTGTGCCGACAGGCGCTTTACGCAGTTTCGCCGTAGACGGAGACGGTGATGTCCACGTCCACGTCGGTGTGCAGGGAAACCTGCACGCTGCTGTCGCCCACGGTCTTGATGGGTCCCATGGGCATGCGCACCTGGCTCTTGTGAACCTCAAAGCCTTGGCGGCGCAGCTCGTCGGCGATGTCATGGTTGGTGACCGAGCCGAACAGGCGCCCGTCCACGCCCGCGCGCTGCGTGAGCTTGATGGCGGCGCCGTTCAGACGCTCGCCCAGCGCCTGCGCTGCGGCAAGGCGCTCGGCAGCCTGGCGTTCGAGTTCGGCGCGGCGCGCTTCAAACTCTTCCTTGGCCTGCTTGGTGGCGCGGCGCGCGCGCCCCGTGGGAATGAGGTAGTTGCGGGCGTAGCCGTCTTTCACCTTGACGATGTCGCCGAGGTTGCCGAGGTTGACGATTTTGTCCAGAAGAATGATTTCCATGTCAGCGCCCCTTTCAGATTTTGTGCTTGTCGCAATACGGCAGCAGCGCGAGGAAGCGCGCACGCTTGATGGCGGTATTGAGCTGGCGCTGGTAAATGGCGCGCGTGCCGGTCAGGCGCGCGGGCACAATCTTGCCGTTTTCGGCGATGAAGTCGCGCAGCGTTTCAATATCCTTGTAATCAATCTGCTCCACGCCCGCCGCAGTGAAGCGGCAAAAACGCTTGCGGCGAAACAGCAGCGACTGGTTGTTGCGGCGCGGACGGCGGTCCTTGCCAGATTTCTTGAAAGTAGCCATTGTCCTAATCCTGTTGAAAATCCTGAATGTGAAAAACCACACGCGATGCCTGGGCCCCGCTGCCGGCCAGAAAACCCTCAAAGCGCCACTGGGCGCCAAGCGGCTGGCTGGCGAGCCTTTCGGCCACCGGGCCGATGGCAACGGCACGAAGACGGGCGCGCACGCGGCGCATCTGCCCGGCTTCTTCAAGCTGCGATTCGTGTTCCAGCCACACGTCCAGCGCGGGCAGCCCGGCGGGGGTGTAGCGCAGCGTGCCCTGTTCGGCAACGCTGGCGCTCAGCAGCGTGCGGTTCACCGGAAAAACGCCTTACGCAGCGGCAGCCTCCTCAGCGGGAGCAGCCGCAGCAGCGGCAGCGGCAGCGGCGGCTTCCGCCTGCTGTTGCTGCGCGCGGCGCGCTTCTTCGCGCTCGGCATTCTTCATCATCACGGAAGGGGCTGTTTCCGCCTCCTTCGTCTGCACCGTGAGGTGGCGCAGCACGGCGTCGTTGAAGCGGAAGGCGTGCTCGAGCTCGCCCATCACGTCCTGGCCGGCTTCAATGTTCAGGCACAGGTAGTGCGCCTTGTTGAGTTTGTTGATGGTGTAGGCCAACTGGCGCCGGCCCCAGTCTTCCTGACGGTGGATTTTTCCGCCGCCGGCGACAATCATGCTCTTGTAGCGCTCGAGCATGGCTGGCACCTGTTCGCTCTGGTCCGGGTGTATCAGCAAAACGATTTCGTAGTGACGCATTGACTCTCCTTGTGGATAGAGAAAAAGCCGCTCCCGGCGTCAAGAACGGGATGCGGCAAGGAAAAACCGCGCATTGTAGCGCGGTTTGCAAAAAACGTCTATTTCAGGTTGTCCAGCCGCTCCTTGCCCGCTTGCGCGGCCTCCGAGCCGGGATAGGTTTTCAGAAGCTGCTCCAGCGTGGCGCGTGCAGCGCGCTGGTCTTTCAGCTCAATCTGGCAGTTGGCCACCGCAAGCATGGCCTCGGGCGCGCGCTCGTGCTTCGGGACAGCCGTGAGCAGCGAGCGGAAGTTGCTGATGGCTTCCTTGTAGTTGCGCGTGGCGTACTGCGCGTTGCCCAGCCAGAACAGCGCCGAGGGCGCCAGCCCGCTGCGCGGATAGCTCTTGACGAAGTTGGCAAAGGACTTCTGCGCCGCCTTGAAGTCGCCGGCGCGGAAGATTTCCAGTGCGGCGTCGTAGTCCTTTTTCTCGTCGGCGCTGGTAAGCGGCACTTCGCCCGCACCGGCTGCACTGCCTTCACCGCTGGCGGGCTGCCCCTCACGCACGCCAGCGGCGGCTCCGTCAAGCGCCTGGCGCGCGGCTTCCTGACTTTTGCGCAATTCTTCGGTGCTGCGCGCAAGCTGCTCGTTCTGGTCACGCAGCGCCGCCAGTTCGCCGCGCAGCGTGTCAAGCTGCTGCTGGAGCTCGAGCATGTTGCGGCGCATCTGCGCGTTTTCGTCCACCAGGCGGTTTTGCGCGATGATGGTCTGGTCAAGGCGCTGGCGCAGGTCAAGAATGGCCTGTCGCGCCTGGTCATCGCCAAAAAGCTGCGCCTGTGCCGCCACGCCGCCCAAGCAAAGCATGGCGGCCAGCGCCGCAGCGCGCACACGATTAGCGGTAGCGGATTTCAACACGGCGGTTTTGTGCATGGTCGTCTTCGCTGGCGCCGGAGGCGGCGGGTTTTTCTTCACCAAAGCTCACGGCTTCGAGCTGCGCGTCGGTGGCGCCCATCATCGTCATGGCGCGGCGCACGGCTTCGGCGCGCTTCTGGCCGAGTGCCAGGTTGTATTCGCGGCTGCCGCGCACGTCGGTGTGGCCTTCGAGCACGACGCGGCGCCCGGCGTTCGTCTGCAGGTGACGCGCGTGGGCGTCCACGATGGGCTGGGCGTCAGGGCGCACAACGTAGCTGTCGTAGTCAAAGTAAACGATGCGCCCCACACCGGCGGGGCCGCCTTGGGCGTCCAGGCCGGAGCCGTCGCCAGCCTGCACCTGCGTCACGTCGCTGGCAGCGCCACCTGCGCCGCCTTCGCCAGCGATGGCGGGGTCGGTCTTGGGCGCGCTGCTGCAGCCAGCAAGAAGAGCCGCAGCCAGTGCTGCGGCGAAGAGAGTGTTTTTGCTCATTGGGTGTTCTCCTGAAAAAAGAAACGGAAAAAAAGCGCGGACGCCTCAACGCTGGAACGGTCCCCAGGCCGGTTCGCGGATTTCGCCGCCCTTGCCCGCCAGACGTGCCTTGATGGCGCCGTCGGGCGTGGTGGTCATCAATGCGCCGCCGCGCGTGGCATACACAATCAGGCGACTGTTGGGCGCAAAGCTGGGGTTTTCGTCGTTCGAGGTGTCGGTGACAGCCTTCACTGCGCCTGTGGACAAATCCATGACGTGCAACCGAAAGCCGCCACTGCGCGAGATGTAGGCCAGCCAGCGCCCGTCGGGGCTGATGGCGGGCGAGACGTTGTAGTTGCCGTTGAAGGTGACGCGCTGCGCTGCGCCGCCCGAGGCGGGCATGCGGTAAATCTGCGGGCCGCCGCTGCGGTCGCTGACGAAGTAAATCTGGCTGCCGTCGGGCGAGAACGCCGGCTCGGTGTCAATGCTGGCGGACTGCGTCAGACGCCTTGGCTGCCCGCCGCTGGCGCTGATGAGGTAAATCTGCGAGCCGCCACCCACCGAGAGCGTGAGCGCCAACGTGCGGCCATCGGGCGACCAGGCGGGCGCGCTGTTGGAGCCGCGAAAGTTCGCCAGCACACGCCGCTTGCCGCTGGCCACGTCGTGTACGTAAACCACGGGTTTACGCGCCTCAAACGACACATACGCCAGTTGCTTGCCAGATGGCGACCAGGCGGGCGAAATGATGGCCTCCGGGCTGCTGAGTGCGGCCTGCGCGTTTTCGCCGTCGGAATCCGCCACCCAGAGCGTGTAGCGCCCGCCGGCGCGTGTGACGTACGCCAGCCGCGTGGCGAACACGCCTTTTTCACCCGTGAGTTTTTCGTAAATGTCGTCGGCGATGCGGTGCGCCGCCAGCCGCAGGTCACCCGTGGCAACCGCGTAGCTCTGCCCGCCCAGGTCGCGCTCGCCCGGCACGTCCCAGAGGCGGTAACGCGCGTCCCAGCGCCCGTCACCGCGCCGCGTGGCACTGCCGGCGGCGAGTGAATCAGCGCCGCGTGCGCGCCAGTCGCCCATGTCGGGGCGTTGCGCCTCGTTCAGTGCGGCGCCACCCGCCTCCACCACGCGGAACTGTCCGCTGCGCTGCAGGTCGGCGGCGATGATGGCGCTCAGTTTCTGCGGCGCGCCCGCTTCGCCCGCGAAGGGCGCAATGGCAATCGGCCACTGGCGCGCGCCGACGCCGGAAATCTCCACGCGAAACTGCGCCAGCGCCGGCGCCGCTGCGCCCAGCGCGCCAAAGGCGCCCAACGCCAGCAGACTGCGGCGGCGCACGCCGCGCGGATGGCTGAAAAGTGTTGTCAACTGCATTCGCTCAAACAAGAGTGGAAAAAAGAGCGGCTGCACGCAGGCAGCCGTGAATTTTTGGCGCTCCGATGGTAACAAGCGCGCCGCGCCGCGCCCATTGGACGTTGCTGTGCAGCATTTTATACGCAAAACATTCATCTTGCCGCGCAGCATTGCGGCTTTGCCGCTCTTTTATATGTAACGCTCACCGCCACGCAGCCCCTTCTGCCCATACAGCGGACTATGGACAATTGCTTGCACTTCTTGCGTTTTGCCCGCCACCCATGCCAGCCTCTGCACCTCCACCCTCGCCCTCCGCGCAGCAGCCGCTGCGCGCGCGTCTGGCGCGCATCTGGGTGTATTTCCAGCAGTGGCGCCTGGGCTGGCTCATCGTGGTGCTGGGCACGGTGACGGCGGCGCTCACGGAAGCCTCGGTGCCCGCGCTGCTCAAGCCCCTGCTTGACGAGGGCTTCGCTGGCGGGCGGCTTTCGCCGTGGGTCGTGCCCATCGTCATCATCGCCCTGTTTGCGCTGCGCGGCGTGGCGCACTTTGCCAGCCAGTACGCGCTGGTGCGCATCGCCAACGACGGCATGAAAACGCTGCGCCGCCAGCTTTTCGGGCGGCTCCTGCACGCCGAACTCGGCCTGTTTTCCAGCCAGAGCGCCAGCCAGCTTGCCAACACCATCGTCTACGAGGTGCAGACGGGCGCCACCACGCTGGTCTACGCCTTTCTCCATGTGGTGCGCGAGAGCCTTGCCATGCTCGCGCTCACGGGCTACCTGCTGTATCTGAACTGGCAGCTCACGCTCATCGTCTTTGCGCTGGCGCCCGTGGTCGCCTTCATCATGCGCACCATGTCAAAGCGCACCTACCGCTACACGCGCCACTCGCAGACGAGCACCGACCAGCTCGCCTACGTAGTGGAGGAAAACGTGCTCGCGCACCGCATGGTGCGGCTCTACGGTGCCGAGAACCAGCAAGCAGCGCGCTTCGAGCGCATCAGCCACGAGCTGCGCGGGGTGTCCATCAAGGCCGCCGCTGCCGCTGCCGCCGCTATGCCGCTGGCGCAGATGGCGGCAGCCGTGGCGCTGTCGCTCGTCATCGGCATCGCGCTGCACCAGAGCGCCACAGGGCGCGGCGTCACCGTAGGCAGCTTTGTCGCCTTCGTCAGCGCCCTGGTCATGCTGGTGCAACCGCTGCGACGTTTGACCGACGTAGTCGGCTCGCTCACGCGCGGGCTGGCGGCGCTGGAACGCGGGCTGGACATGATGGCGCAGGTGCAGCCCGAGGAGGAAGAAAACGCCGCCGCTGCGCCAGAACTGCCCGAACGCGCCACGGGTGAAATTGCCTTTGAAAACGTGTCCGTGCACTGGGGCGAAGAAGGCGCGCCGCCCGCGCTGGATGGCGTCAGCCTGCAGCTGCGCGCGGGCGAAACCGTGGCGCTTGCCGGCCCTTCGGGCGCGGGCAAAAGCACCCTGCTCAACCTGCTGCCGCGCTTTGTGCTGCCCACGGGCGGGCGCGTGCTGCTGGACGGCATTCCGCTGCAAAACTGGCCGCTGGCGCGGCTGCGTGCGCAATTTGCGCTGGTGAGTCAGGACGTGGTGATGCTCAACGACACGGTGGCCGCCAACGTCGCCCTTGGCGCAAGCGACATTGACCGCGAGCGCGTGCAGCAATGCCTGCGCGATGCGAACCTGGCCGAACACATCGCCACCCTGCCGCAGGGCATGGACACCGTGCTCGGCCACAACGCCGCGCAGCTTTCTGGCGGGCAGCGACAGCGGCTTGCCATCGCCCGCGCTCTCTACAAAGACGCCCCCGTGTTGCTGCTTGACGAAGCCACCAGCGCGCTGGATACCGAAAGCGAACGCCTCGTGCAGCGCGCCATCGAACACGCCATGCGCGGACGCACCACGCTGCTCATCGCGCACCGCCTCTCCACCATCGAGCACGCCGACCGCATCTGCGTCATGGAGCGCGGACGCATCGTCGAGCAAGGCACGCACGCCGCCCTGCTCGCCGCTGGCGGCCTCTACGCGCGGCTGCACCAGCACGGTGGCGAAGCGTCGCTGCAATAACAATACCCATCAGAACAACATGCGGTTGCCGGCTTCATAAGCCGGCAAGCAATCAATACATTCCGACAGTATTTCACATTGCCATGTGTATCTCATCATCGCCGGCACAACAAGCCGGCGATGAAGAACTCATGGCATGGGTATTGTCTGCCGCCGTTTACTTGCGGCTGATATTGCCCTCGCCATCTATGGTGATAGTGGGGTTTTCAATATCGCTTTCGGTCAGCGCCTTGATTTCCTTGGCCGCCAGATGCTGCGGGTCGGTGCGCGGACCTTCGCCCCGGTACTGGATATGCGAGTGGATTTTGCCGCTCAAAAAGCGCCCGTCGCGGGCGATGACGATATTAATCAGCGGCGCATAGCCGGTCACGCCCGTCAGATTCATGCCGTACGGCGTGGCGAAATTGCCCAGACTGTAAGCAATGAAGCGGTCTTTATACACTTCCACGGCGCGCACCACATGCGGGCCGTGGCCGTAAATCACGTCGGCGCCATTGTCAATGCACATGTGCGCGAAGGCGCGCAAATCACCCCTGTTTTCGCCAAGGAAGGTTTCCGCGCCGTGCGGCAAGTGGCGCTTGTCGCGCCCTTCGGCGCCTCCGTGCATGGAGATAATCACGATGTCGGATTTTGCGCGCAAATCGCGCACGATGGCGCGCGCTTTTTCCATGTCGGTGTGCTTCACCGTGTAGGAATTGTGCCCGAATGCCGCAATGCCATAGCGCACGCCGCCCTTTTCCAGCACCACGGATTCTGTGCGCCCCTGCACGCCAGCGTATTTGATGCCTTCGCGCTCCAGCACGCGCTCTGTGGAAACGATGCCCTCCTCGCCAAAATCGCGCGCGTGGTTATTCGCCATGCTCAGAAAATCGTATCCCGCTTCTTTCAGGCGCGGGCCGTAACTCGTTGGCATGCGGAATGAATAGCTGTTTTTCCCGCTGCCCTTGGCGCTGGT
>JAFRYL010000155.1 GCA_017437605.1 Ottowia sp. | reverse complement strand
CAGTCGTCGCCCACGGCGGCGACCTGTGCCCAGTCAAACCCAAGCTGCGCGAGCAGGTCGCGGGCGGCGGCGAGTTTGTCGGCGCAGCCGTAGCTGACGTGGGTGATGCCGAGGTCAGCCACGCGGCGGCGCAGCGCGGGGCTGTCGCGCCCGGTGATGACGGCGAGCGTGATGCCGGCGCGCGCGAGCTGTTTCAGCCCGTAGCCGTCCATGGAGTTGAAGGGTTTGAGCGCCTCGCCCTCCGCGCCGTAGAGCAGGCTGCCGTCGGTGAGCACGCCATCCACGTCCAGCAGCAGCAGGCGGATGTCCTGCGCGGCGAGCAGCAGTTCGGGCGGGAAGCTGAGGGCGGGGGCGTCGGGCAGTGGCATGGCGTTTCTCAAATGACTTTGGCGCGCATGAGGTCGTTGCTGTTGAGCGCGCCCACGAGCTGGCCTTGCGCATCGGTGGCCAGCAGCACGGTGACGCGGCGCTGCTCCATGAGTGCGGCGGCTTCTGCGGCAAGCGCCTCCTGCGCGATGCAGTGCGGATTCGGGTGCATGACTTCGCGCGCGGTGAGCGCTCGCAGGTCGCGCCCCGTTTCCACGAGGCGGCGCAGGTCGCCGTCGGTGAAGATGCCGAGCACGCGCCCGTCCGCATCGGCGATGGCAGACGCCCCCAGCCCCTTGTGCGTCATCTCGCGCATGAGTTCGCTCAATGTGGCGTCGGGCGGCACGCGCGGCACCTCGTCGCCGCTGCGCATCAAATCCTGCACGCGCATCAGCAGCCGGCGACCCAGCGCGCCGCCGGGGTGCGAGCGCGCAAAGTCCTCGGCCTTGAAGCCGCGCGCGTCCAGCAGCGCGACGGCGAGCGCATCGCCCAGCGCCATCTGCGCCGTGGTGCTGGCGGTGGGGGCGAGGTTGAGCGGGCAGGCTTCGCGCTCCACGGAAGCATCCAGCAGCACGTCGGCGCAGCGCCCCAGCGTGGAGTCCGCGCGCCCCGTCATGCCGATGAGCGGCGTGCCAAGGCGCTTGATGAGCGGCAGCAGGCGCGTGATTTCCTCGCTCTCGCCGCTGTTGGAAATCGCCAGCACCACGTCCTGCGGGCGAATCATCCCTAGGTCGCCGTGGCTGGCTTCGGCCGGATGCACGAAGATGGCGGGCGTGCCCGTGGAGGCGAGTGTGGCCGCCAGCTTGCGCCCCACATGCCCGCTCTTGCCCATGCCCATCACCGCCACATGGCCGCCGGCGGCGAGCACAAGCCGCACGGCGCGCGCAAAGTCCGCACCAAGGCGGTGTTTGAGGGCGAGCACAGCCTGCGCCTCAATATCGAGCGTGGCGCTGGCCAGTTGCAATGCGCGGGAAGTGTCGGGAGCAGTCATGGGCGCGCATTCTATGCACTGCGGCGGCGCTGCACACATGGCAAAGAGCCGAAGGTATACATGAAACGCCGGCTTATCAAGCCGGCAAAAAAACGTGGAGAATATGGGTATACAAAAGCGTGGCACGCTGCGGCGCTGCGCAATTAAGATTCGGCACCCACACGCACACAAGGTCATTTCCCATGCACGACACAGACGCCTCTGACAGCAAGCGCCCGCACTGGTACAGCAGCGGCTTTCTGCCGGAGGGTCTGCCGCCCGCCAGCGGCATGGCATCGGGCAGCGGCATGTCGTCGGCAAGCGGCATGGTGTCCACGGGCGGCACGCCCGGCCAGGCGGTGCAGTGGGAAGACATGGACATCAACGACGCGCCAGCCAGCGCCCCTGCGGGCGCGGGCGTCAGTGATGCTGCCCTGCAGCAGCGCATCGGCGAATTTGAATCCGCCTTCGGCGAGCGGCGCGGCAAAGGCAAGGGCGAACACCCCGGCGCCGTGGCCAACATCGGCAAAACCGCCCTCATGCGCGCCGCCGAAGCGGGCGACGCCGATAGCGTGCAGCGCCTCATTGACGCCGGCGCCAACGTCAACGCCACCGATATGAGCGGGCGCACCGCCCTCATGTGGGCCGCGCTTGGCGGGCACGTCGGCGCCGTGCGGCTGCTGCTGTATGCCGGCGCCGATGCCCACGCCAGCCACAAAAACGGCGTCACCGCCTTCATGCTTGCGCAGGCGCGCGGGCACACCAATGTTGTCAACATTCTGCACGCCGTCACTGGCGAAGGCGACGACCCGCCTCCGCCCCTGCCGCCCACAGCCGTTTTCAGCAGCCGCCGCCGCGCCATACAGTTCACCGCCGCCAGCGCGCTACTGTTCGCCGCCGCAGGCGCGTTGCTCTACAGCATGGGCGTCTTTGACCGCCCGCAGCCCGCCCCCGTGCGCGCTGTGCAAGGCAACGTCGGCGACCTCCTGCACGCCATCGACATCAACGAGCGCGACGCCAACGGCCAAACCCGCCTCATGCGCGCCGCCGCCAGCGGCGACGCCGACCGGGTGCGCCGCCTCATCGCTGTCGGCGCCCACCTTGACACCGCCGACAAGAGGGGCAACACCGCCCTCGCGCTGGCGCAAAAAGCCGGGCACAAAGACATCGTGGACATGCTGCGCAAAGCCGGCGCCAGCACGCGCAAAGCGCCCGCCAAACCGCAGCCATCAAAGCCACAACAGCAGCAAAAACGCCAGTAAACACCGAATACTCAAAGCAAATACACAACATCGCCGGCTCATGTAGGCGGCAAGAAATAGATACCCTGTCATTTTCCAGAAATTTTCCGCACTGCTTCCGCCGCACGGCGCACAATCTCGCACCATGAACCAGACCGCACTCCCCACTTCTCCCGACGACCCGGCGGCGCTTGCCGCCCTGCGCGCACGCATCCGCAGCGTGCAGGACTGGCCCGCGCCCGGCGTGTGCTTCCGCGACATCACGCCGCTGCTGCAGGACGCGCAAGCCTTCCGCCTGCTCATCGACACGCTGGCGCACCGCTACGCCGCCGACGCGCTGCGCCCCGACGCCATCGCCGTGCTTGATGCGCGCGGCTTTCTGCTCGGCAGCGCGCTGGCGTATGCGCTCGGTCTTGGGCTGGTCGTTATCCGCAAAAAAGGCAAGCTGCCCCCGCCCGTCATCAGCGAAAGCTACGACCTGGAATACGGCAGCGCCTGCGTGGAGCTGCGCGAAGGCTCCGTGCAACCCGGGCAGCGCGTGCTCCTCGTCGATGACCTCATCGCCACCGGCGGCACCATGATGGCTGGCTGGCAGCTGCTGCAGCGCCTGGGCGCGCAACCCGTGGAAGGCGTGGCCGTCATGGACCTGCCCGAACTCGGCGGCTCCGCACGCCTGCGCGCCGCCGGCCTGCCGCTGCACACCTTGCTCGCGTTTGAGGGGCAGTGAGTGGGCGGGGCGCGTGCGCAGCGCAGGAGAAAAACCCATGAACGAAGCACAGAAGGCAATAGGCGTGTTTGACAGCGGCGTCGGCGGCCTCACCGTCGTGCGCGCTTTGAGCGAGCGGCTGCCCTGCGAGAACATCGTCTACTTCGGCGACACCGCCCGCGTGCCTTACGGCACCAAATCGCGCGGCACCATTGAGCAGTTCAGCGCGCAAATCACGCAATTCCTGCTCGAGCAAAACGTCAAGCTGCTCGTCATTGCCTGCAACACCATCGCGGCAGTGGCGGGCGCAAAAGTGCGCGCCCTGGCTGGCGCGCTGCCCGTGCTCGACGTGATAGGCGCGGGCGCTGACGCCGCAGTCGCTGCCACGCGCAGCGGGCACATCGGCGTCATGGCCACGGTCACCACCGTCAACAGCAACGCCTACGCGCGCGCCGTGGCCGCGCGGCGGGAGGGCTGCCGCGTCATCTCGCAGGCGTGCCCGCTGCTCGTGCCCCTCATTGAAGAAGGCTGGCTGGACCACCCCGTCACGCGCCTCACCCTGCGCGAATACCTGCCGCCGCTGCTGGCTGAAAACATCGACACCCTCATCCTCGGCTGCACGCACTACCCGCTCATCAAGCCGCTGCTGGCCGAAGAAGCGCCCGGCATCGCCCTCGTTGATTCCTCCACCACCACGGCAGAAGCCGTCGCCCAGGCGCTTGCCGAGCGCGACTTGCTCAACCCGCAAAGCACAGCGCCCGACTACCGCTTCTTCGTCTCCGACATCCCGCTGCGCTTCCGCGCCATTGGCGAGCGCTTCCTCAACCGCCCCATTGACCAGCTTGAAATGATTTCTCTGGGATAAATCGAATGGTATATATGGCATCGCCGGCTTTATAAGCCGGCGATGAATGGTAAAGAAAAAGGGTATTTGTTGTGCAACAAATACCCTTTTGTTTTGTGTGGCATCACCGGCTTATGTTGCCGGCGATGGTGTGATACCCATCGTTATCTGCGCCGCCCGCTGCGCTTGCGTGCGCCGCCGCCGCTCATGATGTCGATGCTGGTGCGCATGGGGTCGGGCTGGCCGGGGGCGCCGTGGCTGGGGCCGCGCGGGGCGCTGCTGCGGCGCGTGGGCAGGCTGGTTTGCAGCGGGTTGATGTGGCGCGGCAGGCGGTCGGGTTCGCGGTCGTCGTCTTCGCGGTCAAAGCCGAAGTCGCGCGTGTCGGGCAGGGGCTGGCGGCGCGGCTGTTGCCCGTGCTGCTGCGGGCGGCGGTTGTTGCCGCCTTGCGCGCCGTAGCCGTTGCCGCCGCGCTGCTTGTTGCGGTTGCCACGCCGGTTGCGCGGGTTGGCGCGGTTGGGGGTGTGGTTGCTGTCGCTGCGTTCGCTGCGCTCGCCAGCGTTTTCTCGGGTGTCCTTGTTTTCGCCGTCTTGCTGCAGTGGGCGCGGGGCGCCTTTTTTGCCGCGGCGCGCGGCGCGGCTCTCCCGAATGCGCTCCATCATTTCCTGCCGCGCGGCGCGGGCGGCGGCCTGCATGACTTCGCGGCTGGGCGGTTTGCCAAGGCCGCCCCAGAGGGTTTGCCGCCCCATGGCGATGGGTTCGGCTTTTTCGCCTTCTTCGGGGCCGAAGCCTTCGAGCGGCTGCACGGGGATTTGCTGCGCGGTGAATTGCTCGATGGCGTGCATGAAGCCTTCTTCGTCCATGCAGACAAGGCTCACGGCCTGGCCGCTGGCGCCAGCGCGCCCGGTGCGGCCGATGCGGTGCACGTAGTCTTCGGGGACGTTGGGAATGTCAAAGTTGACGACGTGGGGCAGGTCGCTGATGTCGATGCCGCGCGCGGCGATGTCGGTGGCGACGAGGGCGACGAGGCCGCCGCTCTTGAAGTCAGTGAGCGCCTGCGTGCGCGCGGTCTGGCTTTTGTTGCCGTGCAGCGCCATGGCGCTGATGCCGTGTTCGACAAGGTAGTCAGCGACGCGGTTGGCGCCGAATTTGGTGCGCGTGAAGACGAGTACCTGGTTCCAGCCCTGCTCGACGATGAGGTGCACGAGGGCTTCTTTCTTGCGCTTTCTGCCCACGGGGTAGATGACTTGCGCGATGCGCTCCACGGTGGTGTTGGGCGGGGCGACTTGCACGCTCTGCGGCGAGTGCAACATGCCGGAGGCAAGGCGCCGAATGTCGTCAGTGAAGGTGGCGGAAAAAAGCAGGCTCTGGCGCTCGGAGGGCAGGAGGGCGAGCACTTTTTTCACGTCGTGAATGAAGCCCATGTCGAGCATGCGGTCGGCTTCGTCAAGCACGAGGATTTCTATGGCGGACAGGTCAATGTGTCCCTGCCCGACGAGGTCGAGCAGCCGCCCGGGGGTGGCGACGAGGATGTCCACGCCCGCCTGCACGCGCTCAATCTGCGGCGCCATGCCCACGCCGCCGAAGATGACGGCGGAGGTGAGCTGCAGGTGGCGGCCGTAGTTCTGCGCCGATTCCTGCACCTGCGCGGCCAGCTCGCGCGTGGGGGCGAGCACCAGCGCGCGTATGGCGCCGGGGCGTTTGGCTTCGCGCTGCGAGAGCAGCTGCAGCATGGGCAGCATGAAAGAGGCGGTTTTGCCCGTGCCGGTTTGCGCGCCGGCGAGCAGGTCGCAGCCGTCAAGCACGAGCGGAATGGCCTGCTGCTGAATCGGAGTGGGGGCGCTGTAGCCTTGTTCGCGCACGGCCTCAAGAATGGCGGGCGCCAGTTGCAATTCTTCAAATGTCATGGGTTGGAGCGCCCGAAAAAAGCGTTGCAGGGCGCGGCGCGCCGTTGGCCTCTTTCCGGCGCGGAGCCGACCAGTTGTTCGAGGCCGCAGGGCAGGGTTGCATGAAAAGCGAGGGGCGCCGGGAGGCGGCGCCCCGTCCGGCGGCTGAACTGGCGGGCTGCCGGACGGCGCGGATTATGGCACGGACGGCGCGCGCGCCTTCACGAAGCGCCGATAATCGCGCACTTTGCCCGCCGCGCGTGGCGCTGGCGGCGCGCATTGCCCCCGAAGTGAGGACGAAGAATGGCCCAATACGTATTCACCATGAACCGCGTCAGCCGCATCGTGCCGCCGCGCCGTGCGATTTTGAAAGATATTTCGCTGAGTTTTTTTCCGGGCGCCAAAATCGGCGTGCTGGGTTTGAATGGCTCCGGCAAATCCACGCTGCTGAAAATCATGGCTGGGCTGGACAAGGAAATAGAGGGCGAAGCCACGCCCATGCCCGGGCTGGATATTGGCTATTTGCCGCAGGAGCCGCAGCTTGACGCCACGCACACGGTGCGGCAGGCGGTGGAAGAAGCCATGAAAGAAATCCACGCCGCACGCGCGCGGCTGGAAGAAATCTACGCCGCCTACGCCGAGCCGGACGCGGATTTTGATGCGCTGAGTGAAGAACAGGCGCGGCTGGAGGCGCTCATTACCGCGTCAGGCAACGAGGGCGAGCACCAGCTAGAAATTGCTGCCGATGCGCTGCGCCTGCCGCCGTGGGACGCGGAAATCAAGAACCTTTCGGGCGGCGAAAAGCGCCGCGTGGCGCTCTGCCGCCTGCTGCTCTCGCGCCCCGACATGCTGCTGCTCGACGAGCCGACCAACCATCTGGACGCCGAAAGCGTGCAGTGGCTGGAGATATTCCTGCAGCGTTTTCCCGGCACCGTCGTGGCTGTGACGCACGACCGCTATTTTCTTGACCATGTGGCGGAGTGGATACTGGAGCTTGACCGTGGGCACGGCATTCCCTACAAGGGCAATTATTCCGGCTGGCTGGAGCAGAAAGACGCGCGCCTGAAACTGGAACAAAAAGCCGAAAGCGCGCGCGCCAAGGCGATGGAGCGCGAGCTGGAATGGGCGCGGCAAAACCCCAAGGGGCGGCGCAGCAAGAGCAAGGCGCGCCTCGCGCGGTTTGAGGAATTGAGCGACTACGAATATCAAAAGCGCAACGAAACGCAGGAAATCTTCATTCCCGTGGCCGAGCGCCTCGGCAGTGAAGTGATTGAGTTTCAGGGCGTGAGCAAGAGTTTTGACGGGCGCGTGCTCATTGACAATTTGAGCTTCAAGGTGCCGCAGGGCGCCATCGTCGGCATCATCGGGCCGAACGGCGCGGGCAAATCCACGCTGTTCAAACTCATCGCTGGCAGCGAACAGCCCGACAGCGGGCAAGTGTTGCTCGGCAAAACCGTGAAAATGGCCGTCGTCGGCCAGGGGCGCGAGGGGCTGGACGGCGACAAAACCGTGTGGGAAGAAATATCGGGCGGGCTGGACATCATCACCGTCGGGCGCTTCCAGATGCCAAGCCGCGCCTACTGCGGGCGCTTCAACTTCAACGGCCAGGACCAGCAAAAGAAAGTCGGGCTGCTTTCGGGCGGCGAACGCGGGCGGCTGCACCTTGCCAAAACGCTGATGCAGGGCGGCAACGTGCTGCTGCTCGACGAACCCGGCAACGACCTGGACGTGGAAACGCTGCGTGCGCTGGAAGACGCGCTGCTGGAATTTGCTGGCAGCGTCATGGTCATCAGCCACGACCGCTGGTTCCTCGACCGCATCTGCACCCACATCCTCGCCGCCGAAGGCGACAGCCACTGGGTGTTTTTTGACGGCAACTATCAGGAATACGAAGCCGACAAGGTCAAGCGCCTCGGCGAAGAAGGCGCACGCCCCAAGCGCGTGCGCTTCAAGTCCATAGACTGAACGCAGAAACGACGAGTATGATTTGGTCGCCGGCTTATAAAGCCGGCGATGTGGTGTTGATATTGGAAGTATGCGGTTTCCCGCATAAAAAAAGCGCCCTTCATGGGCGCTTTTGTGTGTGTGGCGCTTATTCCAGCCGCGAGAGGTCGCGCACGGCCCCCTTGTCGGCGGAGGTGGCGAGCATGGCGTAGGTTTTGAGCGCGGCGGAGACTTGGCGCGGGCGCGGGTTGGCGGGTTTCCAGCCTTTTTTGTCCTGTTCGGCGCGGCGGCGGGCGAGTTCTTCGTCGCTCACGAGCACGTCAATGCGGCGCGCGGGAATGTCAATGCGAATGCGGTCGCCATTGCGCACGAGGCCGATGGCGCCGCCGGAGGCGGCTTCGGGTGAGCAGTGGCCGATGCTCAATCCCGATGTGCCGCCGGAGAAGCGCCCGTCGGTGAGCAGGGCGCAGGCTTTGCCCAAACCTTTGCTCTTGATGTAGCTGGTGGGGTAGAGCATTTCCTGCATGCCGGGGCCGCCTTTGGGACCTTCGTAGCGCACGATGACGACGTCGCCAGCCTTGACTTGGTCGCCGAGGATATGTTCGACGGCTTCTTCCTGGCTTTCGGTGATGTGGGCGTTGCCCTCAAAGACGAGAAGTTTGTCGTCCACGCCAGCGGTTTTGACGACGCAGCCATCTTGCGCGATGTTGCCGCGCAGGACGGCGAGTCCGCCCTCAGTGGAATACGCATGTTCCATGTCGCGAATGCAGCCGGTGGCGCGGTCGGTGTCAAGGTCTGGCCAGCGTTCGGCTTGCCCGAAGGCTTCTGTGGTGCGCTGCCCGCCGGGGGCGGCGCGGTAGAACTCCTGCACCTCGGCGCTGGGCTGGCGCTGCACGTCCCACTTTTCCAGCGCGTCGCCTAGGGTGGGGGCGTGAACGGTGGGGGCGCCAAGGTGCAGGCGGCCAGCGCGCGCAAGCTCGCCCAAGATGCCCATGACGCCGCCAGCGCGGTGTACGTCTTCCACATGGAACTTCTCGGTGTTGGGCGCGACTTTGCACAGCTGCGGCACGAGGTGCGAGAGGCGGTCAATGTCGTCCATCGTGAAGTTGATGCCCGCTTCCTGCGCCACGGCGAGCAGGTGCAGGATGGTGTTGGTGGAGCCGCCCATCGCAATGTCCAGCATCATGGCGTTTTCAAACGCATCTTTGCCCACGGAGCGCGGCAGCACGCGCTCGTCGCCGCCTTCGTAGTAGCGGCGCGCCATGTCCACGATGAGGCGCCCGGCGCGCTGGAACAGCCCCTTGCGGTCAGCGTGCGTGGCCACGAGCGTGCCGTTGCCGGGCAGGGAGAGACCGAGCGCCTCGGTGAGGCAGTTCATGGAGTTGGCGGTGAACATGCCCGAGCACGAGCCGCAGGTGGGGCAGGCGCAATGCTCGGCGGTGTCAAGCTGCGCGTCGTCCACGCCAGCGTCGGCGGCCATGACCATGGCATCAATCAAGTCAATCTTGCGCATCGCCACTTCGCGCGTGGCAAGGCTTGGCAGCACGCCGCGACCCGCCTCCATCGGCCCGCCGGAAACGAAGATGGCGGGAATGTTCAGCCGCATGGCCGCCATGAGCATGCCGGGGGTGACTTTGTCGCAGTTGCTGATGCACACAAGCGCGTCGGCGCAGTGCGCGTTGGCCATGTATTCCACGCTGTCGGCGATGAGGTCGCGGCTGGGCAGGGAATAGAGCATGCCGTCGTGCCCCATGGCGATGCCGTCGTCCACGGCGATGGTGCCGAATTCCTTGGCAACGCCGCCAGCGGCCTCAATTTCGCGCGCCACGAGCTGTCCCACGTCTTTCAAGTGAACGTGCCCGGGGACGAACTGCGTGAAGCTGTTGACGACGGCGATGATGGGTTTGGAAAAGTCCTCATCCTTCATGCCGGTGGCGCGCCAGAGGGCGCGCGCGCCTGCCATGTTGCGGCCAGTGGTGGAGGTGCGGGAGCGGTACGTGGGCATGGTGCGTTCTTTTCAGGGTTCAGGAAACAGCAACAGCGGCGCGCAGCGTGTGCTGCGGGCCGCTGGATGGGAAGGGGAAAAGGGCTGCGCGCGGCGGCTTAGCGGCGGCGTGCCTGGGCGGCGTTGGAGAGGGCGTCACGCTGCTTTTGGCGCCGGTCTTTGGCGCGCTGCTCTTCCTCTCTCATGGCGCGGCGCTTGGTGTAGCCCGACCAGTCGGCCCATTCCCACCAGAGGAAAGTCAGGATGAACGGGGCGGCAATCACTTTCCAGGGCCACTCGGCCACGGGGCCAATTTGTTGCCACTTCATGAGCAGCAAAATCACGGCAAGAACGAGGAGATACATGTCACGGTTCCTTGATGAAGGGCAAATTTTCAAAGCACGTCAGGTCAACAGTCTAACCGGGGTGCCGTTACAGTGACTGTAGCCCAATCAACCACCCACGAACAGAGGAAAGTGATGAAACGTCTCGCAATGACCCTTAGTGTGTTGGCCGCCGTCTGCGTCGCCAGCACTCCTGCCATGGCCGACGAAGCCATGATGAAAGCCAAAGGCTGCGTAGCCTGCCACAAGATAGACGGAAAGCTGATTGGCCCCTCCTACAAGGAAGTGGCCGCCAAGTACACCGCTGCGGATGTGGACAAGCTGGCTGAAAAAGTCCAGAAAGGCGGCAAAGGCGTCTGGGGTGCCATCCCCATGACACCGAACAAGGTGACTCCGGAAGAGGCCAAGCAGTTGGTCACCTGGATACTGAGCCTGAAGTAATTCACCTCTTTGGGCTGTCGAGCGGGAAGCCCGCGCTCGCAGAGCGCGGGCTTTTTTGTATCTTGCGCGCCGCAGGAGGGGCGTAGATTCCGTGCGAGGGCTTGTCAGCCGCAGCAACTGCGGCGATGATGCGCCTAGGAACATCTTACAGAGAGGAACGAGATGAAACGCTTTGCAATAGTCGTTGCTGCATTGGCGGCGCTCTGCGCGGGCAGCACCACCGTGGCCAGTGAAAGCCTGGCCAAGTCCAAAAACTGTCTGGCGTGCCATGCGGTTGCCAGCAAGCTGGTTGGTCCGGCCTACAAGGACGTCGCGGCAAAGTACGCTGCCGAGGATGTTGACAGGCTGGTAAACAGCATCAGGAAAGGCAGCAAGGGCGTCTGGGGCACCATCCCCATGATGCCGAACACAAGGTTGAGTGAAGACGACGCCAGAAAACTCGCCACTTGGATACTGAAAATGAAGTAGCCTCGGTCTTTTGACTGCCCGGGCACGGAAGCCTGCACTCTTCAATGAAGGCGCGGGCTTCTTTTTTGTGTGTTTTGCACCAAATCAATAGGGTATATACTCATTGCCGGCAACAAATGCCGGCGATGAAGCGCAGCGTTCAAAGGTATCTGATGCGTGCCCACCGTTGTTCCTCTTTTTCTTCCCGCTTGTCGCGAGCGCAGCGGTGGCCCCGGAGACTTTCTGACGGCTGACGCGCCGGCTTGATGTGTTGTCAGTAGCGGCTTGTGCGTGCAGTCCTTCACGTGAAAGGCGTATAGTGCGAGGCTGCTGGACAACAACTCTAGGAGATTCGCATGAAGGCATTCACCCAAGCGTGCGTCAGGTTTATGAGGCGCTTCCTGCCTGACGCATTCATTTTCGTGATTATCCTGACTATCGTCGTCTTCTTGGCCGCGATGAAGGCGGCAGGGGCAAGCCCCCTGCAGATGGCGATGGCATGGAGCAGCGGTATGTGGGGTCTGCTGGCGTTCGCCATGCAGATGGCCTTGGTTTGTGTGCTTGGCACGGCGCTGGCGAAGGCTCCGATTGTCAGGGGGCTGATTGAGTGGATTGCGAGCTTTGCCAAGACGCCTGCACAGGGCGTCATGCTCACGCTTGTTGTCAGTGCGGTGACTTGCTTCATCAACTGGGGGTTCGGTCTCATCGTCGGCGCCTTGTTTGGCCGCGCGGTGGCACGCAGGATAAAGAATGTTGACTACCCCATGCTGATTGCTGCGGCGTATACCGGTTTTGCGGTCTGGCACGGCGGGCTTTCCGGCTCCATTCCGCTGTCGCTGAATGCGGCCTCAAACCTGCACCCGGAAAAAGGCATGGCGAACACCGGCGGCGCGGTGACGCAGTTGATTGGTACCGGCGAGACTATCCTGACGTCGTGGAACATCATCATGCTCATCGTGTTCGTTGTCCTGGCCACTCTGGTTTTTGGCATGTCGCACCCGGAGGCGAAAGACACGCTCGTGGCGAACCCGAAGCGCCTGCAGGACGCAGTGCGCCGGTACCAGAAGCCGGTGACGCCTGCGGAAAAGATTGAAGACAGCTCGTTCTTCGCCCTGATTATCGGCATGGCCGGTTTTGTGGCGCTCTTTGTGCTCTTCTTCCTGAAAATCAAGGTCAACGGCGTGACCTGGGGACGGGGCATGAATGCGCTGGACCTGAACACCGTCAACTTCCTCTTCCTGATGCTGGGGTTGTTCCTCTACGGCTCACCGGTGCGCTACGCGCACGCCATCGCGGACGCGGCGGCGAACGCATCGGGCATCATCCTGCAGTTCCCCTTCTATGCGGGCATTCAGGCGATGATGCTCTTTGCCGGCGGTGACACGGGCGTTTCCCTTGCGGCGGTGATTTCCCTCTTCTTCGCTGAAATTTCAACGGCGGCCACGTTCCCGCTGTGGACTTTCCTGTCGGCGGGCGTCGTCAACTTCTTCGTGCCCTCTGGTGGCGCGCAGTGGGCGGTGCAGGGTCCCATCATGATGCCGGCTGGGCTGGAGCTTGGCGTCAAGCCGTCCGTGACTGCCATGGCAATTGCCTGGGGCGACCAGTGGACCAACATGGTTCAGCCGTTCTGGGCGCTGCCGGCGCTTGGTATTGCCGGCCTGGGCGCCCGGGACATCATGGGCTACTGCGTGCTTGGTCTGCTCGTGATGGCCGTGGTTGGCTGCGTGGGCTTTTGGATGGTCGGCGCGCTCGGCCTTGCAGCCGTTTAGTGCTGACGACGGCGTGAGTTTCACGCCTTGACGCGAACAGGGCGCCCCAACGGGCGCCCTTGGTGGCACAAATTGCCGCGTTGCTTGCGAGGCCTGCCAGTGGTGGAACGCGGACATCCAGGAAACGGAGGAAGTGATGAGACCTTTCGCAATTGCCCTGACTGCTTTGTTTGCTGTTTGCGTCACCGGCTCTGCCTTGGCGCAAGGCTCCATTGCAGAGCAAATGCGGGCGCTTCGTGAGCAGCGCGGGGGCGGTTCCAGCTCCAGTCCCAGTGCTGGCACTAGCACTAATCCCAGCCCCAGCCCCAGCCCTGCAGGGGGGGGAGTCCCAATCCCTGCACCGACCCAGGCGAGTCTGGACGGGGCAGCCTTGGCCGAAGCCAAGAGTTGCCTGTCGTGCCACGCGGTTGAAGAGACGGTCTACGGCCCCGCATACAAGGACATTGCTGCCAAGTATGAATATTCCGCTGATGACATCGTCAGGCTGATGGGGAGCATTCGCAATGGCAGCAAAGGCGCCTGGAAAGACAACCTGGGGGTTAGCCTGGAAATGCCCGCGAGCACCTTGGTGAACGACGAAGAAGCCAAGAAGCTGGTTGTCTGGATATTGAAGATGAAAAAATGAAACGGGGCGTGTTTTTTGAGCGCCCTGTCCGGGGAAGCCTGCGCCACAAAGCGCAGGTTTTTTTTGTGTGCAAAATCAATGGTATGTGTTCGTCGCCGGCAAGATAAGCCGGCAATCACATACAACTTCAACGGGTATGCCTCTGTTCAGAGCTTTTTCACAAACACCAGGCTCTTGCGGTCCCAGTTGTATTTCTTTTTGCGCGCTTCGGGCAGCCAGTCGGGGTCAACCTGCTCGAAGCCGCGTTTGAGGAACCAGTGCATGGTGCGGGTGGTGAGCACAAAGATGCTTTCCAGCCCGCGCTCCTTGGCGCGCTGT
This sequence comes from Ottowia sp., assembly GCA_017437605.1. Taxonomy (GTDB): domain Bacteria; phylum Pseudomonadota; class Gammaproteobacteria; order Burkholderiales; family Burkholderiaceae_C; genus Ottowia. The sequence continues at coordinate 4,630 of JAFRYL010000155.1, read as the reverse complement.
TCGATGCGGCGCAGCAGCTTTTCGCCGTCGCCCTGGTCCTGGCTGTTCGGGGAGACGGTGACGGCGGCCATTTCGCCGGTTTTGGCTTCGGGGTAGGGAAAGAGCGCGGCGCAGGCGAAGATGACGCCGTCGTGCTCCACGATGGAGTAGTTGCCGATGTCGCGCTCGATGTCGTTGCGGCTGCGTTTGACGAGGGTGCCGTCTTTCTCGAACGGTTCTATCAGGCGCAGGATGCCGGCCACGTCGTCGGCGGTGGCTTCGCGCAGGTTTTCAAGCTGTTCATCGACGACCATGGTGCCGATGCCGTCGTGCACGTAGATTTCCAGCAGGATAGAGCCATCGACGGCAAAGGGCAGGATGTGGCTGCGCTCCACGCCGTGCTCGCACGCGGTGACGCAGTGGCGCAGGTAGAAGGCACGGTCCAGCGGGCCTTCGGGCGCGGGCAGCTCCTGCAGCATGCGGCGCGCTTCGTTGAGCGGCAGTTCGGTGATGATGGGGTTGTCGGCGCTCTCAGGCGCGTCGGGCTGGCGGCGCAGGCCGGGGGTTTCCGTGAGGAAGATGAGTTTGTCGGCCTGCAGGCTGCGCGCCACCGAGGTGGCGGTTTCTTCCATCGACAGGTTGAAGGCTTCGCCTGTGGGCGAGAAACCAAAGGGCGAGATGAGCACGAGCGCGCCGGAGTCCAGCGCGCGCGTGATGCCGCCCACGTCCACCTTGCGCACCACGCCGGTGTGCCGGAAGTCCACGCCGTCAATCACGCCCATGGGTCGCGCGGTGATGAAGTTGCCCGAAAGCACGCGCACGGTGGAGCCAGCCATGGGCGTGTTGGGCAGCGCCTGGCTAAACGCCGCTTCAATTTCAAAGCGCAGTTGCCCGGCGGCTTCCTGCGCGCAGTCCAGCGCCACGGCGTCGGTGATGCGTACGCCGTGCAAATACTGCGGCGTGTGGCCTTTGGCTTGCAGTTGTTCGTTGAGCTGCGTGCGAAAGCCGTGCACGAGCACGATTTTCACGCCCATGCTCTGAATGAGCGCCAGGTCGGTGACGATGGCGGGCAGCTTGCCGGCGGCAATGGCTTCGCCCGTCAACCCGACGACGAAAGTCTTGCCCCGATGCATGTGGATGTAGGGCGCGACCGAGCGGAACCAGGGCACAAAGGTGAAATTGAAGACGACGGACATGGCGCGTAAAAGGGGTTTTGTGAAACCACCGTGAGCGAGGCAAAACTGTATTCCCTCTCCCCCGCGTGTGCGAAGCACTCGGCAGGGGGAGAGGGGCAGGGGTGAGGGGGCTTGCTGCGTGGACGCTTGCCCGCCGTGCTGCTGGCGCAGCACGGCGCACCCTCACCCTGACCCTCTCCCTCTGTCAGGCGCTGCGCGCCTGCGAGGGCGAGGGGAATGCTTTTTTCACCGAGGCTCAATGAGGCAAAAGCGAAAAATGGCGCAGTGTAGGCGCGCGGCTGCCGTACCATCGCCCTTTTTTACGCAGATACAACAAGGAAGATTGAGCAGATGTGCGGCATCGTCGGCGCCATTTCGCAGGGCGACATCGTCCCTTTTTTGATTGAAGGGCTGCAGCGGCTGGAATACCGTGGCTACGACTCGTGCGGTGTGGCGGTGCAGGGGCAGCGCGTGCTGCGGCGCGTGCGCGGCATTGCGCGCGTGGCGGACTTGGCGGCGCAGTGCGCGGCAGCGCAGCTTGCGGGCACCTGCGGCATCGCGCACACGCGCTGGGCCACGCACGGCGCGCCAGCGGTGGGCAACGCGCACCCGCACTTCAGCATGGGGCCGCACGGCGCGGGCACGCAGCCTGCCGACGATGAAGGGCGCGTGACGCTGGTGCACAACGGCATCATCGAAAACCACGAGGAGCTGCGCGCCGAGTTGCTGGCGGCGGGCTACCACTTCGCCAGCCAGACGGATACCGAGGTCATCGTCCACCTCATTGACAGCCTCTACACCGGCGACCTGCTCGCCGCCGTACACGCCGCTGCGCAGCGGCTGCGCGGCAGCTACGCGATTGCCGTCATGCACCGCGACGAGCCGCAGCGCCTCGTGGCGGCGCGTGCTGGCTCGCCGCTTGTGCTGGGGCTGGGCGCAGATGGCGCACGGTTTCTGGCCAGCGACACACTGGCGCTCGCGGGCGTGTGCGGCGAGGCCATTTATTTGCGCGATGGTGACGTGGCCTCACTCACGCTGGGCGCGCATCAGGTGCTGGGGGCGGACGGCCAGCCCGCCGAGCGCCCCGCCCAGCCCGTGCCCGTGGGCGAGCAGGGCGTGCAGCTTGGCGCGTACCGGCACTACATGCAAAAAGAAATTTTTGAGCAGCCGCGCGCCATCGCCGACACGCTCGAAGGTGTGGAAGCGGCTGATGCCGCGCTCTTTGCCGGCGAAGGCGGCGTGGCGGAGGCGCAGCAAATCCTGCAGAACGCCAGCCGCGTGCTCATCCTCGCCTGCGGCACCAGCTACTACGCTGGCTGCGTCGCGCGCGAGTGGATAGAGGCGCTCGCCGCGCTGCCCTGCAGCGTGGAAATCGCCAGCGAATACCGCTACCGCGCCAGCGTGCCCGATGCGCGCACGCTGGTGGTCGGCATCAGCCAGAGCGGGGAAACCGCCGACACCCTCGCCGCCCTGCGCCACGCGCGCACGCTCGGCATGGAGCAGCAGCTTGCCGTGTGCAACGTTGCCAGCAGCGCCATGGTGCGCGAAAGCCGCCTGCGCTACCTCACGCGCGCTGGCGCGGAAATTGGCGTGGCCAGCACCAAGGCATTCACCACGCAGCTTGCCGGCCTGTTCCTGCTCGCCCTCACCCTCGCCAAACTGCGCGGGCGGCTTGCGCCCGAACAGGAAGCTGCGCAACTGCGCGCCATGCGCCACCTGCCCGCCGCGCTGCAGGCCGTGCTTGCCTTGGAGCCGCAAATCATCGGCTGGGCAGAGCAATTTGCCAGCAAGGAACACGCCCTCTTTCTGGGGCGCGGCCTGCACTACCCCATCGCGCAGGAAGGCGCGCTCAAACTGAAAGAAATCAGCTACATCCACGCCGAAGCCTACGCCGCCGGCGAACTCAAACACGGGCCGCTCGCCCTCGTCACCAGCGCCATGCCCGTCGTGACTGTGGCGCCCAACGACGCACTGCTGGAAAAACTCAAAAGCAACATGCAGGAAGTGCGCGCCCGTGGCGGCGTGCTCTACGTGCTGGCCGACGCCGACACGCACATTGCCAGCGAAGATGGTCTGCACGCCATCCGCATGCCCGAGCACTACGGGCTGCTTTCCCCCATCCTGCACGCCGTCGCGCTGCAACTGCTCGCCTACCACACCGCCGTGGCGCGCGGCAACGACGTGGACAAACCGCGCAACCTTGCCAAGAGTGTGACGGTGGAATAAATACCCATCACATCTATACACTCATCGCCGGCTTATGAAGCCGGTGACAAATGTATACCGCCATACTTTACGGCGTTACGCCACACTCGCGCGCGAACAGCGCCTCCGCCCACTTGCTCAGGCTTTGGCCGGCGGCGTCTGCGGCGGCGCGTATGGCTGCATGCACGCGCGGCGCCATATGCAGAAACACCTTGCCGCTGGCAGGCTTGTCAGGCGCCTTGCCGACTTCGGCGCAGGCGCGCAGATATTCGTCCACGGCGTCGCGGAACTCCTGCTTGAGCTCCGGCACACTGGCTGCCTGAAAAATCACGCAGTCATCAATGCCGGCAAGGGTGCCGGTGAGCATTTCATCGTCGGGGCTGAAAATGACGCGGGCAGTGTAGCCCTTGTATGTAAATCCATTCATTTGAAAAGCTCCTTGTGTGCCTTGCAGAACTCGCGTACCGCCACCAGCGCGCCGCCCTTGATTTCCGGCGACGGATGCGGGCTGTGGAACATGAGGTAGCGCCGATGCCCAGGGTGGTAGAACTTGACGCCGGAACCGCCGCCCTGCCGCAACTCAAAACCGGCGTGCTCCAGCATGGCCTTGACATCGGCATAACGCACCGTGCGCGTAGCCGCATTCAAGATGTGCTGGAGGGTTTTGCTGTGTTTCGACATGCGCGCATCATAGTGTAGCTAGTGCGCCACGATAGCAAATCAGCGTAAAAAATATAAAAAAGGCAACATTCGTACGCCCCGCACAGCCGCTGTTACCTGGCATGGGGTGCTGCGGGCTTGAGGAAGCGCAGCAGGGGCGAGAGGATGTCCTTTTTGTCAGAAGTGCTCAAACGCGCGCGCGGGCATTTCCTCGGTGCGCCCGTCGGCGTGGCGCAGGCGCAGGCCGGAGGTGGCTTCAATCGTGCCGATGCAGCGCACGGCGCAGCCTGCCTGCGCTGCGGCGGCGAGCACTTTGTCCCGCGCGGCGGGCGGGGCGGTGAAGGCGAGTTCGTAGTCATCGCCGCCGCGCAGTGCCAGTTCCAGCGCGCTGGGGCAGTGCTCTGGCCATTCCGTCAAGGCATCGCGCGCGGCAAGGCTGGCGGCGAGTGCCTCGGCGTCCAGACACGCGCCCACGCCGCTGGCGCGCAGGATGTGGCCGAGGTCGCCCGCCAGCCCATCGCTCACGTCAATGCAGGCGCTTGCCACGCCGCGCAGCGCCTGCCCGAGCGCAAGGCGCGGTGCAGGGCGTTCCAGCCGCGCGCGTGCGGCGT
>JAFRYL010000154.1 GCA_017437605.1 Ottowia sp. | reverse complement strand
GGCGGGCCGCGCGCCGCCAGCCCCTCGTCGTGCGTGACCAGCACCAGTGCGGCGCCGCCACCGCTCACCAACTCGAGCATGAGGGCAAAGGCAGCCTCGGCACTGGCGCGGTCGAGGTTGCCCGTCGGCTCGTCGGCGAGCACGCACGCCGGGCGCGTGACGAGCGCGCGCGCAATCGCCACGCGCTGGCGCTCGCCGCCAGAAAGCTCCGCCGGGCGGTGCTGCAAGCGCTGCGCCAAGCCGACGCGCTCCAGCATCTGCGCGGCCGCCTCCAGCGCCTCGGCGCGCGGCGTGCGGCGAATCAGCAGCGGCATGGCGGCGTTTTCCTGCGCCGTGAACTCGGGCAGCAAGTGGTGGAACTGGTAGATAAAACCGAGATGGCGGTTCCTCAACTCGCCCTGCTGCGCCTGAGAAAGTTGCGCCAAATCGTGCCCCATCAGGCGCACGCTGCCGCCCGTGGGCGCGTCCAAGCCGCCCAGCAGGTGCAGCAGCGTGCTCTTGCCCGAGCCGGACTGCCCCACGATGGCCAGCGTCTGCCCGGCGCGCACGCACAAATCCACCCCTTGCAGCACGTCCACGCTCAACGGCCCTTCGGCAAAGCGTTTGGTCAGCGCCTGCGCCTCAAGCACAGGCACGGCATCTTTTTCTTCAGTATTCATAGCTTCAATGCCGCCTGTTCTTTCTTACTCATACCGCAGCGCCTGCGCCGGATTCACGCGGCTGGCGCGCCAGCTTGGATAAAGCGTGGCGACAAACGCCAGCGCCAGCGCCGTGAGCGTCACCGGCACGATGTCGGCGGCGCGCGGGTCGCTCGGCACTTGGCTGATGACGTAAATGTCCTTGGGCAAAAAGCTCATACCCAGCAGGCGTTCGAGCGCGGGCACCAGCGTCTCCACATTGAACGCCACCGCCAGCCCCAGCGCCAGCCCCATCAGCGTGCCCGCCACGCCCACCAACGCGCCCTGCACGACAAAGATTTTCATAATGGAGCCGCTCCCCGCCCCCAGCGTGCGCAGAATGGCGATGTCGGCGCGTTTGTCCTGCACCGTCATCACCAGCGTGCTCACCAGATTGAAGGCCGCCACCGCCACGATGAGCGTGAGAATGATGAACATCATGCGCTTTTCAAGCTGCACGGCGGCAAACCAGGTGCGGTTCTGCCGCGTCCAGTCCAGCAGCAGCACCGGGTCGGTGACGCTGGCCGCCAACTCTTTTGTCACCTGCGGCGCGCGGTACATGTCCGCCAGCCGCAAGCGCACGCCGCTTGGCCCCTCAAGCCGGTAGATGCGCTCGGCGTCCTCAATGTGCAGCAGCGCCAGCGTGGAGTCGTACTCATAGTGCCCGCTCTCGAACACCCCCGCCAGCCGCATCTGCTTGATGCGCGGCATGGAGCCGGCGGGCGTCATCTGGCCGCTTGGCGCCATCAGCGTCACCGTGTCGCCCGGCACCGCGCCAAGCTGCCGCGCCAAATCGCTGCCCAGCAGCACGTTGAACTCGCCCGCGCGCAATTCGGGCAGCAGCGTGGGCGCCAGCTCTGCGGTCAGGTCTGTCACAGCGGGTTCCTGCTCGGGGTCAATGCCGCGCACCAGCGCGCCGCGCATGGCATCGCCGCGCGCCAGCAGCGCCTGCGCGCCCACAAACGGCGCCGCGCCCCGCACCTCGGGGTGCGCCAGCGCCTGCTGCGCCGTGCGCTGCGCGTCCACCAGCGCGCCGCCGTCCTGACTGAACACCTCAATGTGGGAAATGACGCTGAGCATGCGCCCCGTGACCTCTTTCTGGAAACCGTTCATCACCGACAACACGATGATGAGCGTCGCCACCCCCAGCGCAATGCCCAGCATCGACGCCGCCGAAATGAAGGAAATGAAGCCATTGCGGCTGCTCGAGCGCCCAGCGCGCGTGTAACGCCAGCCGATCAGAAACTCATAGGGCATACGGAAAAACAGGATTTCAGGACTTGGGGAACCACCGGGCAGGCGCCGTTTTTGAACCGTGCGGGGGTGCATGAAACCCTCGGAACAGTCGGCTTTCTCCTCTCTGATGCGCCCTCGGCCGCAGTGCGGCGCAGAGTATAGGTGAGGCGCACGGCGCACTTGCACAAGTTCACACTCGCTTACCTGCGCGGCACCGGAGGGCGGAAGTGCGGGCGTATAGTCAGCGCTCTTTCTCAACCACCTGGAGGTTTTTCCCCATGAATACGATGCAGATGGGCGCTCGTGCGCCTTTGGCGGCGATGCTGGCGGCGGCGGTGCTGGTCTCTGGCTGCGCCTTGACGGAAACGCAGCGCGATGTGGCCATTGGCGCGGGCGTGGGCGCTGTAATCGGCGGGATAGCCGGCGACGGCAAGGGTGCCGCCATCGGTGCGGGCGTGGGCGCTGTGGGCGGCTATGCCTGGTCGCGCTACATGGAAAGCAAGCGCCAGCAGATGGCGCAGGCCACGGCGGGCACGGGCGTGCAGGTGTCGCAGACGGCGGACAACCGGCTGCAGCTCAACATCCCCAACGACATTTCGTTCGCCACCAACAGCTCTGCCATTCAGGCGAAGCTGCGCCCCATTCTTAACCAGTTTGCCGATGGCATGAACCAGCAGCCGGGGCTGGAAATCGACATCGTCGGCCATGCGGACAACACAGGCACGGACGCGGTCAACGACCCGCTGTCGCTGAGGCGCGCCAACAGCGTGCGCGACTATCTGGTGCAGCGCGGCGTTACAGCACCCATCCGCACCGAAGGGCGCGGCTCGCGCCAGCCGATTGCGAGCAACGCCACGGCAGCCGGCCGCGCGCAGAACCGCCGCGTGGAAATCTTCCTCGCCGAGCGTGCGCAGCCCATCGGCGCGAGGTAAGCCGCGCTGCTCCCACGAAAAAGCCTGCCGCATGGCAGGCTTTTTTTTGCATGAAACGCGGCATACTCACATATATTGCATTTCATTGCCGGCAACTTATGCCGGCGACGAACATATACACCAATCACCCATCGCGCAGCAACGCCGCCGCCTGCGCCACGCGCTGCCCGAAGGCGCGGGCGGTGTCCAGGTCGCCCTGTGGCACTTCGTCCACGCTGGCGTCAGCAGGCGTGGTGGTGTGCAGCCCGGTGAACGCGCCCACGTAGTTCATGTCGCTGCGCTGCGCGGCCTTGGTGTTGGAGGCCTTGATGCCCATGCCCACCCACAGCCCGCCGTGCTGCATGGCAAGCGTCACCAGGTACTGCATGGTGATGCTCTTGTCGCCGTTCATGCTGGCGCTGTTGGTAAAGCCCGCAAACAGCTTGTCGCGCCACTGCTGCGTGCCCCAAGCCTTGCTGCTGGCATCGGCAAAGCGTTTGAACTGCCAGCTCG
>JAFRYL010000153.1 GCA_017437605.1 Ottowia sp. | reverse complement strand
GTCGGTGTCGCCGCAGGCACGCCGCGCGCCGGGCGCCGCCTCGCGCGTGGCAGCGGCAAGGAGCAAACCATGAGCGGACAGGAAGCACTGCTGCGCCCGGCCAAGGGCGGTTTTATCTGGGGCAGCCTGCTGGTGGCGTTGGTGCTGGCGCTCATTCCGGCGGGGCGCGTGCTCTGGCTGCCGGACGTGCTGGCGATGACGCTCGCCTTCTGGGGCACGCACGCGCACCGGCGCGTGGGGCTGGGGGCGGCGTTTGCCTTCGGGCTGGCGCTGGACGTGCATCAGGCTTCGCTGCTTGGGCAGCACGCGCTCGCCTACGCCGTGCTGCTCTACGGCGCCATCATGCTGCACCGGCGCGTGCTGTGGTTTACGCCGGCGGCGCAGGCGCTGCAGCTGCTGCCGCTGTTTGCGCTCGTGCATTTCATTCCCGTTGCGCTGCGGCTGCTGGGCGGCGCGGCGTTTCCGGGCTGGCCGCTGCTGCTCGCCCCGCTGCTGGAAGCGGCGCTCTGGCCGCTGCTCTCGGCCATTCTGCTGGCGCCGCAGCGCCTGGCGCCGAGCAACGAAGCGCCGCGCAAACGCGGCAGCGGACGCACGCTGCAGACCAAGACGTGGTGACGCCTGCCCATGACTGAACTGCACCAAGGCCAGCGCGACCTCACGGGCTTCCGCCGCCGCCTGCTGGTGATGGCGGCGCTCGTGCTGCTGGCGTTTGCGCTGCTGGCGTGGCGGCTGCATGTGCTGCAGGTGCAGCGGCACGAGGAACTGGCGCAGCAGGCCGAGAGCAACCGCACCGCCATCGTGCCCATCGTGCCGCACCGGGGCGACATCATGGACCGCAACGGCGTCGTGCTGGCGACGAATTACAAGGCGTACACGCTGGAAGTCACGCCCTCGCGCACAGACCGCCCCGTCGAGCAACTCATCGACGAGCTCGCGCAGCTTGTGCCCGTGACGGAGCGCGACCGGCGGCGCTTTCGCCGCCAGCGGGCGGACTCGCGCAACTTTGACTCGGTGCCCATTCGCATGCGCCTCACTGATGACGAAGTCGCGCGCCTCGCGGGGCAGCTCTACCGCTTTCCCGGCGTGGAAATCAAGGCGCGGCTGCTGCGCACCTATCCGCTGGGCGAACTGGGCGCGCACCTCATCGGCTACATCGGGCGCATCAACGCCAAGGAAAAGGAAGAGCTGGAAGAAGATGAGGACATCGCCGCCAACTACCGGGGCACGGACTACATCGGCAAGCTCGGCGTGGAAAAAAGCTACGAGGCGCTGCTGCACGGCACCACCGGCGTGGAGCAACTGGAAACCTCGTCGGGCGGGCACGTCGTGCGCCTGCTCGAGCGCCGCCCGGCGCGCCCGGGCGACTCGCTGCAGCTCTCCATAGACATCAAGCTGCAAAAACTCGTCGAAGACCTCTACGGCAAGCGGCGCGGCGCGCTGGTGGCCATTGACCCGAACAACGGCGAAATCCTCGCCTTCGTCAGCAAACCCACCTTTGACCCCAACCTGTTCGTGGAAGGCATCGGCCAGAGCGACTGGGACGCCCTCAACAACTCCATCGACCGGCCGCTGCTCAACCGTGCGCTGCGCGGCACCTATCCGCCCGGCTCCACCTACAAGCCTTTCATGGCGCTTGCCGGCCTGAAAAGCGGCAAGCGCACGCCGCAGAGCGTCACCGTGGACCGGGGCGCGTGGAACTTTGGCGGCCACACCTTTCGCGGGCACGCCGTGGGCGCCGTCAACCTGCACAGCAGCATCGTGCGCTCGAGCAACGCCTACTACTACCAGCTCGCCAACGACCTCGGCGTCAACGCCATTCACGACTTTATGAAGCCCCTTGGCTTCGGGCAAATCACCGGCATTGACCTGCCGGGCGAAGTGCGCGGCGTGCTGCCCTCAACGCAATGGAAGCGCAGCGCCTACAAAAAAGCCGCGCAGCAGAAGTGGTATGCGGGTGAAACCATCTCGCTTGGCATCGGGCAGGGCTACAACAACTTCACCATGCTGCAACTGGCCAGCGCCACCGCCACCCTTGCCGGCGACGGCGTGCGCCACACCCCGCACCTTGGGCAAAAGCGCATTGACGCGCTCGACGGCGCAACGCAGCCGCTGCCCCAGCCGACGGGTGAAAACCTCGGCCTGCGCCCCGCGCACATGCAGCTCGTGCGCCGCGCCATGGTTGGCGTGGCGAAAGAGGGCACCTCGCGCGGCATCTTTGCCGGCGCGCCCTACCAGTCCGGCGGCAAAACCGGCACCGCGCAGGCTGTGAGCCTTGGCAAGCGCAACCTGAACGCGCGCCTGGCCGAGCGCCAGCGCGACCACGCCCTCTACATCGCCTTTGCCCCCGCCGACAAGCCGCGCATCGCTGTGGCCGCCATCGTGGAAAACGCCGGCTTTGGCGCCATCTCCGCCGCCCCCATCGTGCGCCGCGTGCTCGACTACTGGCTGCTCGGCCACTGGCCCAGCGACGCCGACATGCGCGCCGTGCAAGGCGGACACGCCGCCGCCCCCATCGGCGAGCCGCGCCGCGCCGCCGACATTGAGCTGCTCGTCAACCGCGACGGACAAACCATCGCCGCCGAAGTGCGGCAAAGCGCCGCCAGCGAACCCGCCTCCGCCGCCCCCGCCGCCAGTGCGCCAAGCGCCCCCGCCAGCGCCGCGAGTGCGTCCAACAAAAAAACATCCCCTCGCCCCCGCCGCGCGCAGCGCGGACCGGGGGAGAGGGCAGGGTGAGGGGGAACGCCCGCACAGCGGGCGTTGTCCAAGCATACCCGTTGCATATTTATGTCATCGCCGGCTTATGTTGCCGGCGATGAAACAATACTCACCAAAAAAACAGATACGCCACGCCGATGGCGGCGGCGATGCCCGCCGCGTCTGCCAGCAGGCCGCAGGCGGCAGCGTGCCGCGTGTAGCGCACGCCCACGGCACCAAAATAGACGGCGAGAATATAAAACGTGGTGTCGGTGCTGCCCTGGAAAATGCACGCCAGCCGCCCGGCGAATGAATCGGCGCCATATTGCTGCATGGTGTCCAGCATCATGCCGCGCGCACCGCTGCCGGATAATGGACGCATCAGCGCCGTCGGCAGCGCGTCCACAAAGGCGGCGTCGGCGCCAAAAGCCTGCGCCACAGCGCGCACGCCATTCATCATCCAGTCCAGCGCGCCAGAGGCGCGAAATACCGCAATGGCGACGAGTATCGCCACCAGATAGGGAATAATGCGCACGGCGGTGGAAAAGCCGTCTCTCGCCCCTTCAATAAAGGCATCGTAGACATTTTCCTTTTTCACCAGTGCCGCGATAATGAATCCGCAGATAATCGCCATGAGGATGACGGAAGCCGCTGAAACACTCATGGCATTCATCGTCGCTGAATCAAGCGCGCGGAACGCCCACACAAGGGCGGCGATGGCGGCGCTGATGGCGCCAAGCGCCGCAAACATGGCGCGATTGAACACCTTGATGCGCTGCACGAGCGCGGTGGCCGCCACGCCCACAAGCGTGGCAAAAAAGGTGGCGAGCAATGTGGGCAGGAATATGTCCGCCGGTTGCGCCGCGCCCTGCTGCGCGCGGTATGCCATGATGGAGACGGGCACGATGGTCAGCCCGCTGGTGTTGAGCACCAGAAACATAATCATGGGGTTGGTGGCAGTCTGCTCAAGCTGCGCGGCCTGCGCGCTGTTGATGCTGCCATTTTCAAGGCGCGCCTTGATATTCGCCTTGTTGATGTCCTGCATCTGTTCCATGGCTTTCAGGCCAAGCGGCGTGGCAGCATTGTCCAGTCCAAGCATGTTGGCCGCGATATTCATGAATATGCTGCCTGTGGCGGGGTGATTTTCTGGAATCTCCGGAAAAAGCCGCCGGAAAAGCGGCGAAAGCGCACGCGCGAGCATGTCCACCACGCCACCTCTTTCTCCGATTTTCATAATCCCCAACCATAAAGCCAGCGCGCCCGTCAGCCCGAGGGCGATTTCAAAGGCCGATTTTGAGGCGTCAAAGGTGGCGTTTACGAGGGCGGGAAACACCTGCATGTCCCCGAAAAATATCAATCGCACCAGCGCGACGGCAAAGGCGACGAGGAAAAAGCCAACCCAGATGAGGTTCAGAACCATGATAACGGATGGTATCTATTGCTTGCCGGCAACATAAGCCGGCAATGAAGTGGTATTACAGCGGGTATCAGTCAAGTTGCGCGAGATAAAAGAATTCTTCTCCTACGGCGGCGTTGGGGTGGGGAAAGAGCACGCAGCCATCAAAAGGCGCGCGCAGTTCGGCGCCGCTCGCGCGCCGTGCAATCACGTCGCCTTCGCGCACGGGTGCAAAACTGTGCCAGTCGCGCGCGAGCGTGTCGCCCGCCGCCTCGCGCAGCACCACGCGGCGCAGGCGCGCGACCTGCCCGGCAAAAGGCGCGGGCGCAGGCAGCGCCGCCATGCCAAGGTGCGCGAGTGCGCCATTGATGGCGCGGCGCGCGACGGTGATGGCGTCGGCGTCGGTGTGCAGGCCGCATTCCAGCGTGACGGCGTAGCCGCCGCAGCGCCGCATGTATTCATTGGTGCCGATGCCTTCATCGCCCGGCTGCTCGCCGCGCGCACGCGCGGCGGCGTCGTAGACCTCAAGCCAGCCCTGCACCACGCGCGGCGCGCCAAGCGCGCAGGCGAGCGCCATTTCCTCTGCCGCGCGCGCAAAGGGTTCGCGCGCGCCGCTGTTGTCCAGCGGCCCGACCATGGCAAACGGCTCGCCCGGCGTGTGGAAGGAGTGCAAATCCAGCAGCGCGTCGTGGCGGCCAAGCAGCGGCGCAAGCTGCGCGGCGATGCGCGCCTCATTGCTCGCGGGCGCAGCCTGCGGCACAAAGCGGCGGTTCAGGTTGCCCTCGCCCTCGCGCGAGCCGCGCGCAAAGGCAAGCGGGTTCGCCACGGGCACCACCGTCAGCCGCCCGCGCGTGAGGGTGAGGCGCCCAGCGTCCAAATCCTCCAAGAGCGCGGCGCAGGCGTGCGCGCCGCACACCTCGTTGCCATGTACCGCGCCCACGATGATGAGCGCCGGCCCTAGCTCCAAAGCTGCCCAAGTGCGCCAGTGCAGCACGTCGGGCTGGCTGGCAGCGCGCGCGAGCACGGGGGGCAGGGCGGGGGTGTGTGGCATGGCGCGCATCTTGCCTGATGCGCGCGCAGGCCGATAATCGGCGCGGCACAGCGGCGGCGCGTGCAGTGAAAAGCGCCGCTTTCCGTTGTTTATTGCAGCCTGTGTGCTACTTTTATTGATGCAGAGAAAGGGCGCGGTCTATGCAAATCATCATCCTGGGCGCGGGGCGCATGGGCGAGAGCGTGGCGGAAAACCTGGTCAGCGAAGACAACGACATCACCCTCATTGACCCCGACGCCGCGCGGCTGCGCGTGCTTGAAGACCGCTTTGAGCTGCGCGGCGTCACGGGCAACGGGCTGCTGCCCTCGGTGCTGCGCAGCGCCGGTGCGCCGGACTGCGACCTCTTCATCTCCTGCGCGCGGCTGGACGAAACCAACCTCGCCGCCTGCCGCATTGCGCGCAGCGTCTTTAGCGTGCCCTCCACCATCGCGCAACTGCGCTCGGCTGAGCTGGTGCAGGCGGGCGAAGAGTTGCTCGGGCGCGAGGGCTTTGGCGTGGACCGCGTGATTTGCCCCGAGGCCAGCGTCACGCAGTACATCCTGCAGCTCATTGACTACCCCGAAGCCATGCAGGTGCTGCGCTTCTCGCAGGGCAAGGCGCACCTGCTCGCCGTGCGTGTGGCGGGCGACAGCCAGCTTGCGCGGCAGAGCCTGGGCGAATTCCGCCAGAAACACCCAGAACTCCCCATTCGCGTGCTCGCGCAATATCGCGGCGGGCGCTACATTCCGTGCGACGACGAAAACCGCTTCCTGCCCGGCGACGAGGCGCTCTTTGTCGCCGCGCGTGAAGACGTGCGCGCCGCGCTGCACGCCATCGGCAACCCCGACCGCCCCGTGCGCCGCGTGATGATTGCCGGCGGCTCGCGTGTGGGGCTGCGGCTTGCGCGCGAACTTGCCGGACGCTGCGCCGTGAAAATCATCGAACCCGACCGCGAACGCTGCGAATACCTCGCCAGCGAACTGCCGCCCGAAATGCTCGTGCTCGAAGGCAGCGTGGCCGATGAAGAAATGCTCGCCAGCGAAAACGTCGGCGAAGTCGACATGTTCATCGCCGTCAGTGACAACGACGAAAACAACATCCTCGCCGCACTCCTTGCCAAGCGCATGGGCGCGCGGCGCGTCATCGCCCTGATTGAGCGGCGCGCCTACGCCGACATGATGCAGGGCAGCGCCATCGACATCACCCTCTCCCCCGCGCAGGCCGTCATCGGCGAGCTGCTCATGCACGTGCGCCGTGGCGTCGTCGCCGCCGTGCACAGCCTGCGGCGCGGCGAAGCCGAAGCACTCGAAGGCATCGCCATCGGCGACGAACGCACCTCGCAACTCATAGGCCGGCGCGTGGACGAACTCAAGCTCCCCGTGGAAGCGCGCGTTGGCGCCATCGTGCGCGGCAAAGGCGCCGCTGCGCGCGTCGTCATCCCCAGTGGCGAAACACGCATTGAACCCGACGACCACATCATCATCTTCCTGCCGCACAAACGCATGGTGCGGCAAGTGGAAAAAATCTTTCAGGTGCGTGCCACCTTTTTCTGACTGCGGGCACGGGGGCACACATGGCCATCAAGAAATCAGACCTCTACTCTTCCCTTTGGGCATCGTGCGACGAGCTGCGCGGCGCAGATATTCCCGCCCTTGAAGCGCGCCGCGACAAAACCCGTGCCATCAAGCGCACAATGATGCAGGAGCCGCTTACTGGAAAGACGAGGTTGCTATGATGAATTTTATCTTCCGGTTGTTTTTGACATTAAATGCGACCTCTTTCTTTGTGGTTGTGTTTTTGGTGCAAAAAGGGTGTTCACTTGGTCATTGGTTCCCTCAGGCTAGAATTCCAAACCTTGCATCATATGTAATCTATGCAGCAATTCCTTTGGCGCTGACGGGTATCAGCATATGGCTGATCAGGTTCCTCGGCAAGGATCCATCTGAAAAGGGTGGCGTCGAATCCATTGAGTGCGCAAACAACAGTTTTTTGCCAAGCTATTTGGGATATTTTTTTGTGGCTCTCGGTATAACGAGTAGAGAAACGTTTGTCTTTGTTTATATCTTGATTTTTGTATTTACTTTCTTATCGCAGACGCTGTATTTCAACCCTTTGTTCCTTATTTTTGGATATAAATTCTACAACGTCAAGACAAAACGCGGAGCTTCAATTTTCTTGGTCAGCAAGATGAAGTACAAAATTCCGGGTGATATTGACATTCTCAATACACACAGAATAAACGATTACACTTTTATAGAAATAGAAAAAGGTTGCTAATGAACGGCGTTTTTGCAAAACTCAAGGGGCGCAGGAGTGCTCCGATTTTTAAACTTTTGTCTGGCTGCTCGCTTTTTGCTATTGAGCCGCTCAACACTGATTCCTGCGTGGAATACAACCCGGATCACAACTTGGATGAGGACGCATGGTTCAAAGTTGAAGAGTTCAGTAGAAAACCTTTTTGCTTGGACTTTCTCAAGGGTGGATTTGACTCGAAAGACTACAACGAACTGGAAAGGAGCCTTTTTGAAAAAATTCTTTTTGTGTTTTCCGTGCAGGAGGGGGATTTTTACTTTCAGAAAATCACTTCGTCCATGTTTTTGCGTAAAAAGTCCCTTGTATTTGAGTTTGGTGAGGTTGTGAAGATTGAGGAGGGGAAGGATAAGATTGTTATAAATAGTTTGCCTGACGCTGTTTATTTCAAGAAGCTGGACATGCTTGTTTTCAGGGATTTCGCTAGAATATCAGGCATCTTTGAGGGCATTGATGTGCTTTACAAAGAGGCGACTAATGAGGAGGTTGAAAGTCTCTTGAGGGAGCCATTTATTTCGTTAGGAGCCGGATTCGGCGCGCAATCCGTGTCGAAGCCCAATCGGAAGCGAATTGCTTTGGCTATGGATACACTTGCGAGCATGAGTTCGCAAGATCGCAAAGGCCTTGTTAATTACATTGGAGATTACTGTAGCGAGAAATTGAATCTTGATATCCCAAGCGGGAAGTTTACAATTTCCAATGACGAGGAGTTGAAGATGCTGCTATATGGCATAGAGCAGCGGTTTTATACTACGCCGTTTAGTAAGCAAAGACGTCTGGCAAATTCAGTTCAAAACGTGGATTGACGGAAAATAATGCCGAACAAGCACACCCTGAACCCACAACGCAGCGCCGTTTGGTTTGTATGCAGCCGATGTGGAGAAATGACACCATCGGCGCAGAGAATAGGAGATTGACGAGTGAACAAGCTGGAACATTTGCTGAATGAATATAAAAGCCTCGGCATAGGCGAGCAGATTGACTACGGCAAGTTTTACCTCTATTCCATCATTACGCATTCAACGGCGATTGAAGGTTCTACCGTTTCAGAAGTTGAGAATCAACTGCTTTTTGACGATGGCATCAGCCCTAACCGACCCATCGCCGAGCAATTGATGAATCTTGACCTGAAAGCTGCGTATGCTGAGGCGTTCAGGATTGCCGATGCTCACCGCCCCATGACGGTTGATGTCCTGTGCCAGCTTGCTGCGCTGGTGATGAAGAACACTGGTGCCCGCTACAGCACCGCGCTCGGCGAATTTGATGCGGCAAAAGGCGAGTTGCGCCGCCTCAACGTCAGCGCGGGCAGGGGCGGGGCGAGTTATTTGGCGTGGCAAAAGGTGCCGCGCAGCGTGCAGGATTTTTGCGCCTGGCTGGACGAGGCGCGCCAAAATCTGGGCGGCATGACAGCGGAGCAAATCTATGCCGCGAGTTTTGAGGCGCATTATCAGCTTGCCAAAATCCACCCTTGGGCCGATGGCAATGGCCGCATGGCGCGGCTGCTGATGAATCTTGTCCAGCGGCAGGGGGGCGTGGTGCTTTCCATCGTCAAAAAGGAAAAGCGCGCAGAATATATAGAAAGTCTGGCACGGGCGCAGGACGGCGAGGCGCCCGGCATTTTTCTGGATTTCATGCTCCGGCACCATGCGGAGAACATTCAGGAGCAAATCTGGCAGTACCGCCGCTCAACCGGGGACGAATCTGGAGATACCCCTTAGTAAATATCTTTGGTTGCCAGCTTATCTTGCTGGTGCCGCTTTGATACCCTGTCTGAAGAACGAATTTTCAGGAGGCAGCGCTATGTTCACCGCCGCTTGCTGCCACGGAACACATGCTCATGCTCGCCAGTGTGTGCAAGCAGCCGGCGCTGCCCGATGACGCGGCGGGTGAGCACCCAGTCGTCTTCAATGTGGGCGTCGCGCTACTTGTGCAAATCGCCTGTGAGTTCGTGGTCTTTGTAGTGCGAGGGCAGGGGCGTTTCGCTGACGAGCAAGGCAAGCAGCTCGTTGAGCTTTGACATGTCTGTGCCAGCTTCTCGAAGCCGTTTCACGTCGCGCTTGTAGCGCGCCATTGGAGCGGGTTTCAGCATGCCTGAGCTTTTCCTGCAGCTCTTGCGCTTCTTCGCGCTCCATGTCCTGCATCATTTCTTCCAGACTGTCGTAGACGCGGTAATTGCCGGATTCCGCCTCGCGGATGGCCTCCAGCGTTTCTTCGTTCGGTTCCTCGTCGCCGTAGTCTGCTGACGCAAACGGGTCGTAGGGCAGGCGGTCATCGGTGGCCACGCGCGTGAGGAACATGCGCACGAGGTCGGCGATTTCCAGTCCGGCGCGCGCAGCAACCGAGGCCGCTGCGTGGCGCACGGCGGGTGTGAGGGGGACGGTGACGACGCACGCATCAGCGACGGCAGCGGTCATGGTGTGTTTTCTCCTGTGTTTGGTGGGTGGCATTGTCTGGCGTGGGCGCGAATGCTGCAAGTGGTGCGCCGCAGCGTGCGCGGCGCCGCTCCTACAATTTCCCCCTTTTGCCTTCCGCACACTGCCATGACTGCCGCGAATCTGCTTGTTGAACTGTTTGTTGAAGAACTGCCGCCCAAGGCGCTGCGGCGGCTGGGTGAGGCGTTTGCCGCGCTGCTGGCGGACGGTTTGCGCGCGCAGCGGCTGTTGGCGGAGGGCGCGCAGGTGACGGACTACGCCACGCCGCGCCGCCTTGCGGTGCACATCACGCAGGTGCTGGCGCGCGCGGAAGATGTGCCGCAGCGCGTGAAGCTGATGCCCGCGCGCGTGGGGCTGGCGGACGGGCAGGCAAGTGCGGCGCTGCTGAAAAAGCTGCGCGCCCTTGGGCAGCCGGAAGAGGCAGCCGCGCGCGTGCAGTGCGAGGGTGAGGGCGACGCCGCCATGCTCTACCTTGACACGGTGCAGCCGGGCGCGGCGCTGGCAGAGGGCTTGCAGAAGGCGCTGGCGCAGGCGATTGCGCAGCTTCCGATTCCGAAGGTGATGACGTATCAGCTTGCGCAGGGCACGCCGCTACCGGGCTGGGACAGCGTGCAGTTTGTGCGTCCGGCACACGGGCTGGTGGCGCTGCATGGCGCGGAGGTGGTGCCGGTGACGGCGCTGGGCTTGCAGGCGGGGCGTGCGACGCACGGGCACCGCTTTGAGGCGGCGTGTGACCCGATTGAATTGAAAGACGCCGACAGCTACGCTGCGCAGATGCGCGAACAGGGCGCGGTGATTGCCAGTTTTGCGGAACGGCGCGCCGACATTGCGCGCCAGATTGCCGCTGCCACTGCTGCGGCGGGAGCGGGGCTGCGCGCGATTGAAGATGAGGCGCTGCTGGACGAGGTGACGGCGCTGGTGGAGCGCCCCAATGTGCTCTGCTGCCAGTTTGACGAGGCGTTTTTGCGCGTGCCGCAGGAGTGCCTGATTCTGACCATGAAGGCGAACCAGAAGTACTTCCCGCTGCTGACGGCGGAAGGCCGCCTTTCCAATCGCTTCCTCGTGGTGAGCAACATCACGCCCGATGACCCCGCCGCCATCATTGACGGCAACGAGCGCGTGGTGCGCCCGCGTCTGGCGGACGCGCAGTTTTTCTACGAGCAGGATTGCAAGAAAACGCTGGAAAGCCGCGTGGAGGGGCTGGCGCGCGTCGTCTACCACAACAAGCTCGGCACGCAGGCCGAGCGCAGCGCGCGCGTGGCGCACATTGCGCGCGCCATCGTGGAGCAGTTGCGGCAGGCGCGCTACCCCTACAGCGCCGCCGACAAGGACGAGTTTGACGCGCTCGACAGCAAGGTGCAGCAGGCCGCGCGCCTGGCCAAGTGCGACCTGCTCAGCGACATGGTGGGCGAGTTCCCCGAAATGCAGGGCATCATGGGCGGCTACCTCGCGCGCCACGAGGGGCTGCGCGACGGCGTCGCCATTGCCATTGAAGACCACTACAAGCCGCGCTTTGCGGGCGACGCGCTGCCGCGCAACCACACGGGCGCCGTGCTTGCGCTCGCGGACAAGCTGGAAACGCTGGTGGGGCTGTTTGGCATCGGCGAGTTGCCCAGCGGCGAGCGTGACCCCTACGCGCTGCGCCGCCTCGCGCTG
The DNA here is from genome assembly GCA_017437605.1 of Ottowia sp. Classification (GTDB taxonomy): domain Bacteria; phylum Pseudomonadota; class Gammaproteobacteria; order Burkholderiales; family Burkholderiaceae_C; genus Ottowia. The sequence continues at coordinate 10,198 of JAFRYL010000153.1, read as the reverse complement.
GGCGTGCTGCGCATTCTGGGCGAGCGCAAGATGCCGCTGGCGCTGCCCGCGCTCATTGCCGCCGCCGTGCCCGCCTTTGGCGGCCTGATTGAAAACCCGCAGGAAAAACTCATGGGCTTTGTCGCCGACCGCCTTGCCATCTCGCTGCGCGACGGCGGCGCCAGCGCGCGCGAGGTGGAAGCGGTGCTGGCGTTGCCCATCGGCAGGCTGGACGAGTTGCACGCGCGCCTCGCCGCAGTGCGCGCCTTTGCCGCGCTGCCAGAAGCGCCGGCGCTGGCGGCGGCCAACAAACGCATCGGGCGCATTCTGAAAAAAAGCGAGGGCGCGGCGCCAGCAGAAAACGTGGACGCTGCGCTGTTGCAAGAAGCCGCCGAAAAAGCCTTGTTTGATGCACTGCAAAGTGTCGCTGCCGAAGCAGGCAAGCGCCACGACGCGGGCGACTATGCGGGCGAACTGCAAACCCTCGCCGCCTTGCGCGCGCCGGTGGACGCCTTCTTTGATGAAGTGCTGGTCAACGTCGAAGACGCAAAGCTGCGCGCCAACCGCCTCGCGCTGCTTGCCACGCTGCACGCCGCCATGAACCGCGTGGCGGAGCTGTCAAGGCTGGACGGCTGAACGCTCGCTAAAGCAAAAAACCAATAGTATATCATTGTCGCCGGCTTTCTTTGCCGGTGATGAGATGTGTGTCCTTTTGGTATACAAGACGTTTCAGCATACTTGCTGAATATACGCGCTACTGCCGGCGTAACAAGCCGGCGGCAATCTGATACCAGACTATTGACTGCCGCGCTGCGCCGCAGTGCGGGCGCACAGATTTACCTGTGCGTGACATTTGCGTGCAGGTTCGTTTACATAGCGACATCAGCGCGCAAAACTTGCGTCCGACACTTTCTCCTGTGATTTGGCCGCGCCTGCTGGCAGGCACCCACGGCACGACAAGGAGAACAGCATGAATACAGTTGCCCGTTTTGAAACCGCCCTGATTGAGCAGTTCCAGCGCACCGGGTTTCCCTCTGATGCACCCATGCAGGTGTGTTTTGAGCGTGACGCCGAGCGGCACGCCTGGCACGTGGTGGCAAAGCGCCTTGGCGCATTCAGCCTGCACCACCGGCACCCGGACGTGGAGCGGCATCTGTTTTTTGACGAGCAGAAAAACATCTATATCCGCTGCCGCCCGAATTTCCATGGCTTTTCGCAGCGTGCGCACGAAGTTATTTCACGTGCGCTGTGCCGCTGCCGCGCGAAAAATGACGGTGCGAATGGGCGGATTTTTTACAAGAAAATCAGCCCGGCGGACGCCGGCATTATCGTGGAGCAGGCCGCGCAGTTGCTTGCGCTGCGTTGGGAAGCGCTCCGCGCCACGGGCGTGGTGCCGCTGTGAGCTGCAGCGTGCAGCAGCAGCGCCCGCATGCCATAATTTTCAGACGTGTTTTTTGGAGATCATGCCATGAGCGCATCAGAGCGTATTTTGATTGTGGACGATGACGAGCGCGCCGCCGGAATGCTCGCCGAGATTTTGACGCGCGAGGGCTATGAAGTGCAGTGCGAGGACAACGGCGAGAGCGCGCTGGCGGCGCTGGACGCCAGGCGATTTGACGCCGTGATTCTGGACTGGTCCATGCCCGGCATGGACGGGCGCGAGGTGTGCCGGCGTATCCGCGCACGCGCCGACGAGCGTGCGCACATCGGCATTCTGATGTTCACGGGGCAGCGCACCGAGGACATGGACGAGGTGGACATTCTCGGGCTAGGCGCCGACGACTATCTGCGCAATGGCCGCATGAACCGCGACGTGTTCCTCATGCGGCTGCGCGCGGTGATTCAACGGCGCGCGGCGATGGCTGGCGCGATGGCCACAGTGCGCGGCGCCCTCATGTCCGAGAGCTCGCTGCCGGAAATGCTGTTCTACGGCCCCCTTGAGCTGAATCTGGACACGCGCATGGCGCGGCAGGCGGGCAGAGCCCTGGAGCTGACGCCGCGCCAGTTCAACCTGCTCGCGCTGTTGGTGAAAAATGCTGGCCAGGTGGTGCCGCACGACCGCCTGATTGACGAGCTGGGCGACATTGCGCCGAATGTGCCCGAAGACAGCCGCGAGATGCTGGAATGGAAAGTCGGCAGCATTCGCACCGTTGACAGCGAAATGGGGTTTATCCGCGAGGCGCTCGGGGACGTGGAGAAAAAGCGCATCGTCGCCGTGCGCGGCATGGGCTATTTTCTGGCGCGCAGCAAAAATGACTGACGTTTGTGCGGCGTATTCCATAAAATGAGCCTCCGCATTTTCTGCAGGTTTTTGAAGGAGTGGGCATGAACCTGTCCGGGCGCATTTTGATTGTGGACGACGACGCGCGTGGCGCCGAGGCGCTGGCCGAATATCTGCTGCGCGAGGGTTTTGCGGTGCGGTGTGCCGCCGACGGCGAAAGCGGCCTCGCGATACTGGCGGCGCAGGACTTTGACGTCGTGGTGCTGGACTGGACCATGCCCGGCATGGACGGGCTGGAGGTGTGCCGGCGCATCCGCGCGCTGCCGGGCGACAAGGCGCATGTGGCGGTGCTCATGTTCACGGGCGTGAAGACGGAGCTGATGGAGCGCGTCATCGGTCTGGAAGTGGGCGCCGACGACTATCTGCTCAAGACCGTGGAGCGCCGCGAGCTGGTCGCGCGCATTCGCGCACTGCTGCGCCGCAGCAGGTTCGGTGCGTCGGGCGCAGGCGCAGGCCGGCCGGCGCTGCGCTTTGGCACGCTGGAAATTGACCGCGACGCGCACGAGGTGCGCCTTGACGGGCGGCTCGTGCCGCTCACGGGCGGGCAGTTTGAGCTGCTGCAGCGGCTGGCGGAGCAGCCGGGCAAGGTGCTCTCGCGCGACGAGTTGCTGGGGCGCGATGCCGAGACCTTTGACCGCGCCATAGACGTGCAGATTGGGCACATTCGCGCGGCACTGGGCGATAGCGCCAAAAAGCGCATCGTCACCGTGCGCGGTGCGGGCTACCTGTTTGCCAAAAGACAGGACTGAAAGGAAGGAGGCTCGTGATGCGGGTGAAGTGGTGGCACAGCCTGCCGGTGCGCATCTGGCTGGCGGTGCTGGTGTTGGCGCTGTTCATTGCCGGGGTGATGCAGGCCGCCTGGCTGGTGAGCGAGCGCGAGCGCAAAGCCAACACCGAGCGCATCGGGCTGTTTACGAACGAAAAAGGCGAGGTGCTGGCCGGCAGGCTTAAGTCCGAAATTAAGCGCGAGCCGGGCAGGGCCGCTGTCTTTCTCATCACCTTCACTACGCCGGACGGCAAACAACAGACGATGCAGTGGGATGGCCGGCGGCTGACCGGGATTCAGGCGCTCTTTCTTTCGCGCAACAGCCCATACATCCAGTTCGGGATGACCTTGGCGGTGTGCGTCATCGCGGGGCTGATTGCTTGGAGCGCGACGCGGCGCCTGATGCGCCTGCAGCGCGACATCCGCCGCTGGAGCGCGGGTGACCTCGCGCACCGCACCGACGATTCCGGCAGCGACGAGGTGGCGCTGCTCGCGCAGCACTTCAACCGCGCTGCCGCGCAAATCCAGACGCTGGTGCAGGAGAAAGACGCGCTGCTGCGCGCGCAGAAGATGATGCTGGCCAACGCCTCGCACGAGCTGCGCGCGCCCATGAACCGTATCCTGAACGCGGAAAGCCTGCTGTCCGAAGGCACACCGGGGGACGCGCGCTGGCGCGAGGAAATCCGTCGCTCCATCGGCGAGATGGATACGCTGACCGAAGAGATTCTGGACACCAGCCGCCTGGAAGCGGGGCAGGACGACATGGACAAAGCCGAGGCCGTGGACCTGCTCGGTCTGGTCATTGAGGAGTGCCTGCAGGAAGACGTGGCGCTCAAAGACGCGCGCGGGCGCTTCTGGCTCAACCCCACCCAGGAAAGCACTTTCGGCGAAACCGCCTTTGCCAGTGGCAGCGACGATGTGGCAGCGGGCGACCTCAAGGGTTTTGAAGTGCGCGGCGTCGAGCGCCTGCTGCGGCGCGCCGTGAGCAACCTGCTGCGCAACGCACGCCGCTACGGTGGGGCTGAAGGCACATGCGTGACGCTGGACAGCGAAGGCGGCTGCGCCGTGCTGCATGTGGACGACAGCGGCCCCGGCGTGCCCGAAGACGAGCGCGAAGACATCTTCCGCCCCTTCTACCGCACCAAAAGCGCCAGCGAAAAGCAGGGCGGCTGGGGGCTGGGGCTGGCGATGGTGCGCACCATTTCGCAGCGGCACGGCGGCAGCGCCGAGTGCGGCGACGCACCCGGCGGCGGTGCGCGTTTTACGCTGCGGCTGCCGTTGACTGCGTCCGGCGCAACTTGAATATTCGTTGGTATACGTTTGTTGCCGGCTTGAAAAGCCGGCAACAACATGTATATCATCAAGGGTATACGTCATCTGCCGCGATTTTTTCACACCCGCCGGCGCGTGCCTTACCATCGCCCCCGTTTTGTTGCCCGCACAGCGGGCGGGTTTTTCTCACACTTTCACCCATCAAGAGGACAGCATGTCAGGACCATTTTTCAAACGCTCCACCATTGGCTCCGTTCCCAGCGACAGCAGCACGCCTTCCCCCCTCGGCGGTGCGCCCGCGCCCGCCACGGGCACCGCGCCGCTGGGCGCTGGCGCCACTGGCGGCTCCGCCAAACTCACCGTGGGTGCCAACATCAAGCTGCGCGGCGTGGAAATCACGGACTGCGACACGCTCGTGGTTGAAGGCACCGTGGAAGCAAGCATGAACTCGCGCGTTATCCAGATTGCCGAGCGCGGCGAGTTCAAGGGCAAGGCGGAAATTGACATCGCCGAAGTGCGCGGCACTTTTGACGGCGACCTCACCGTGCGCCAGAAGCTGGTGATTTTTGCCACCGGCAAGGTCACGGGCAAGATTCGCTACGGAAAAATCGTCATTGAAGAAGGCGGCCAGCTTTCGGGCGAAATCAGCTGCAGCGGCGCCGCCGCGCAGCCGGCCAAGGACGCGCAAGCCGCCAAGAAGTAAGCCGCACGCATCATGCGACGTTTCGGGGCGTGTCGGGCGCCCGTGCTGCTGGTTGCGCTGCTTGCGCTGGCCGGCTGCGCGTCGCGCCCAAGCGCCCCGACCACCTGGGGCAAGGTGCAGGGCGCCGAGTTCCAGCGCGGCGAGCTGGTGCAAAGCGACGCCAACCGCATCACCCAGGTGACGATGGAGGCGAACCTCGCCAGCCTCCTGCTGCTGGCTGACAAGCTCTACCGCCGCAACCCGGCGGAGTGGAAAAAAAGCGCCGCTTCGCGCGAGGCGGCGCTGGAGGCGTTGCGCCGCTCCATCTACGAACACCAGCCGTGGGCGCCGCTTGGCGGGCAGCGCGACACGGCAGCGCTCTCGCAGGCACTCTCGCCCGCCTTTGCGGGCGACCGCGTGGCTGCCTTCATCGCCGCGTGCGCCGACACCATCATCACCGCCCACGGCGGGCGCCACGAGTTCTATTACCTGCACGGCGTGGATCCGCAATACATCTACAACGCCGCGCGCAACATGGAAATCGCGCTCTGGATTTTGAATACGCGCAAGGGCGCGGGCGGCGCGCCCCTGCTGCGCGCCAACGAGATGCAGGGCGAAGAGCGCAACCTCAGCTTTGAGCGCGAGTTCGGAAAAATCATCGGTCGCCTTGACCTGCTCGCCAGCTACCTGACCGAGCGCTTCCGCCGCACCGCCATCAACTACGTGCAGTCGCTGGTCGTCACGCCCGTGCTGGGCTTTTTGCCCGTGCGCTGACGCCATGTCCGCCCCCGCCACCCCGCACCCCGCCGACGCGCAGCTTGTGCAGCGTTATCTGGACTACGTGCGCCATGAAAAGCGCCTGGCCGACCGCACCTGCACGCTCTACGCGCAAAGCCTGCAGCAGCTTGGCGAATGGCTTGCCGCGCGCAAGCTGCGCCTGTCGCAGGTGCGTGACGAGCATGTGCGCGCCTGGGTGCGTGCCACGCACGCGCGCGGCGCGAGCGTGCGCAGCATTGCGCTCACGCTCTCGGCGTGGCGCGGTTTTTTTGCCTGGCTTGGGCGGCAGAAGCTGGTGCCACTCAACCCCGTGGCGGGCGTGCGCGCGCCGCGTTTCAAGGCACCGCTGCCCGGCGTGCTCGGCGTGGACGAAGCCATGCACCTCGCCGAGCGCCACGAGGAAAGCGACGACCCGTGGCTGCAGGCACGCGATGCCCTCATGGTGGAGCTGCTTTACGGCAGCGGCCTACGCGTGAGCGAACTCGTCGGGCTGGACGCCGCCGCCACGCGCGAAGGGCAGGCCGCCGGGCGCGGCTGGATAGATGCTGATGACGGCATGGTGCACATCTTTGGCAAGGGCAGCAAGTGGCGCACCGTGCCCGTGGGCGCCAAGGCGCTGGAAGCGCTGCGCGCCTGGCTGCCGCAGCGCACCGCCGGCGTGAAGCGCGCGCCGCAGAGCGCCGACGATGCGCGCGCGCTACTCCCCAACCAGCTTGGCGGGCGGCTTTCCACACGCAGCATCCAGCAGCGCCTGCACCGCCTGGGCGCGCTGGCGGGCGTGAACAAGCCCGTACACCCGCACATGCTGCGCCACAGCTTTGCCAGCCACCTGCTGCAGTCAGGCAGCGACCTGCGCAGCGTGCAGGAAATGCTCGGACACGCCAGTGTGCGCACCACGCAGATTTACACGCAGCTCGACTTCCAGCACCTCGCCAGCGCCTACGACGCGCAGCACCCGCGCGCGCGGCGCAAAACCACGTCCTGAACAACACATTTCAGCCACGGGTATCTATTTGTCGCCGGCAACATAAGCCGGCAACCATATGCAATAACAATGGGTATTACAAGCTGCATTGTTTGTGCTATGGGTATATATGCTGTCGCCGGCTTATAAAGCCGGCAAACAAGCATATAAACAATGGGTATTTGCCGGCGGACAGCAGGTCTACACTGCGCGCTTTTTTCCGCAGGGACGCACCATGAAACTCATCGCCGCCACCATCGTCACCGGCTTTCTGGGCGCGGGCAAAACCACGCTGCTCAAAGCTGTGCTCACGCAGGCGCACGGGCAAAAAATCGCCGTCATTGAAAACGAGTTTGGCGAAGAAGACATTGACGGGGAAATCCTCGTGCGCGAAGCCGGCGAGCGCATCGTGCAGATGAACAACGGCTGCATCTGCTGCTCGATTCGTGATGACTTGCGCGCCACCTTGGTTGACCTTGCAGCGCGGCGCGCGCGCGGCGAGCTGGACTTTGAGCGCGTCATTCTGGAAACCACCGGCCTTGCCGACCCCGGCCCCGTGGCGCAAACCTTCTTTCTGGACGATGAAGTGGCCGAGCACTACATGCTCGACGCCATCATCACCCTCGTCGATGCGCGCCACGCCATGCAGCAGCTCGACGCGCGGCTGGAAGCGCGCCGGCAGGTGGGTTTTGCCGACCGGCTGTTCATCAGCAAAGCCGATTTGGTCAGCAAGGAAGAGCTGCACGCGCTGCAGCACCGCCTCGCACACATGAACCCTCGCGCCGCGCAGCGCGTGGTCAATTTCGGGCAAACGCCCATTGCGGAAGTGCTGGACTTGCGCGGCTTCAACCTCAACGAGCGCCTTGACCTTGAACCCGACTTCCTGCACGAAGAGGAAGAACACCATCACCACCACCACGAGCACGGCGAGCATTGCCACGAATGCGGCGGTCACTGTGAACACGACCATGAGCATGGGCACCACCACCATCACCACCACGATGACGACGTGCAGAGCTTCGTCTTCCGTGCCGAGCGCCCCTTCAACCCCGCGCTGCTCGACCAGTTCCTTGGCGAAGTCATCAACATCTTCGGCCCCAAGATGTTCCGCTACAAGGGCGTGCTCTGGATGCAGGGCACGCCGCGCAAAGTCATCTTCCAGGGCGTGCATCAGCTCATGGGCAGCGACGTGGGCGCGCTCTGGCGCGAGGACGAGAAGCGCTGCAGCCGCATGGTGTTCATCGGGCAAGACCTGCCGCGCGGGATTTTGGAGCAAGGTTTGGCGCAATGCTTGGCGTAAACGCTGCACAGCCCCGCGCATCCGAGGGCTTGCCCTATACAATCCATCGCCCGCTGCATGGAGTGCGCCCATGAACACAGCGCCACTCCAGCAGCGAACCGGCCATAAAGAGCCGCCCGCTTGCGCGCCATGCACGCACACGGGCGGGAGACATCGCAACTTTCCATGAGAGCCATCAAGCAGTGAAACACGCGGCCACTCCACCAGGCGCGCCCAAGAAAACGGGCGCCAAGGCGAAAACGACCACGCAGACCACGCGCGCCAAAGCAGCGCCGGCGGCGAAAAGCGCGCCGAAAGCGGCCACTGTCAAAGCGTCCGCTTCCAAGGCTGCGCCCAAGAAAGCGCCGGTCAAGAAAGCTGCGCCCGCCAAGGCAGCAACGCCGGCGAAAAAAGCGCCCGTCAAGACCTCCCTGCCGGTGAAAAAAACGGCAGTGAAGAAAGCGGCTCCAGCCAAGGCTGCTGCATCGGCGAAGAAGGTTGCGGTCAAGAAGGCCGCCGCGCCCGCGAAAAAGGCTGCGGTGAAGAAGGTGGCAACACCGGCGAAAAAGGTTGCGGTGAAGAAAACCGCAACGCCCGCCAAAGCCAAGGCTGCTGCGCCGGCGAAAAAGGTTGCGGTCAAGAAAGCTGCCGCGCCCGCCAAAGTCAAGGCGGCAGCGCCCGTGAAGAAGGTTGCCACCAAGAAAGCCGCGCCAGCAAAAGCTGCGACGCCAGCGAAAAAGGCGGTTGCCAAAAAGGCGGCAGCGCCCGTGAAGAAGGTTGCCACCAAGAAAGCTGCGCCAGCCAAGGCCGCAACACCTGCGAAAAAGGCTGCGGTGAAGAAAGCTGCAGCACCAGCGAAGAAGGCGGTGGTCAAAAAAGCGGCTGCGCCCGCCAAAGCCAAAGCTGCAACTCCGGCGAAGAAGGTTGCGGCGAAGAAGACCGCCGCGCCCGCGAAAAAAACGGAGGCGAAGAAGGGAGCCGCGCCCGCGAAAAAAGCGGAAGTGAAGAAAGCCGCCACGCCCGCCAAGGCTGCGGCGCCCGTGAGCAAGCCGGCGGCGAAAAAATCGTCCGCTTCCCGCGCGCGGAAGGTGAAAGAGAAGCCCTCCGGCAACGCGCGCCCGCGCAATCTGGCGCTGGCCGACAACTGGAAACGCAAAAAGGCCGAGGAATTGAGCGACGAAGAAATCCTCGCCATGTCCGACGACAACTACATGAACCGCGCGCAGCTGAAGTTCTTCCGCCACCGGCTGGAAAGCCTGCGCGCCTCCATCCTCAGCAAGGCTGGTCAGACCGTGGAAAACCTGCGCGACGACATCGGCGCCGTGGCTGACCCCGCCGACCGTGCCACCATTGAGGAGGAACACGCGCTGGAGCTGCGCACGCGCGACCGTGAGCGCAAGCTGCTGCGCAAGATTGACCAGGCCATCACCCGCATTGACAGCGGCGACTATGGCTGGTGTGATGAGACGGGCGAGGCCATCGGCGTGCCGCGTTTGCTGGCGCGTCCCACGGCCACGCTGACGCTGGAGGCGCAGGAGCGGCGCGAAAAGAGGCAGAAACTCTTCGGCGATTGAACAGGAGCGGCGCGGCGCACAAGCGCGCCGGCAGAGCAATGAACAGAGAAGCGAGCACGGAAGCCCAAGGCGGCCTGTTTTCCAAGGTTGTCAAGTTCGTCACCAATCCCACGACGCACTGGTCGGACCTGGAAACCATGTCTACCCAGGACGATGGGGAGGACACCGAATCGCGCCTGATGCTGCGCGAGATGATTGAGCGCAAGCGCCAGAACGACTTTGTGCGCAACCGCGAATTTGACATGCTGCGCAAGCTGCGCCGCCAGAAGTCCAGCGGCGAGGCGACGGACATGCCGCCGCCAGCGGGTTACGTTGTCAGCGGGCACCTGAACGCCGACGAGCGCCAGCGCACGCTGAAAAAAATCAACGAGCTCGAAGCGCAGATGGTTTCGCCCTCGTGGTCGCGCAAACGTCCACCCAAGGCTGCGGCCCAGCAGCCCGCTGGCGGCTCGGGCTTCATCGCCACGCAGCAGTTGCGCGAGCAAGCTGCTGCCGAAAGTGGCGCGGTGAACCAGCCTGCCGCGCCTGCCCCGCGCCCCGCGCAGCCCGCGCCCAACTTTGCGCCCACCGAGCCGGTGCAACGTGCAGCGCCGCCGCAGCCCGCCGCGCCTGCCCCGCAGCCTG
>JAFRYL010000152.1 GCA_017437605.1 Ottowia sp. | reverse complement strand
GCCGCCAGCCGCAGCGCGCCCCGCTTCCGGCGCGGCGGCGCCCGCCCCGCTTGGCGCGGCCAGCATGCAGGCGGGGGCAGACGCCCCGGAGGGCGTTTCAGACGGGATGGCGTTGCTGATTGTCCTGCTCGGCAGCGCGGCGGGCGCCTTCATGCGCCTGCGCCGGCTGCGCTGGTGGCACGCCTGGCTTGCGGGTGTGCTTGTGGGCGCCGCCCTAGGCGCCTACGTCGCCTTTTCGCCCGGCGGCAAGGTGGACAACATCTGGGGTGGCGCACTCGTCGGCTGGATGCTGGCGTGGGCGTGCTTCGGGGTGCTCCACTGGCTGTGCTCCCTTTGGGAAATCATCAAGAATCCCGAGCTCCGCAAGCGCCTCTCCTCCGACTCCGGCTGGCGCGACTCAGGCTCCTCGTACAGCAGCCGCAGCTACGGCAGCAGCAGCAGCTACAGCGGCGGCGGCGGGCGCTTCGGCGGCGGCGGCGCTTCGGGAAGCTGGTGAGGCGGCGTGATGCCGATACTGTCAATGCTTTTTCGCGGTTGCCGGCTTCATAAGCCGGTGGCATTTTCATACCCATCAATAAAAGGAGACAAACCCATGAGGTTCACACGTTTTCTGCTACCCGCACTGCTCAGCGCGGCCTGCCTGTTCACGCTGCCCGCCAGCGCGCAGGAGGCCGCGAAGGAAAAAGTGCTGCTGGACACCGACATGGTGGAAATGTTCGACGACGGCGTGGCCATGACCATGCTCGCCGCTGCGCCCAATGTGGAGCTGCTGGGCGTGACCACGCTCTCGGGCAACTCCTGGGTGCAGGCCGGCACCGCCGCCGCACTGCGCCAGCTTGAGATGGTGGGCGCGCCCAACGTGCCCGTGGCAATGGGGCTGGAATATCCGCTGCGCTCTGACCGCCACGCGATGTTCAAGACCGAGCGCCAGCTCGTGGGGCGCGGGCACGACACCTGGACCGGCTCCTTCGGGCTGGAAAAACCGCAAAGCTGGCAGGCGGTCTACAAGAGCAGCTACGGCAGCGAGCCGCAGCTCGCACCCGTAGACAAGCACGCTGTCAACTTCATCATCGACACTGTGCGCGCCAATCCGGGCGAAGTCACCATCGCCGCCATCGGTCCCGGCGGCAATCTGGCGCTGGCGGTGCGTATGGCGCCGGACATCGTGCCGCTCATCAAGCGCGTGGTCTACATGGGCGGCTCCTTCTTCCAGCAGGGCAACGTCACGCCAGCCGCCGAGTTCAACTGGTACTTTGACCCCGAGGCGGCGCGCATCGCCGTGCGCACACCCTTCAAAGAGCAAATCATCCTCGGGCTGGACGTGTGCGAAAAAGTGGTGTTCAAGAAGGAGCACTACGACCGCCTGCTCAAAACCCTGGGCGACAGCCCGTTTGCCGCCATGCTGCGCGGCACCTTCGTGGGGCAAACCTTTGAGAAAAACGCCGAGTTCACGCACTTTGTGTGGGACGTGCTGGTATCCGCCGTCATCATTGACCCGACGCTGATTACCGAGGAAGTCACGCGCTTTGTGGACGTGAACGACCAGCCGGGGCTGTCCTACGGCCAGTCGCTGGCCTACGCCGAAGACGCCCCCGCCGGCGCGCAAAAGGCGCGCATCGTCAAGACGGTGGACACGGAGCGCTTCTGGAACATGCTCAACGAGCTGCAATATTGGAACGCCGCCGCCAAGGCGGGCGCGGCGAAGTAAGGCCTTCTTTCCCGCCCAATCCCCTCGCCCCCGCAATGGCCGGGGCGAGGGTGAATGCGGCGGGTATCACTGCGCCGTCAGCTTCATAAGCTGGCAACGGTATACAGACTATTTGAGTATCAGAACAAAGGAGAACACGCCATGGAAACGAACACTCCCGGCAACGAGGAAAAAGAACCCGGCGTGCCCGCCACGGAGGGCGCGGATGTTTCCCCCTCCCAAGCGCCAGCGGAAAAGAAATCCCCTGGGGGCGGCGCCGCCAATTTCATCGTGGAGCTGTTCGACGATGTGCTCGGGAAATATTTTGGGGTTGATAAAAACAGGACGGAACCCAGTTGGCGCGTCATCATCACCGCCTGCCTGGCGCTGGTGGTGTCGGTCTTGTGGGCATACGGCGACTGGAGCGAACATGCGGCGTACCAGAACGCGGCTGAGCGCAGGGACGTCGTCGCGCACCGGAAAGATGTCGTGACCACTTGCCTGAAAGACAACTCGGACTGCAAGCACTGGCCTGTCTACGAGTACAACTTTGGCGGCAAGAAGCACACCTACCGTGGCACCAGCGTCAAAACAAGCACGGACAGGGTTCCAGACTTTGACTTGACGCAAACGCACGGCTCCTACAAGAACAGCAAGGGTGAGTGGGTGCTCGTGAAAAGAAAGAGCCTTCTTCTATACACCCTGGTCGAACTGTTCGTGTTTGCGGGGGCGCTCTTTTTCCTTGTGCGCGAGTTGAAAAAGAAGCGTGCGCCAAAACAGAACGCTGGGGAAAGCTGATGGGTATCACATCATCGCCAGCTTATGAAGCCGGCGATGCCATGTATCACTCATGGAGTATCAGATTTTTGCCGCAAAGGAGAACACACCATGAAGCACACGCTTTGCGCCGCCGGGCAGTGAGCGGCGCATTCCAGTCCTTTTCTTGCGGGAAAAATCATGCAAGACTTGAATGAAAACCCCAAACCCAAAAGGTGGCCGTTCATCATTCAATTGCCATCGCTGTGTGTGGCGCCCATCGCGCTGCTTCGCCTTAGCCTCCCCTTGACGGGAGAGGTGAAGGTTTTGGGCGCACTTGCCTATGTCCTGGTTTTCTTTTTTGCCCTTCCTGCCGGAGTCATGGCGCTCAGGTATATCAGGAAGCACGCAGGCGCGCTGGGAAGCCTTGAAAAACCGACCAAGGTGCTGGCCATCATCAACATAATAATGGGAGTGTTGGTGGTCGTCCCCCTTTTAATCCTGTTTCTTGCGGTGCTCATCTCCGGAGTAACTGCGTGAGCACCGTAATCAACCGGGCGCCATGCCCAAGGAGACTGTCATGAGACGAGCATCATCCCCAACCATTCTGTTGACTTCGGCCCTGTTGTCGGTTTTCGGCGTTTGCGGCCTGTGCGCCGCCGAAACCCCGGACAAAACCTACAGGAACAGCATTGGCATGGAATTCGTGCCGATACCGGCGGGCAGGTTTCTGATGGGGTGTTCCACCGAGGCGGAGCCGTGCGAAGCGGGCGAGAAGCCCCGCCATGAGGTGACGATTTCCAAACCTTTCTACCTCGGCAAGTACGAGGTGACGCAGGCTCAGTGGGAAGCGGTGATGGGGAACACCCGAGCCACTACAAGGGCGCGAATCGCCCTGTGGAACTGGTGAGCTGGGACAACGTTCAGGAGTTCATCGGGAGGCTGAACGCGAAGGAGGGGCACACCCGCTACCGCTTGCCCACGGAAGCGGAATGGGAGTACGCGGCGCGCGCGGGGAGCCAGGCAGCCTACAGCTTTGGCAATGACAAGAGTCAACTGGAGCGCTACGCCTGGTATGACGCCAATTCCGGCCGCCAGACCCATCCGGTGGGTGAGAAGGAAGCGAACAAGTGGGGCCTGCACGACATGCACGGCAACGTGTGGGAGTGGGTGCAGGACTGGGAAGGTGCTTACAGCGCCGCAGCCGCGACGAATCCCCAGGGGCCGGGAACGGGCGAAAACCGCGTGCTTCGCGGCGGCAGCAAGGGCGACCCGGCCAGCAGCGCCCGCTGCGCCAAACGGCTCGGGCTTATGCCGTGGTTTTCCAACTTCTCTTTCGGGTTCCGGCTCGTCCTCGACACGGCCAAATGAATGATGCTCCGGGCGCCGGGCGGTGCGCGGCACATGCCGTCCTTTTCTTGCGGAAAAACCATGCCTGACATGAATGAAAACCCCAAACCCAAAAGATGGCCGTTCATCATTCAGTTGCCATCGCTGTGTCTGGCGCCCATCACCTGGCTTGGCCTCCATCACCCCTTGCCGGAAGAGATGAAGGCTTTGGGCACACTTGGCTATGCCCTGGTTTTCTTTTTTGCGTTTCCAGCCGGCCTGATTGCCCTGATATACATGAAAAGGCATGCCGGCGCGCTGGGAAGTCTTGGAAAACCGACCAAGGTGCTGGCCATCATCAACATGCTCCTGGGAATGTTGGTGGTCGCCCCCCTTTTGATTCTGTTCCTTGCGGTGCTCGCCAACGTAAGGGTGTGAGGCATGCAGATTCAAAAGCCGCTGCATCAATGGAAGGCATCATGCAAAAAATCGTAAACGCGCAGGAGGAGTGATATGTCCAAACCGTTGTCCACCGTCGCCAAAACCGCACTTGTCCTGCTGTGGCTGGTCTTTCTGGCCTTCATCGGCGCGCTTGGATTGCTCATCGCGCACTTCATGGGCATCTATTTCCTTCCCCTTGCCGGGTCCACGCTGGTGGTCCTTCTGGCCTTGCTCTGCCTGCTGTTCTGGATGCTGCGCCGCGAGCGCCCCTCCAGCAAGCATTTCCTCCGCGCCGCAGGCGCGTTGCTCGCCCTGGCTCTGCTGATTCCCTTTGGCTACGACCGCTTTGTGGTCAACCGCTACGAAGCCGTCCGCGACAGGCATTTCAGGTGGCATGAGGTACAGCCCTTCTCACCCCTCAACAGCCTGCCCAAGGCCGCGCCGGACGCCGCCTTCCGCTTTGCGGGCGAGCCGCCGCACATGAGCGGCAGTTACATGCTCTATCCCGTGTATGCCGCCGCCTTTCAGGCGCTGGCCGCCGCACCGCCGGACAATCTGCGGACATACATGACCTATGGCTCCAATCCGGACAGCGCGTTCCAAACGCTCAATGCCGGCGAGGTTGACCTGATATTCGACCAGCGCCCCGGGCCGGAACAGCTCGCGGCCATGCGCGACGCGAAGCTGCGCTACACGCTCACGCCGCTGCTGCACGAAGCGCTCGTGTTCTTTGTCCACAAGGACAATCCCGCCACCGGGCTGACGCAGGAGCAGCTTCGCGCCATCTACTCTGGCCGCGTGACTTCGTGGCAGGAACTGGGCGTGCCCCTGGACGCGCCCTTGCGCCCCTACCAGCGCCGCTCCAGCAGCCAGACCGTTTTCGAGCGCTTCATGGGCGACACGCCCATCATGAAGCCGGAAATGGAAGATACGAGCGGCGACATGGGCGGCACCTACAAAACGGTGGCCGACTACCGCAACCACGCGGGCGCCATCGGTTTCAGCCTCCGCTACTACACCACCAGACTGGGCAGCAATCCAGACATCAAATTCCTGAGCATTGACGGCGTGGCGCCCACGGTGGAAAACATCCAAAGCGGCAGTTACCCGCTCGCCACCGAGTTCTACGCCGTCACCGCCCGCCCCCGCGAAGGCAACGCCGCCAGGATGATTGACTTCCTCCGCTCCCCAGAAGGGCAGCGCCTGATTGACGCCAGCGGCTACGTGCCCGCGCTGCAGGGCGCGGCGGATGTGGTGCTGGAGTAGCCCGGAGCGCACGCCATGAAACACACGCTTTGCGCGGCTCGTACTACATACTATCTTTGAACACATTTCATCGCCGGCTTATAAAGCCGGCGACAAGGTGTCACTATCTTCGGTATACAAATTTATGTGCAAACCATCCATTTGTGCGGCGCAGCGTCTATAAACGCGGCTTTGTGAACCGCATCACACCACAAGGAAAGCACCCCATGAACATGCACCACATTTCCCGCATCGGCACGGCGCTGCTGGCGGCGCTCTGTTTTTCTACCCTTCCCGCGTGCAGCTCCATGCCGGGCGCCGCCGATACCTCCGGCCACGGGCTGGACGGCACCTGGATTCAGACGGAGCAAATCAAGGACTTTCCAAAGACGGAGCTGCATTTCAAAGGGAAAAAACTCCGTTTTAAAAACCTGTTCGGCGCATCGGCCACGGTTGAATATCAGGTCAGGGAAAAGAGCGCCGACGGCACCATCATCTTCATTGAATACGTCCACAAGGTGAAGCGCGGCGAGCGCGTGATTGAGCGCCGGGACATGCGCGAGCTGCTTTTGCACGTTGAGGACGGGAGGCCGATTCTCTCCGAGACGGAAATTGAATTTGACGGGCGCGGCCCCATCATTTTGAGAGAGTTCCTGCGCAAGCAGGATTTCATAGAGGGCTTCCAGTCCGAGCGCAAACGCAGGCTCAATGGCGCCCCTTCCATACCGACCATGATGCCGCAGGAGTAATTGCCAGACCATGAAACGAGCCACCCTTTCCCTTTCCGTCGCTGCCCTCGCACTTGTCTTTGCCGCTGGCGCACAGGCGCAGCAGCCGCCGCAGGGTGCGCCGCTGCCGCACATCAATCCGCCGCCGCCGCTGCCACACGTTGATTTGCCTCGGCCGGAGCCGGAGCACGAGGTGCTCGCAGGCAAGTGGGAGTGGCTGGAGCGCGCGGGCGCGCGCCCGTTCTTCATGGAAATTTCGCTGCCCAAGGGGAATGCGATGGACGTGCTGGTGATGTGGCCGCAATCGCTTGCGGCGCGCTATTTCTGGCAGTTCACCGTGCGCCCGGAGGCCGACGGCAAGACCCTCAGCTACACCGGCGCGCGCCACTGGCACGAGCAGGTGATGGTGCCCGAGGGCGAGGCGCCGAAACAGGACGTGAAGTACGAGGACGGCAGCGGCGCGCTGCGCATTGAAGGCGACACGCTGCTCTGGGACGAGCGCAAGGAAGGCATCTGCAAGGAATGCCGCTTCCGCAGGGCCGCACCCGCTGCCTCTGGCGCTGAGGTGCCCGCCGTGCCCGATGCGCTGGAACTGGTGTCCGCGCAGGACATTGCCGATGCGCTGCGCGTCATCGGCTCGGACGGCAAGGGCTTTCACATCGTTTTTGACCGCGTGCAGCGCAGCGCTGATGACCCGCTGCGCTACACAGTCGCCGGCAAGACGCAGACCGGCAGCGGCGAGCAGCGCAAGGTGCGCGACTTCAGCGGCACGCTGGAAGTGCAGCGCGCCAGCCTGCAGCCGCGCACGCCCGGCAATGCCGAGCGCTACAAGGGCTACCCGGACGGCGTGACGCTCGGCAGCATAGAGGCACACACGGAACTGGTGGTGGGGCGCGGGCAGCCCGAAAGCGGCGCCATTCAAGGCACGCTGCGTGTGGACGTGCTGCACAAGGCTGATGGCACCATCGTGCCCGACCACACGCTGCATCTGCCCGATGGTCGCGCTGAGTCAGACCACCCGGTGCTTGCCGCCGGCGGCTATGCGAACGGCGAGTTCACCGGCACCTGGACGGCGCACAAGGGCGGCGCAAGCACGCCGCTCACGTTCAGCAAGCAGCGTCTTTCAGGCAGTGAGATGCGTGTGCTGGCGTATGACTCAAGGGCGGGCGTTTTTGGCGAGGCGAAGATTCGTTTCGGCGGGCGCCCCATTTCCGCGTTCAGACCGCCAAAGCAATAAAACGACGGGTATCAATTCATCGCCGGCTTATGAAGCCGGCGATGCCTATTAATCAACACTGGTATAGGAGAACACCATGAAGCATTTGATGCCGTGGCGGCGCGCTGCGCTGCGCGCAGTTTTGATGTTGACGCTGGCGGCAGTGTTTCAGCCGGCCAGCGCGGACGCAGGCGCCTTCAGTGCGGCGGATTTGAAGCGCATGAGCACCTTTGTGAGCAATTTCGTGGAGGCACACTTCCCGGACTTTGACATGCAAAAAGGAGAGGCACCGGCCAATTCGGCGCTGATTCGCTTCGGCGTTTCGCACAACGACCACAACAACTTCAAGAGCCGCATCAAGCGCTGTGAGCAAGAGAACTGCAAGTTCTCGTTGCTCATTGACGCGAAGTTCGTCGCCGAGTCGGTCAAGAAATACTTTGGCCTTGATGTGCAACACCGCAGCGTTTCTGGTGACGATGACCAGCCCCCCTTTCACTTTGACGGCAAGTCCTACCACTTTGATGCGAGCGACGTTCCTTCCGGCGGCGACCCCGGCCAGTACGCCAAGGTGACGCGGGCGACCAAAGAGGGCAGCATCGTCCGCATGACGGGCGACATTTACGAGGAAGACAACTCGGGCGACCCTCCCGAAATCATTGCCACCTTCGTCGTCACAGCCAAGCCGCACAAGTGGAACGGCAAGAACACCTGGGCGATTCTTTCCCTGAAGCGGGAATACCGCTGAACGCGCGCTGTTTCCATGGGTATTGTATCATCGCCGGCTTATGAAGCCGGCAATGCAATACAACAGTCCGTAGTATAGGAGCGCAACGCCATGAAACATCACAGCACACGCGCCGCTGCGCTGCTGGCGCTTTGCCTCGCTGGCGCGAGCGCGCTGGCGAAAGTGCCAGCCATACAAACCCTGCCCAGAGGTCAGCTTTTTGAGGCACGGGAAGCCGGTTTGAGCAAGGCGCAGTGCCGCGCGCGGGTGCTTGCGCGGGGTTCCTTTGAGGGCGTCTATGAGGGCGAGGAGTGCGGCGAGGGGTGCTCGGCCGTGTTCCGGCTGGACTCCGGCGAAAAGGCGTACCTGGGGCTGTCCTGCAAGGCAGACAAACTGTACGGCCCCGAGGGGCGGCGCTCCCTCGTGCATTTTGAAGTGCGCCGCGAGTGGTACGAATATGCGGAGCAGCAGGTGCGCGGCTGCAGCGAAAGCATGTTCTGCGTGGCGCCGCCCGCCGAGGCGCAAGCCGCTGCCGCAGGCGCGCCGACGCAGGGCAAGGCGGCGTGGCCGGGCGTTGAGGGCGACATCATCAAAACCCTGCCCTTCCGCGACCGGAGCGGCGAAAACACCTTAATCCTGTCCAGCCAAAAGACGTGTGGCGGCGACGGCACCTGCGGGCGGAAAATCTTTGCCTACCGCTTTCTTGGGGGCGCGGACGGGGCAGCGCAGCAGGTCTGGCGCGTGCGCGACTTTGAGGAGGGCTGCGAGTTTGACCTGCTTGCCGCGTTCTACATGAACCGGGTGGCCATCACCGACCTGGACAAGGACGGCACCTCGGAAGTCTGGCTGCCCTACGCCCTCGGCTGCCTCAGCGACCCCAGCCGGCATCCCATGAAAATCATCATGTACGAGGGCACACAGAAATACGCCATGCGCGGCTTGAGCCGCGCGCTGGGCGGGCCTGCGGGCGACGGCGGCACGATGGACGCGGCCTTGCGCTCCGGCCCGGCGGTGTTTCGCAGTTACGCGCAAAAACTCTGGCAAAACATTGACCGCGACTACACGCCGCAAGACCAGCACTGACGGCGCCGACCCAAGGAGAGCACCATGAAACAAGGCCCTTTTTCCCTTCCCTGCGCCGCGCTGCTTGCGGCGCTCGCGTTTGCCACCGGCGCGCAGGCGCAGCAACCGTCGCAGGGTGCGCCGCTGCCGCACATCAACCCGCCGCCGCCGGCTGCGCAGGGCGCGGAACTGTCATTTGACGAGGCCAGCCGCATCGTGCAGGACACGTTCACCATCTGGCTGTATGAGGGCGTGAAGGACGAGGCCGACTACGCCAAGCCGGAAAACATCATCCGCGCCGCCCTGTTTGGCGCCTATGACGCCCGCGCCGGCTTCAACTACGAGCAGGCGATGAAAAAGGTCAAGGGCGAGGCGTCCGCGCCACTGTCCACGCCGCTGTTTTCCGTGGGCGGGCGCAGCGTCGCGGCGCAGCAGGTGGTGCTGCAGGAGGACAAGCCCGCCCTGTTCAAGGGGCTGCCAAGCGTCAAGATGGAGTGGGGCGAGGCGTCCTACAACGTCCACCTCGACCGGCAGACGGTGGAACTCGCCGCGCTGCGCTTCACCGGGCGCACGGTGGCCAAGCACACCGCCCCCAAAGACGTGTACCTGAACGAGGCGGGTTACTTCACGCTGATTGACGGCCTGGGCGACGCTGGCCGCGAGCCGCAGCTCGCGCGCGTTGAGCCGCGCGGCAAGGGTTATGTGCTTTCCGGCACGCTGAAAAATGAAATGGACGACGGCCAGCCAGATGAATCCTTCCACCTCAGCATCGTCCCCGGCGACGCCCCCGGCACCTGGCGGCGCGAGGCGCTCAGCCTCACGCCGTTGCAATCCAAGGCGAAAAAGTAAAGGCATCGCCTCCGGCACAAGGAGCACACGCCATGAAATTCGCCTCTTCCGCCCTTGCGTTCGCCGCCGCGCTGCTCGCTGGCTGCAGCGCGCTGACGGGCACATGGATTGAAACGGAGCAGGCCGGAAACTCTCCGCGAGTGGTGCTGCATTTCGGGGGAAAAACGCTGCGTTTTGAAAACCTGTTTGGCGACTCCGGTACCGTGCCATACCAGGTCAAGAAAAGGGACAGCACCGGCACCACCATCAGCGTTGAATACACACACATGGTGAAAAAACCCGGCGGCCGCATGGTCAAGCGCGAGGAATACCGCGAATTCCTTTTGCACACCGAAAACGGGCGCCCCATTCTTTCCGAAAAGGATTTTGAAGCGGACGGGCGCGGCGACATCATCATGAGCGAATACCTGCGCGAAGAGGATTTCATCGATGGATTCAGCTCCGAACTCAAACGCAAGCTCAATGACCGCCCCGTCCCGGCCATGATGCAACGCTAGCCCAATGGGTATTGCGCAATCGCCGGCTTATGAAGCCGGCAATGCGTAGCAAAACATTTGGGTATCATTTTTTCACCACAAGGAGAACACAGCATGAAGCACTACCTTTGCAGCATCGGTGCGGCGCTTGCCCTCGCTGCTGCGCCAGTCTGGGCACAACAGCCGCCCGATTTGCAGGCGTGCATTGACCGCACGGCAGATGCGCCGGGGTCTGTTGTGCAGGCCTTCCATGCCTGCTACGACGAGAGCACAGGCTATTGGGACAAACAGCTCAACGACCGCTACCAGAAGGCGCGCGCGGGCTGCAACGCCGCCGCCAAGCCCGATGAATGCCGCCAGAAGCTCAGGCACGCCGAGCGGCTCTGGATGCAGTACCGCGACGCCATGAGCGCCGCCTTTGACCAGGTCTCTTCCGGCGCGGGCATGGGCGCCATGCCCGCGCGCGGCACGGTGCTCCGCGCCACGCGCCATCAGGCCGAAGAACTGGACTTTTTCATCCGGCAGGCGGAATCGTTCAAGGAAGCCGGACAGCCCTGATGCACAAGGAGAACAACGCCATGAAACACACGCTTTGCGCCGCCGCGCTGCTGGCGCTTTCCCTCACGTGCGCGCCCGTGCTGGCGCAGCAGCAGGAGGAGCTGGCACCCGGCTTTGACGCCTGCGTGCAGCAGTCCGGCGGCGCCACGCCCCAGTTGGTGGCCTGCGCGCAGGCGGCGTACGAGTTCTGGGACAAGCGCCTGAACGAGGCATACAAAAAAGCGCGGCGAGCCTGCGTTGACGAGGCGTGCCGCGAAAAACTGCAGGGCGCGCAGCGCCACTGGATTCAATACAAGGAGGCGATGGGCGATGTGCTGTTCCGAAGCCTCCAGCGCGTGGGCGGTTCAATGGACCGCCTCAACGCCGTGACCTTCAGCGCCGAGGAAACGAAGAAGCAAACCCTGCTCCTGCAGGAGCTGCTGCGCAGCAGCGGAGCAGAGTAGCGATGAGTACCGAAACATCGCCGGCTTCATAAGCCGGTAATGAAGCATATTCAACAAGGGTATCAACTTTTCAAGCCAAGGAATACGAGCATGAACTTCCGCATTCATTCCATCGCCCTAGCTCTTGCGCTCGCCGCCGCGCCCGCGCTGGCGCAGACGCCGCAGCAGCAGGACTACATCAAGCAAGTGCGCGCGGTCTACAACAAGGCGCAGGACAGCATCAAGCAGGGCAAGGCGGAGCCGCAGGCGAAAAACGAGGTGACGTTCAAGGCCACCTACATGCAGCCCGGCGCGGGGCAGACGCAGCACACGGTGGAGCTGTTTTTCCGCACGCCGCAGGTGGATGAAGACGGGCGCACCATGCCGGCGCAGCCGTATCTGGCGCGCGAATCGTTCAACGTGGCGGCGCGCAAGTTCTACCGTGAATATCTCTGGGGCGACGCAGGCGAGCCGCTGTTTTTCTACACGCGCCACGACACGTTTGACAAAGGCAAGGCGGAGCAGCGGTATTACTACCGGGGCGGCGAGGTGGCCGCTGCCGTGCCCGAAGGTGGCGACGGCATGTTGCACCTGCCGCAGTTCGAGCGCATGAAGGCGTTGCTGCATAGCGTCCAGGCGCTGCAGCAGGGCGGCGACTGAGCAGGGCCGGGTGGCGCGCGGCAGGCTGTGCAAACCTGCCACCCGCCGCCTGCCAACTTTTCACGCATGCAAAGGAACACATCATGGACTTGACGCGACAGCCTCCATTTCCGCCCGACGCCTGCCCCGTGTGCGGCAGGCCGGGGCAAGACGGGCATTTCTGCGAGGAGTGTGTGGGCGAGATGGAGCGCCGTGGCATTGACTGGGAAATGATGGACCCGGAGCAGATGCGCGCGGCGCTGGCCGCTGCGCCGG
>JAFRYL010000151.1 GCA_017437605.1 Ottowia sp. | reverse complement strand
GGTCGCAGCAAACGCGCCATAGAAGACCACTTTGACACCGCCTACGAGCGGGAAAGCGAACTCGAGCACGCTGGCAAAAGCGCCATGCTTGACGTGGTGCGCGCCGTCGCCCCCGAAGACATGCACTGCTCCTACGTGCGCCAGCCGCGCTCGCTCGGCCTCGGGCACGCCGTGCTTTGCGCCGCGCACATGGTCGGCAACCAGCCCTTTGCCGTGCTGCTTGCCGACGACCTCATGACCGGCAACCCCGGCGTGCTCGCGCAAATGGCCGCCGCCTTCACCCAGCTTGGCCGCTCCGTGCTCGCCGTGCAGGAAGTGCCCGAAGCGCACACCGACCGCTACGGCATCGTCAAAGGCAGCAGCGCTGGCGAGCGCCTCATCAACATCGAACAAATCGTGGAAAAACCCGCCCCCGCCGACGCCCCCTCGCGCATGGCCGTCGCAGGCCGCTACATCCTCACCCCGCGCATCTTTGACGCGCTGCGCGAGCAAAAACCCGGCGCAGGCGGCGAAATCCAGCTCACCGACGCCATCGCCGCCCTCATGCACACCGAGCGCGTCTACGCCTACCAATACGAAGGCCACCGCTACGACTGCGGCAGCAAAGAAGGCTTCCTGCAAGCCACCGTCGAACTCGCCCTGCAGCACCCGCAGATGGGCGCGCATTTCCGCGAATACCTCAAGGGGTTGGCGCTGTAAGGAGCGCACGCTCACCGCCGCACATGGAACTTGAAACCTTCACCCCCGGCCACTGGCGCCAGCGCGACCGCTACAAGAGCTTTGAACCCGCGCCCATCAACCAGGAATGGACGTGGCGCGACCCCGCCATCAACGCCCTGCTGGAATCCGCCAACCACGCGCTTGGGCAACTGGACGCCTTCTCCCTGCTTGGGCAACTGGACGCCTTCTCCCTCATCGCCCCTGACGTTGACCGCTTCATTGACATGCACATCGTCAAGGAAGCGCAAACCTCCAGCCGCATTGAAGGCACACAAACCGGCATTGACGAAGTGCTGCTCGCCGAGGAATACGTCAGTCCCGAACGCCGCGACGACCGCCGCGAAGTGCTCAACTACATTGACGCCATCAACACCGCCATCGCGCGCCTTGACACCTTTCCCCTCTCCTGCCGCCTGCTGCGCGAAACACACGCCATCCTGCTGCGTGGCGTGCGCGGCGCGCACAAGCAGCCCGGCGAATTCCGCACCAGCCAGAACTGGATAGGCGGCAGCAACCTGCAGAACGCCGCCTTCATCCCGCCGCACCCTGAAAGCGTCCCTGACCTCATGGGCGACCTGGAACTCTTCTGGCACAACGAGCGCATCACCGTCCCGCACCTCATCCGTGCGGCGCTGAGCCACTACCAGTTTGAAACCATCCACCCATTTCTGGACGGCAACGGGCGCATCGGGCGCCTGCTCATCCCGCTCTACCTCGTGCATCACGAGCTGCTGCACAAGCCCTCGCTCTACCTCTCGGCCTTTTTTGAGCAGAACCGCGCCGCCTACTACGACGCCCTCATGCACGCGCGCAGCCCCGGCGGCCTTGCCCACTGGATACGCTTCTTCCTCAGCGGCGTAGCGGAAACCGCCAGCAAAGGCCGCGACACCTTCCACAAAATCCTTGCCCTGCGCATGGAAACCGACGAAAAAATCCGCACCCTCGGCAAACGCGCCGCCAACGCTGCCGCCATCGTCGCCCACCTCTACCACGCCCCCTACGCCACCGTTGCCGACATGGCGCGCGCGGCAAACATCTCGCGCCCCACCGCCTACAACCTCAGCAAAGAGCTGTCGCGCCTCGGCATCCTGCAAGAGCAAGCCGAAGGACGAGGCAAGGTCTACGCATTTGCCAGCTACCTGCGCCTGTTCACCGGCGAGGGCGCCCACTTGTAAAGAAAACACCCATTTCCTTTACAACCAGCACTCCACTTGTAAAGTTTCCGAGAAAAGCAGGTGTATCACTCCATCGCCAGCAACATAAGCCGGCAACCAAGTGTCATGCGGCATGGTATACGACCTGCTCCGCCCACTTGTAAAGAAAACGCCCATTTCCTTTACAACCACCGCTCCGCTTGTAAAGTTAGCGAGAAAACCTTTGGTATCACACCATCGCCGGCTTGATACGCTGGCAACCGCATATAAATCAGCACAGTATGTGAGTGAACACCAATAAAGAGCCCCGCTTCCAAGAGGCAAGCGGGGCCGTTCAATTCTGTGGCGGAGAGAGAGGGATTCGAACCCTCGATACGGTGGAACCGTATACCGGATTTCGAGTCCGGCGCATTCGACCACTCTGCCATCTCTCCATGAGTGGTAAGGGGCGCGGATTCTAGCAGCCCGCGCCCCTGTGTTCAGGCGGGGCGCAACATGTCCTGCCCGCCGAGGTAGGGTTGCAGCGCTTTCGGAATGCGGATGCTGCCGTCGGCTTGCTGGTGGTTTTCCAGCACGGCCACCAGCGCGCGGCCCACGGCCAGCCCACTGCCGTTGAGGGTGTGGACGAGTTCGTTTTTGCCCTGCGCGTTCTTGAAGCGCGCCTGCAGGCGCCGCGCCTGGAACGCTTCGCAGTTGCTCACGGACGAGATTTCGCGGTAGGTGCCCTGCGCGGGCAGCCACACTTCCAGGTCATACGTTTTGGCGCTGCCAAAGCCCATGTCGCCCGTGCAGAGCAGCACGACGCGATAGGGCAGCTCCAGCGCCTGCAGCACGGCTTCGGCGTGCGCCGTCATTTCTTCCAGCGCCTCGTAGCTCTTGTCGGGATGCACGATTTGCACCATTTCCACTTTGTTGAACTGGTGCTGGCGAATCATGCCGCGCGTGTCGCGCCCGGCGCTGCCCGCCTCGGAGCGGAAGCACGGCGTATGCGCGGTCAGGCGCACGGGCAGGTCGGCTTCATTCAGGATGAGGCCGCGCGCCCAGTTGGTGAGCGGCACTTCCGCCGTGGGGATGAGGTAGAGCGGTTCGCCCTCGCCCTCCTGCCCGCCTTTCTTGGCGGCGAACAGGTCGGCTTCAAACTTGGGCAATTGGCCGGTGCCCGTGAGCGTTTCGGCGTTGACGATGTAGGGCGTGGCGCACTCGGTGTAGCCGTGCTGCTGGGTTTGCATGTCCAGCATGAAGTTGGCGAGCGCGCGGTGCAGCCGCGCGACGGGGCCGCGCATGAAGGCAAAGCGCGCGCCAGAGAGCTTGGCCGCCGTTTCAAAGTCCAGCCCAAGCGGCGCGCCCAGGTCCACATGGTCACGCACGGGGAAATCAAACTGGCGCGGTTCGCCCCAGAAGCGCACGGGTTTGTTCTCCGTTTCGTCCGCGCCCACGGGCACGCTTTCGTGCGGCAGGTTGGGCACGCCCAGCAGCAGCGCGCGCAGCTCGGCCTGCAGCGCGTCCAGGCGCGTGGCGCACTGCTCCAGCTCGCCCTTGATGGCGGCGACTTGCGCCATGGCGTCATCGGCGCTTTCGCCGCGCGATTTCAGTAGCCCAATCTGGCGGCTGGCGGCATTGCGCTGCGCCTGCAGCTGCTCGGTGTGCGCCTGCAGCGTTTTGCGCTCGGCTTCAAGCGCCGCAAACGCGGCCTCGTCAAGGAAGGGCTGGGGGTTTTTGCGCTTCTGCAAGGCGGCGAGCACGCTCTGCAGGTCTTTGCGCAGCAATTGGGGGTCTAGCATGATGGCGCGCGATTGTAGGGGGCTTGCAAGCAAGCAACACACGGACGTCAAGGTATGCGCACATCTGCCGGCGCCGCAATGTCCATGACGCGCCGCCGCCCCAGTTACTCATCGGCTCCAGCCACCCGCTTCAGGGCAATCACCCCTCCCTCCGAACCAGCTATTTTGTAAATGGTGTCATTTTTCAGCAAATCAGGGTTATCGAAGACACTGGAATACTTGCTGACAAATGCATCGTCCAAGGTATGAAAATACAGATAGTCGTAGCTCTTGAGAGCAGCATGCAACTGCTCCGGAGACATATCCTCAGAGTTCATCGCTTTCTGGTCAATATTGGGGCCAACGCTGGCGGTATACACAATTCTCGGGTGGGCGTAAAAGGACAAAGCAGCTCCAAACGAGGACCACCCGCTTTCCCTTTTAACCACGTACATTTTTGCATGCTCTGGCATCACGCTTATTACCCGGTTTGCGGCATATTCCCGGTCAGAGATCTTGCTGTAATCATCAGCCCAGCTCCCAGGAAGCGCCTGCAAGAGCACGGAATTCCTAAGAAAAAGCGAGCATGCCGCCAATATTGCAAGCGTTGCATAATTGCCTGTCATGTGGTTTTTCCAAGCACCTGTTTCATAATATAGATACACAGCGAGCAACGTGATAGGCAAAAGCATGGTGGCCATGTAACGGTTGTAGCTGGCAAGACCCAGGTACTCGCGAACCGAAAACGCCACAGCATACAGAATGTACATCTGTGCGATATAGCTTAGTGCCGAAAGCACCATGAAGTGCCCTGCCAGCCGCACTTTGCGCTGCTGCTCAACACCTTCCCTGCCTCGCGCCAGCACAAACACCAGCCAAGAAATGATTGCAACAGCAGGAACAAACGGAATCGGGCGGAGAACCTCATGCAAAAAAATCGCCTTGGCAAAAACCTTTCTAAATTCATCAATCCTTTCAATGGCGCTGCTGTCGGCTGGCTTGAACGCATCAATGACGCGAGCCACACGAAAACCAGAATATGACTGGTGGCTATCAGTAGCGACATGGGCATCAACAAACAGATTGAAGGAATACCACACCAGCACAGAAGCAAGGACGGCGGCACAAGCCACGGCAAACAGCTTGGCACAAGACCACTCACCTGCGCCGTGTGCGTCAAACAGCGCCAGTTTTACAACATACAGTGCAAACACCAGCGGCAGCAGCATGATTCCAGTTTGCTTGGTCAGCAACAATGTGGCGAACCCAAGCGCCAGCACCAGCGCCTGATACGCCTTGTTTTCATTATCATGCCATGCCTGCATGGCGCAGTAAAAAAACACCAGTCCAAGAAAATAGTCGGTATAAATTGAATGATAGAATTTGGTATCGGGAGCGCGACACAGCAGTAATAGCAGCAGCATGACGAAAAACACCGCCGCCGATTGGCGACCTCTGCCCAAAAATGCCCACCGCAGGTTCTGGGGTATGCCCGCAGGCGCTGCACCCTCCGGTAGCGCAGGCGCAAAACTGTTGAACATAGGCAGCAGCATGGCAAACATCACCATCTGGATGGCACGGTAGGCATCAGCCTCGAGGAATCGCCCGCTCAACCGGCACCATATAACCTCAAACAACGTTGTAGCCGGCACATAGTCTTTGTGGGACAGCGGCAGCGGCGATTCGGCGTACAGCATGTCCAGCCGCAGGCTTTCTTTCAGGAACATCCCCCAGTGGTTAAATTCATCCCATTCGATAAATCTTTTCCCAAAATTAGAGAAAAAACAGAGCAGATACAGCACAAATAACACGAACACCCCATCGTCCCAAAGCGCGCGTGCCAGCGCCTTCATATCCGGGCGTTCCTGCGCCAGACGCCAAGCGAGGGCACCAGCAAAAACCACCATGCCGCCATAGATACCCACCGACAGCTTGTGAAACACCATGCCGCATAGCATGACAAGAATCATGTGCAACATGAGCGCCGGCGCGAGAGAGTCGGAAAACTTCTTCCTGAAAACAACCGACCAGGCGCTACCTAGCAGCAGGCAATACAGAAATGGAAAAGTCAAGGCTTGCATCGAGCACTCCAACTCATTTCAATCCGCGCTTTTTCGTCATCAGCACATATATTCTCCGGAATGCAGCGCAAATTCCTTCATTGAACGACAGGTATTTGTGTGCCGCATACGAATACAAAGTAACCAAACCTACGGCAAGCACCTGCGCAACAAACTCGGATGATATGGCATGGTTACCAATACCAAAGGCATATCTGTCCAGCGCATGTAAGGCGGAGAGAAACAGTTTCGCCAGCCCCGCAGTCAGCAGCGTCCCCATGCCTGCAACCGCAAAAAATGTATTGAACTGGCTCAACGCCTTTCTTCCCCTGTAATTGAAATTGAACCAATAGTTCAGCAGGAAGTTGACAATGATGCTTGAAACAGCGCCAACAAACACAGCCAATGTGTAAGGAAGGGCGCCGGTGCTGTACAGCACATACCCGCAGGCAATCGTAACAAGGGCTGAAATTCCGCCAAACAGCAAGAAGCGGGCAAACTGCCGGGAAACGAAAATATCCAGCATCGCAGATGCTTCTTCAGTCAGAATCTCGCTCGATTCCATTGCTGGATAATGGATTCCAGCATGATTTTGCGGTGATAGTTGATGGAGTCCATCATTATCCCCGTCTGGAATGCCAGCACACTGACAATCCCAAACGCCACGGCCAGTATTGCCAGCGGCACGTGTGTGATATAGCGCGTGTTCAGATATTCAGCAACCACAACCCCACCACACAGGCCGCACAGCACCAAGAGGGCAAGCGCAACCAAGGAAAAGAAAACGATGGGGTTGTGCTGTCGGAAGACATTGGCAATGGTAGAGAGCACACGCAGCCCGTCTTTATAGGTATTGAGCTTGGAAAAGCTGCCCTCTGGCCTGTCTTTGTAGGCAATGGGCAGGCTTTGCACGCGCATTCGCGCCGTGGCTGCAAACAGGCTCATTTCCGTTTCAATCTGGAAACCTTCAGCCAGACATGCGTAGCTTTTGACGAAGGTGCGGCTCAAGGCGCGGTAGCCAGTCATGATGTCGGTGTAATTGGCGCCCGTGAGCCAATTGACCAATGTTTGCACCAGTGCATTGCCAAAACCGTGAAAGGGGCGTTTGTTTTCGCGCGCGTAATCACCATGCGAAAGGCGGTCGCCATACACCATGTCGGCTTCGCCAGCGAGCACGGGAGCAATCAAGTCTGGCAGCGCCTCCGCCGGATAGGTCATGTCGGCGTCGGTGAGCACATAGACATCGGCATCAATGTCAAAAAAGGCGCGGCGCACGGCGTTGCCTTTGCCCTGCCGCCCCTCATGCAGCACGGCACCGCGCGCGCCTAGGCGTTGCAATTGCTCACGCGCAAGCTGTGCTGTGGCATCGGTGGAGTTGTTGTCCACCACGAACAGCGCCGCCTCGGGCATCACCCCATGCAGCGCCTGCAAGGTGCCGGCGATGGTTTGTTCTTCGTTCCAGGCCGGAATGATGACGGCCACTTTTGCTGCTGTCATGGCCGCCTCCCACTGCCAGCAGCCATCCCCCTGTCACGGGGTATACTCCCTAAACAACCTTGCAAAAAGGCGTTTATTCCTTTGAATTTATTGAAAAAATTATGCTTTGGGGGGGGGGGAGTAGGCTGGAGGTAAACATCATTGCTGGATTATTGCACACCACGCCACAACCCTGAACTATTGCGCAGACCACAGCTTCCCCTTCTGGCTGCCGTCAATGGCCGCCGAACGCAGCGCCTTCTGCGGCCAGCGCGTCCTGCGGCAGGCGCAGTGCCGTTAGGCACAGCATGATGTCCTCTTTGGGTATTAGTTGGTCGCCGGCTTGATAAGCCGGCAATCAAGTGTTTATTTATAGGGTATTTTTTGAGGCATCAGATAATTTGACATGTATACATTCGCCGCCGGCTTGATAAGCCAGCAACCAAAGCATATCTCAAACAGTATATGAAAAGCCCCCGCCGGGGCAGGGGCTGTGTGGCGCGGCAGGCGGCGCGTTACGCGATGTCGCGGCGCTGCGAGCCGGTAAAGAGCTGGCGCGGGCGGCCAATCTTGTATTCCGGGTCTTCCAGCATTTCATTGAGCTGCGCGAACCAGCCAACGGTGCGCGCAAGCGCAAAGACGCCAGTGAACATGTTGACCGGAATGCCGATGGCGCGCTGCACGATGCCGGAGTAAAAGTCCACGTTGGGGTAGAGCTTGCGCTCGACAAAGTATTCATCTTCGAGCGCAACTTTTTCCAGCGCCTTGGCGAGCGCAAAGAGCGGGTCGTTTTCCAGCCCGAGTTCGCCCAGCACTTCGTTGCAGGTTTCCTGCATGAGCTTGGCGCGCGGGTCGTAGTTCTTGTAGACGCGGTGGCCGAAGCCCATGAGGCGCACGCCGGAGTTTTTGTCCTTGACCTTGGCGATGAATTCGCCGAGTTTGGCGACGCCGCCCTCGCGCTGGATGGTTTCCAGCATGTTCAGGCAGGCTTCGTTGGCGCCGCCGTGCGCCGGCCCCCAGAGGCAGGCGACGCCTGCGGCCACAGCCGCCAGCGGATTGGTGCCGGAGCTGCCGCAGAGCCGCACGGTGGAAGTGGAGGCGTTTTGCTCGTGGTCGGCGTGCAGGATGAAGATGCGGTCCATGGCGCGCTCGAGCACGGGGTTGACTTCATACGGCGCGCATGGCGTGGCAAACATCATCTTGAGGAAGTTGCCCGCGTAGCTCAGGCTGTGGTCGGGATACACATAGGGCTGCCCACGGCTGTATTTGTAGGCCATGGCCGCAAGCGTGGGAATCTGCGCGATGAGCAGGGTGGCGGCGTGCTCGCGGTGTTCGGAGTTGCTCACGTCGTGCATGTCGTGGCTGAAGGCCGACAGCGCCCCCACCAGCCCGGTGAGCACCGCCATGGGGTGCGCGTCGCGGCGGAAGCCGCGCAGGAAGTAGCGCACCTGCTCGTGCACCATCATGTGGTTGGCGATGTCCTTGTGGAACTCGCGGCTTTGCTCGGCAGTCGGCAGCTCGCCCTTGAGGAGCAGGTAGCAGGCGTCAAGGAAATCGCACTTGCGCGCCACCTGCTCAATGGGGTAGCCGCGATAGAGCAGCTCGCCCTTGTCGCCGTCGATGTAGGTGATGGCCGACTGGCACGAAGCCGTGGACAGAAAGCCCGGGTCATACGTGAACATGCCCGTTTGCCCGTAGAGCTTGCGGATGTCGATGACCTCGGGGCCGATGCTGCCCTGATAGATGGGCAACTCAACAGATGGGCGACCGTCAGAAAAAGTCAGCGTGGCTTTGGCGTCGGAAAGTTTCATCGTCCATTCTCCTGTGTGTGCTGTGCGTACTGCGAAAAAGTGTCGATTATGGGCGGTGCCGCCCCGTGCCCGCACGCGCAGGCGCATGTGCCCCACCAGCAGCAGGGTTACAGCGGTGCGCGCTATCAGATGCTGCGCCGCGCCAGCCGCACGCGCAGCGCGCTGATGGCGGCAGCCGGGTTCAGCCCCTGCGGGCAGGCCGCCGTGCAATTCATGGCGCTGCGGCAGGCAAAGAGGCGCCCCGCATCGTCCACATCGTCCAGGCGCTGTTCGCGCGCCGCATCACGGCTGTCTGCCGCAAAGCGCGCCACATGCAGCAACGCCGCCGGGCCAGCGAACTGCTGCGTGCCCCGCCGCCAGCTTGGACACGCCGCCGTGCAGCAGGCGCACAGGCTGCATTCCAGCAAGCCGTCCAGCGCGGCGCGCTGCTCCTGGTTTTGGCGCCTGCCCTGCACCGGCTGCGGCGCGCCGTCATCGTCCATCCAGGGCTGCACGCCCTCCAGCGCCGCCCAGAACGCCGATAAATCAACCACCAAATCGCGGATAACGGGAAAACCGGGCAGCGGGCCGAGTTCAATGACGGCTGGCAGCTCGCGCAGCAGCGTGCGGCTGGCGAGCGCCGGACGGCCATTGATGCGTATGGCGTCTGCGCCGCAGGCGCCGTCGCGCGTGGAGCGGCGGAAGGCAAGCGTGGGGTCAAACGCCTGCAAACGTTCCAGTGCGTCGAGCACGCTGCGCACGCCCTCGCATTCCAGCGTCACGCTCTGCACATGCGCGCGCTCTCCTTTTTCCGGGGAAAAACGTTCAATCTTGAAAGTGCGCTGCATCGTCTCCCCCTCCTAAAAACGCCGCTCCTGCGCCGCGCCGCCGACGCGCACGGGCGCGCTGCCGGTTTGCCCGTCCTCGCGCCACCAGAGCGTGTGAACGCGCCAGCGCGCATCGTCACGCGGCACGGGCGCGCCGTTTTCAGCCGTCAGCGTGTGCGCACCCCGGCTCTCGGCGCGCGCGGCAGCCGAGGCCAGCGTCGCCTGCGCCACGTCCAGCAGGCTGTCGGTTTCCAGCGCCAGCACG
>JAFRYL010000150.1 GCA_017437605.1 Ottowia sp. | reverse complement strand
TAATCTTGCAGGTATTGTAGGGGCGACCCTTGTGGTCGCCCGCGCCCGTTACACACATGAAAAGGGCACCCACAAGGGGTGCCCCTACAAGGTGTATTGATTGGTCGCCGGCTTATGAAGCCGGCAAACAAGTCAATTATTGACGGGTATCCGCCTTTTTGCCCTGTTTTTCACGCCGGCGCAGGGCAAGCGCCGCAGCGCCTGCGAGTGCCAAGCCGGAAAGCAGCAGCCCCAGTTCACCCGTCGTGGGCGAGGAGGAATCGCCACCGCCGCCAGCGCCGGGGGCATTGCCGCCGGGCGTGTCACCGCCGGGGGTGTTGCCGCCGGTGCCACCACCAGTGCCCGGGTCAGTGCCTCCGCCACCGCCGGTGCCGGGGTCAGTGCCAGTGCCTCCGGTTTTGGTGAAGGTGGCGGTCACCTCCATATCGTCGGTGACGGTGTAGATGCACATGTAGCCAGCGCCGCTGGGGTCGCACCTGACAATGTTTTCCGTGCCGCTGGTCACTGCCATGCCGGTAAAGGTGTAGCCCTCATTGGCCACGGCGGTGCATTCCGTATCGCTGCCGGAAAACACGGGCGACGTGCAGGTGAACGTGCCGCCAGCGGCAGGTGAGGCTATAGGCGTGACGGTGTAGGAGGGGAGGGGCACGAACGTGGCGGTCACGCTCACGTCGTCCGTGATGCCGTCCTGCGTGCATGGCGAGGTGGTGCAGGTCTTGATGACGCTCCCGCCGACGCTCAGCTCCATGCTGCCAAGCACGAAGCCTGTGTTGGGCGAGGCATCGCAAGTCAGCGTGCCCTCAGCGGTCACTGTGCCGGAGTTGCCGTTGCACGTCACTGTGCCGTTCGTGGTGGCGGCTACCGTGATGGTGGGTAGGAGCCTGAACGTGGCGCTCACGCTCACGTCCTCCGTGACGCCGCTCAGCTCGCATGGCGAGGTGGTGGTGGCGGTGGGGCAGGTTTCAATCCTTGTGCCGCTGGTCAGCGTCAGGCTGTCAAGCGCGTAGCCATCATCAGGCGTTGCCGTGCATTGCAGCGTGCCGCCATCTGCAACCTGGTTGCCGCCGCAGTCCACCGAGCCGTTGGCGAAGCTGGCGGGCATATTCACGTTGTGAGGGGGAGCCGCTGGCGCCTCCATCACGGTGGCAATGAGGTTTTTGCCGTCGTTTTCCAGCTTGAACTTGTAGGCGCCAGCGGAAATGACGCTGTCCTTTGGGGTGAGGGTCAGGGTTTTTCCGGCTCCCGTAACCGCGATGAGCTTGAAGGTCTCGTCCTTTTTCAGCCCCGGGGCGCCGGTGACGGTGATGCTGACCTCGGTGGAGTCAGCGAAGGTGGCATTGTCCTTGCCAACAGAAAGCACGACATCGTCCTTCGCAATGTCGTTGGGCAGGGTGAAATTGATGGTGTCAAAATTGTCCACGCCGCCGACGGGCAATCCTTTGGCTTGCACATTCAGCGTGTTGCGGGAGGAATTGCCACCACGTACGGTGTCGCCCACCTCCGTGCTACCCGCGAGGGTGACGGTGCTGTCTGTGCCACCGCCCACCACAAGGCCGCCCACCGTGCTGTCTTTGAGGGTGACGGTGTTGTTCGAGACCGTGAGAGTGCCGGAGCCACCTATCACATCACCGTCCACTGTGCCGTTGGATATGGTCACAGTGTTGTATGTGGCGTCGCCTTCGCAGGTGCCGTATCTCTCGGCGAGACCGCCGTACACGTCACCATTTGAGGTTACAGCGCCGCCATCAATCTCCACCGTATTGTGGTTGGCAGACCCGCAGGCGTAGCCCCCATAAGCCACGACACCCACTGTGCCTTGGATGATGAGTTTGTTCCACTCTGCGTCGCCGCTGGTATTAGTCCAACCACCAGCCGCCCTCTTTTTTACCTCGCCGGTGGATGCAATGGTCAGCGTGTTATTGGAAACGCTTCCGCCCGCATTGGGATAGGCGCCGTAGGCATAGGTGTACTTCGTGCTGTCAACGTAGACACCATTGTTGGTGGCGCCCTTGCCTGTATAAGAACACGCAGTGGAGGTGCATTTTTCCTCTCCGCCATAGTCCACCGCCCACGCCTGCGGCGCAAAGCCGGCGGCGAGCAGCGCGGCGATGGGGAGTAGTTTCAGGAATCGCGCTGCCCGGTCACAAACGTGAACGGGGGGGGGGGTAGGGTATATGAAGCCTTCTGCATTTGTTTACCTCCGATAAGTGTTGGGGTGGGGGTTTGAAGAAATCCGCCGGTTGGCAAAGCCGCCCGGGGGAGCTTGGGCGCGGAGTGTAGGGAAGTATTGCGGCGTGTGCAAATGTTTTTTTTTGCATTTTTGGGAAAAAAGATGGGTATCAAATGTTCGCCGGCAAGATAAGCCGGCGATGAAGTGTTTGTTGCGTGAGTATCGCTATCAGTGCGTGAGCGCGAGGTTGTCGCGGTGCACCATTTCGGGTTCGGCGGCGTAGCCGAGAAGTTCGGCGATTTTTGAGGAGGGCTGGCGCAGCAGGAGGCGCGCTTCGTTGCTGGAGTAGTTGACGAGGCCGCGCGCGATTTCCACGCCGGCGGCGTCGCGGATGGCGATGGCGTCGCCGCGCACGAAGTTGCCCGTGACGCCGATGACGCCCACGGGCAGCAGGCTGGCGCCAGAGCGCCGCAGGCGCGTCGCCGCCCCATCGTCCACGGTGAGGGCGCCGCTCAATTGCAGGTGGTCGGCAATCCACTGTTTGCGTGCCTGCGTTTTGTGTTGCGGCGCGACGAGCAGGGTGCCGATGCGCTCGCCAGCCGCCAGGCGTAGCAGCACGTCCGGCTCGCGCCCCCAGGCAATGACGGTGCTGGCGCCAGACCCCGCTGCGCGCCGCGCGGCGAGCACTTTGGTGAGCATGCCGCCTTTGCCGATGGCAGAACCCGCGCCGCCCGCCATTTCTTCCAGCGCGGGGTTGCCGGCGTGTGCTTCGGTGATGAGTTTGGCGGCGGGGTTGGTGCGCGGGTCGGCGTCAAAG
This sequence comes from Ottowia sp., assembly GCA_017437605.1. Lineage (GTDB taxonomy): Bacteria > Pseudomonadota > Gammaproteobacteria > Burkholderiales > Burkholderiaceae_C > Ottowia. The sequence continues at coordinate 3,558 of JAFRYL010000150.1, read as the reverse complement.
AGGCCCTTCTGGTCGGTGAGGATGACGAGCAGGTCGGCCTCGATGAGGTTGGCCACCAGCGCGCCGAGGGTGTCGTTGTCGCCCACCCTGATTTCGTCGGTGATGACGCTGTCGTTTTCGTTGATGACGGGCAGCACGCGGTGCTCGAGCAGGGTGAGCAGGGTGGCGCGGGCGTTGAGGTAGCGCTCGCGGTCGGCCAGGTCGGCGTGCGTGAGCAGCACCTGCGCGCTGCGCAGGCCGTGCGCGGCAAGCTGCGTTTCATACATCTGCGCCAGCCCCATCTGGCCGACGGCGGCAGCGGCCTGCAATTCGCTCACGACGCTCGGGCGTTTCGCCCAGCCGAGGCGCTTCATGCCCTCGGCGATGGCGCCGCTGGAGACCATGACGACTTCGCGCCGCTGGCTGCCGCTGCCCGCTTCCAGCAGCGCAAGCTGGCGGCACCATTCGCCGACGGCGGCGGCGTCCAGCCCGCGCCCTTCGTTGGTCACAAGGGTGGAGCCGACTTTGACGATGATGCGGCGCGCGCTGCGCAGCACGTCGCTGGGGGTGGGTTCGGTAGACATGTGTGGTTCCGGCGGGCGGGGTCAAAAAAATTGTTCCCTCTCCCTCGCGTCAGCAGAGGGGGAGGGCAGGGTGGGGGTGCGCCCGCGCAAGCGGGCGTCTGGCGTCTGAAAAGCCCCCTCACCCTGGCCCTCTCCCCCTGTCCGTGCTGACGCACGGCGGGGGCGAGGGGAAAAAGTAATGCTGCCCTTTGCAAACATCAATCAAAGCGCGGGTCGCGTTCGGCGGTTTCGGCGGGTTCTTCGGTAGGGCGGCAGATGTGTGCGGCAATCGCCTGCACCAGCGCGTCGCAGCCCTCGTGCGTGAGCGCAGAGATGGCAAACACCGGCCCGCTCCAGCCAAGCTGCTGCACGAAGTGCCGCACGGCGGCGCTGCGTTCTTCTTCGGGCAGCGCGTCTATCTTGTTGAGCACCAGCCAGCGTTCGCGCTCGTAAAGCTGGGGGTCAAACTTGCGCAGCTCCTCGGCAATGGCGCGCGCCTGCGCCACGGCGTCGCCGCTGCCTTCGGGTGGCGCCAAGTCCACGATGTGCAGCAAGAGCCGCGTGCGCTGCAGATGCCGCAGGAATTGCAGTCCAAGCCCCGCGCCTTCGCTCGCGCCCTCTATCAGCCCGGGAATGTCGGCGATGACAAAGCTGCGCCCTTCGCCTGCGCGCACCATGCCAAGCTGCGGGTGCAGCGTGGTGAAGGGGTAGTCGGCAATCTTGGGGCGCGCGCGGCTGACAGCAGCAATGAGCGTGGATTTGCCCGAATTCGGCAGGCCGAGCAGCCCCACGTCCGCCAGCACTTTCAGCTCCAGCCGCAGCGTGCGCTTTTCGCCCGGTTTGCCGTGCGTTTTCTGGCGCGGGGCGCGGTTGGTGGAGCTTTTGAAATGCAGGTTGCCCAGGCCGCCTGCGCCGCCGCGCGCAATCATCACGCGCTCGCCAGCTTTCAGCAGCTCGCAGAGCACCTCGCCCGTTTCGGCATCGGCAATCACCGTGCCCACGGGCATTTTCAGCGTGATGTCGCGGCCAGCCGCGCCGTACATGTCGCTGCCCATGCCGTGCTCGCCGCGCCCGGCGGCGTGGCGGCGCGCGTAGCGGAAGTCAATGAGCGTGTTCAGGTTGGTGTCCGCGACGGCGTACACATGCCCGCCGCGCCCGCCGTCGCCGCCGTCGGGACCGCCGAACTCGCGGAACTTCTCGTGGCGCATGGAGGCGCAGCCGTTGCCGCCGTCGCCAGCGGCCACGTCAATGATGGCTTCGTCAACGAATTTCATGGCGCAAGGGCAGGGGAGCGTTGGGCATGGAAAAAAGCCCCGCAGCAAAGGGCGGGGCTTTTCGCTTGGTATGCGCGGCGCGTATTACGCAGCGGTGTCCTCAGCGGGGGTGACGTTGACCATTTGGCGCTTGAACTCGCCGCCCACGCGGAACGACACCTTGCCCGCCGCCAGCGCATACAGCGTGTGGTCGCGTCCCACGCCAACGTTGGTGCCGGGGTGGAACTTGGTGCCGCGCTGACGCACGATGATGGCGCCCGGCTGCACTTCCTGGCCGCCAAACACCTTCACGCCCAGCATCTTTGGTTTGGAATCGCGGCCGTTGCGTGTGGAGCCGCCGCCTTTTTTGTGTGCCATGTCGTGTTCTCCTTAGTTGCCGGCAGAGATGGCGCCGATTTCCAGCTCGGTGTACGGCTGGCGGTGCCCCTGATGCTTCTGGTAGTGCTTGCGGCGGCGCATCTTGAAGATGCGCACCTTGGGGTTCTTGCCGTGTGCCAGCACCTTGGCCGCCACACTTGCGCCAGCGACCAGGGGCGCGCCCACGGTCAGCGAGTTGCCTTCGCCGATGGCGAGCACCTCGTTGAGGGTGATTTCCGCGCCCACGTCCGCAGCAATCTGTTCTACCTTGATTTTTTCGCCGCTGGCCACGCGATACTGCTTGCCACCGGTTTTTATGACCGCGTACATAGGATGCAATCCTTGGGAGTTGATGGGAAAAAAGAAGCCGGAGGAATTTCCGGCGAGCCGCGCATTATAGGCGGGCAAGGTCAGGATGGCAAACCTATAATGCCGCGCCTCGGGCTGCCCCTCGGCGGCCCGCAGCGTTCCTGCCACACACCCGCCTGACCGTGCCCGCCACCACCGCCCCCTTTGCCAGCGCGCTTGCCCTCGCTGAAAGCGACATGCGCGAGGTTGACGCCACCATTGCGCGGCGCCTCGCCTCAGGCGTGCCGCTCGTGGGGCAGGTGGCCAGTTACATCATCGGTTCCGGCGGCAAGCGGCTGCGCCCCGTGCTGCTGCTGCTCATGTGCGGCGCGCTGGAGTGCCAGCACCCACAGCGACACGCGCTGGCGGCCGTGGTTGAATTTATCCACACCGCTACGCTGCTGCACGACGACGTGGTGGACGAATCCACGCTGCGGCGCGGGCGCTCCACCGCCAACGAAGTCTTTGGCAACCCGGCCAGCGTGCTCGTGGGCGACTTCCTCTACTCGCGCGCCTTCCAGATGATGGTGGAAACGGGCGAAATGCGCGTCATGGAGGTGCTGGCCGACGCCACCAACGTCATTGCCGAAGGCGAAGTGCAGCAGTTGATGAACATGCACGACGCCGGGCTGGGCGAGGAAGGCTATCTCAGCGTTATTCGCTCCAAGACTGCCAAGCTCTTTGAAGCCAGCGCCCGCCTTGCTGCCATCCTCGCGCGCAGCACGCCGGAAGTGGAAGCAGCCTGCGCCGAATACGGGCGCTCCATCGGCACCGCCTTCCAAATCATTGACGACGTGCTCGATTACGACGGCGACAGCGCCGAAATGGGCAAAAACCTGGGCGACGACCTGCGCGAAGGCAAGGCGACGCTCCCCCTCATTCTCGCCATGCAGCGTGCCAGCAGCGAGGACGCCGCCCTCGTGCGCCGCGCCATCGAGGAAGGCGGCGCCGAAGACCTGCCGCGCATCGTGCGCATCGTGCGCGAAAGCGGCGCGCTGGACGGCGCGCACCAGGCCGCCGCAGCGCAGGCCGAACGC
>JAFRYL010000149.1 GCA_017437605.1 Ottowia sp. | reverse complement strand
CCGATGTTTGCACGGCGTGCGCGCCCGCTGCGCGGGCGCCCTCCTCACCCCTTTCCCTCTCCCCCTGTCCGGCTGCGCCGGCGGGGGCGAGGGAAAGGGGATAGGGCGCCCCCTCTCCCTCGCCCTCTCCCCCTGTCTGCGCTGCGCGCAGCGGGGGCGAGGGGACATCTATTGAAGCCAGCGATGGGGCATGTTGTGATGGAGTATCACCCTCTGCATCTTCCAGCCAGGCGATGAAGGCTTGCTCCAGGTCGCCGGCGCCGCGCTCGTCAGCCAGCGCCTGCGGCTTGCCCGCCACGAGCACACGCCCGTGGTGCATGAGGGAGATGCGGTCGCAGCGCGCCGCCTCGTTCATAAAGTGCGTGGACACGAAGATGGTCACGCCCTGCTCGCGCGACAGGCGCGCAAGGTGGCGCCAGAACATGTCGCGCGCCGCTGGGTCTACGCCCGAGGTTGGCTCGTCCAGAATGAGGATTTCCGGCTCGTGCAGGCAGGCGGCGGCCAGCTGTAGGCGCTGGCGTATGCCAAGCGGCAGGCTGGCGGGCAGGGCGTTTGCGTGCGCGCGCAGTTCAAACCCGTCCAGCGCCGCTTCAACAGCGCGTGTGGCGCGCGCCGCGTCCAGCCCATACAGCCGCGCGTGCAGCCGCAGGTTGCGCTGCACGGAAAGCTCCTCATAGAGCGAAAACGCCTGCGACATGTAGCCCACGCGCCGCCTTGTGGCCATGTCGCCCGCGCGTATGGGTTTCCCGAGCAGCTTTGCCGAGCCGCTGCTGATGTCCAGCAGGCCGGTGAGCATCTTCATCGTCGTGCTCTTGCCGCAGCCGTTGCTGCCGAGAAAGCCGAAGATTTCCCCGCGCTGGATGCGGAAGCTCACGTCATGCACGGCGGTGAAGCTGCCAAAGCGGCGCGTGAGGTGCTCGGCCTCAATCACAGGCGCGGCGCCTGCGTCAACCCACGGCGGGATGTGCAGCGTGCCCCCTGCTGGGCGTTTTTCCGGAGGCAGCAGGGCGATGTAGGCGTCTTCCAGTGTGCTGCAGCCGGTGCGCGCCTTGAGTTCCTGCGCGCTGCCCGTGGCGAGCACGCGCCCGGCGTCCATCGCCACGAGGTGTTCAAAGCGTTCGGCCTCGTCCATGTAGGCGGTGGAGACGATGACCGTCATGTGCGGACGCTCGGCGCGCAGCGCGTCCACCAGCGCCCAGAACTGGCGGCGCGAGAGCGGGTCCACGCCCGTCGTCGGCTCGTCAAGAATGAGCAAATCCGGCTCATGCACCAGCGCGCAGCACAGGCCGAGTTTCTGCTTCATGCCGCCCGAGAGCTTGCCCGCTGGTCGGTCGGCAAAGGGCGCCAGCGCCGTGGCGCGCAGCAGGCGCTGCATGCGCTGGCGGCGCTCGGCGGCGGGCAGCGAATACAGGCGCGCGAAAAACTCCAGGTTTTCCTGCACGCTCATCGTGGGGTAGAGGTTGTGTCCCAGGCCCTGCGGCATGAAGGCGATGCGCGAAGACAGCGCGTGGCGCGCGGCGGGCTGCCGCATGTCTTGCCCAAGCACCTGCACGCCGCCGTCCTGAATGCGGCGCACGCCCGCGACGATGGACAGCAGCGTGGACTTGCCCACGCCGTCCGGCCCGATGAAGGCGATGCTGGCTGCGCGCGGCAGCGTGAGCGATACGCCGTCCAGCGCCAGCGCGCCGCCGTAGCGGTGCGTGAGCGTGTCCAGCGCAATCGCTGCGTCGGTCATGGCGCGGCGGCTTCAGATGCAGCAGATGCCTTGGGCGCGTCGTAGGGGCGCGATTCATCGCGCCCTGCTGCGGCGGAATCCTTGGGCGTGGGCAACAACGCCGCTTCCGCCGGCCACGGCACGGTGTCGCCGGTGCGCACAAAACCTTCGCCCGGCGCGCCGCCTTTCAGCCTTCCGGCCCACGCCAGCGCCGCGTCGCGCGGGATGCGCAGCTTGACGCGGTAGACCAGTTGCTCGCGCTCGCTGCGCGTTTCCACAAACTTGGGCGTGAACTGCGCCTGCTCGTCCACCATGCTCACGGTGGCGGGCAGCGCGCCGTCCCAGCCCTGCAGCACGATGCGCGCCTCGTCGCCCACGCGCACGCTGGCGGCCACAGGCGCGGGGTAGAACACGGTGAGCGAGGCGTCCGAGGCGTCCAGCAGCGTCGCCACGCGGGTGCCCGGCGCGAGCATGGCGCCGGGTTCGGCCAGGCGGTATTCCACGCGCCCGGTGATGGGGGCGCGAAGCTGCATGGCGTCCAGCATGGCGTCCAGCAGGGCGATGTGCGCGGCGGCCTCTTCACCCGCGTGTCCGGCGGACTGCTGCGCGCCTTCGGCGGCTTTGAGTGCGGCTTCTTCCGCCGCCAGCGCAATGCGGCGGCGCTCTTCTTCCACGGGGGAAATCTGTTTTTGCTCCAGCAGCTTTTTCGCCTGCTTCCATTCCAGGCGTGCCAGCGCCACCTTGTGTTTTTGCGCTGCGGCGCCGCTGCCCGCACGCGCCCCCTCGCTGGCGGCGCGCGCCTGCTGCGCCCGGGCTTGCGCGAGGCGCGCCTGCAGTTCGGCGTCTTCCTGCACGGCGAGCACCTGCCCGGCCTGCACCGCGTCGCCCTCCTGAAACTGCACGCTGGCAAGCCGCCCGGGATATTTCGCCGCCACGTCCACGCGCACCATTTCAAGGCGCCCGTTGGCGCGGTACACACCAGTGGACAGCGCCTCGCTGCTGCTGCGCTGCCAGAACAAGTACGTCGCCGCCAGCGCGCAGACAAGCGCGGCGGCAAAGAGGAACATCAACAATTTGCGGAGCATGGTTCAGAGCTTTAATGCGCCAGCGGGCAGCCATACGGCTGCGGACGTGCGGGGAAATATACTGCGCCGTTTTCCCCCAAGCAGCAGCGAAGGAGCAGCCAGCCATGGCATTTATCGACACCATCAAGGAACGCGCGCGTGCAGACAAGAAAACCATTGTCCTGCCCGAATCCATGGACAAACGCACGTATGAGGCGGCGGTGAAAATCCGCGACGAGGGTCTTGCCAACCTCATCATCATCGGCACACCCGAAGAAATTGCCAAGCACGGCGCTGGTTTTGATTTGTCGGGCATCACCATTGTCAACCCGCTTGATGACCCGAACCAGCAGAAATACATCGACAAGTTCGTGGAGCTGCGCGGCGCCAAGGGCGTGACGCCCGAATCCGCCAAGGCGAAGATGCTCGAAGACTACATGCACTACGCCTGCCTGATGTGCAAGTGCGGCGATGCGGACGGCGCCGTCTCCGGCGCGTGCCACTCCACGGGCAACACCATTCTGCCCGCGCTGCAGTTGCTGCGCACCAAGCCGGGCATCAGCAGCGTGTCGGGCTTCTTCCTGATGGAAGTGCCCAATTGCGACATGGGCGAGGGCGGCCTCTTCGTGTTCGCCGACTGCGCTGTGAACCCGAATCTGGGCGAAAAGGAACTGGCGGAAATCGCCGGCCTGTCCGCCGAATCGTTTGAAGCCTTTGTCGGCAAGAAGGCCAAGGTTGCCATGCTCTCCTTCTCCACGATGGGCAGCGCCAAGCACCCGGACGTGGACAAGGTGGCCAACGCCGTGAAGATTGCGCGCGAACGCTTCCCCGGCATTGACGTGGACGGCGAGCTGCAGCTCGACGCCGCGCTGGACGCCACAGTTGCCAAGCTCAAGGCGCCCGACAGCGCCGTGGCCGGGCAGGCGAACACGCTCGTGTTCCCCAGTCTGGAAGCGGGCAACATCGGCTACAAGCTGGTGCAGCGTCTGGCGAAGGCAGAAGCCTACGGCCCCGTGCTGCAGGGTCTGTCCATGCCGGTCAACGACCTCTCGCGCGGCTGCTACGCAGACGACATCGTCGGCGTCGTCGCCATGACTGCGGTGCAGGCGCAGGGCAACAAGTAACACCCCCAACACACAAGGAAGACACCCCATGAAAGTGCTCATCATCAACTGCGGCAGCTCGTCGCTCAAATACCAGCTCATTGACTCGGCAAGCGAGGCTGTGCTGGCCAAGGGGCTGTGCGAACGCATCGGCATTGACGGCATCCTGTCGTACGAGAAAACCGGCGCGGAGAAGGAAAAGCGCGACGCCCCCATGCCCACGCACACCGAAGCGGTGCAACTGGTGCTGGACGCGCTCACCAACGCCAAGACGGGTGCCATCGGCAGCCTGGACGAAATCGACGCCATCGGCCACCGCGTGGTGCATGGCGGCGAAAAATTCGCCGGCAGCGCGCTGGTGGACGACGCCATGCTGGAAGCGGTGAAAGAGTGCATTGACCTCGCGCCCCTGCACAACCCCGCCAACCTCATTGGCATTGAGGTGTGCCGCAAGCTCATGCCCAAGGTGCCGATGGTGGGCGTGTTTGACACCGCCTTCCACCAGACCATGCCGCGCAAGGCGTATCTCTACGCGATTCCGATTGAGTATTACGAGCAGTACAAGATTCGCAAATACGGCTTCCACGGCACCTCGCACAGCTTTGTGTCCAAGGAGCTGGCGCGCTTCCTCGGCCTGAAACTGGAGGGCAGCCGCATCATCGTCTGTCACCTCGGCAACGGCGCCTCCATCAGCGCCGTGAAGGACGGCAAGTGCGTGGACACCAGCATGGGCTTGACGCCGCTGGCCGGGCTGGTGATGGGCACGCGCTCCGGCGACCTGGACCCCTCCGTGGTGGACTTCCTCGGCAAGAAGCTGGACAAGGACGCCGCCGGCGTGATTGACGTGCTCAACAAGAAGTCTGGCGTGCTCGGCCTTTCGCGCGGGCTGTCGAGCGACTTCCGCGACCTTGAAGAAGCCGCCGAGAAGGGCAACAAGGACGCCGAAACCGCCTTTGAAGTCTTCTGCTACCGCGTCGCCACCACTGTGGGCGCGTATGCCGCCGCCATGAACGGCGTGGACGCCATTGCCTTCACCGCTGGCATCGGTGAAAACGCCGCCGGCGTGCGCGCGCAAATCATCAAGTACCTGGGCTATCTCGGCATTGAGCTGGACGCGGAGAAAAACAAGCAGCGCGGCAGCAATGTGAAGATTTCCACAGATTCTTCGCGCGTGGCCGCGTGCGTCATTCCGACGAACGAAGAAATCGCCATCTGCCGCGAAACCGTGGCCGTGCTGCAAGCCAAGTAGCAGGCTCCGCGCAGACCTTCTGCCGCTTTGACGGGCGCCCGACGGGGCGCCCGTTTTTGTTGCACTGCACACACGACCGGCGGCGAGGCATTTTTCAAGATGAGGGACAATAGAGGGGCAGCAGCGGGGGGCGGTTCTCCCGCAGGCGCGCTGCCCCCACGAGGGGCGGCGGCTTCAACCTGATGTCCAAGTAAAGGAACACCTCGTGTCTGAAAAAGCACTTGCCACAAAAACCGAAACCTCCCCGACAGCCGTCTCTGCCGCCGATGCCCGCCGGCTTGACCTGATGACCAACTCGGCGCTGGCGCGCATGTCCATGTCGCTGTCGCCGCAAACCAGCCTGCTGGCGCTCATGGACTGGGCCTCGCACCTCGCCTCCAGCCCCGGGCGCCAGATGCAGTTGCTGCAGTACGCCGTGGCGCTCTACGGGCAGTACATGGGCTACCTGCGCCGCATGGCCGCCGGCGGCGTTTTCCGCCCCAGCGCCGTGGAAAAACCCGTGCAGGACCGGCGCTTCTCCGACCCCGCGTGGCAGCAGTGGCCGTTCAACGCCATGGCGCAGGCGTTCCTGCTGCAGGAAAAGTGGTGGGACGAAGCCACGCAGCACGTCTTCGGCGTCTCCAAACACAACGAAGAGCTGATGCGCTTTGGCACCAAGCAGGTGCTGGACATGTTCTCGCCCGGCAACGTGCCCTTCCTCAACCCCGTGGTGCTGCAAAACACCTGGCAGGAAGGAGGCGCCAACATCGCGCGCGGCCTGCACTATCTGATGGACGACACACGCCGCAAGATTTCCGGCGAGCCGCCCGAGGGCACGGAAAAATTCATTCCCGGGCGTGATGTGGCCGTTACCCCCGGCAAGGTGGTGCTGCGCAACCGCCTGATGGAACTCATCCAGTACTCGCCCACCACCGCCAAGGTGCGCCCGGAACCTGTGCTCATCATTCCGGCGTGGATCATGAAGTACTACATTCTTGACCTCTCGCCCGACAACTCCATGGTCAAGTACCTGGTGGACCAGGGGCACACCGTGTTCAGCATCTCGTGGAAAAACCCGGACGCTGGCGACCGCGACCTGACCATGGGCGACTACCTGCGCCTGGGCTTCAACGCCGCGCTGGACGCCATCAACGCCATCGTCCCCGGCCAGCCCATCCACGCCACCGGCTACTGCCTGGGCGGCACGCTGCTGTCCATCGGCGCGGCCACGCTGGCGCGTGAAGGGCAGCTCTCGCGCCTGGCGTCCATGACGATGTTTGCCTCGCAGACCGATTTCAGCGAACCCGGCGAGCTTTCGCTCTTTATTGACGAAGGCCAGCTTGCCATGCTCGAGTCGCAGATGGAGCAGAAGGGCTTTCTCAAGGCCGAGCAAATGTCCGGCGCCTTCCAGATGCTGCGCTCCTGGGATTTGGTGTGGTCGCCGCTCATCAACGACTACATGCTCGGCACGCGCCGCCCGCTCAACGACCTCATGGCGTGGAACGCGGACTCCACGCGTATGCCCGCGAAGATGCACATTCACTACCTTCGCAGCATGTACCTGAACAACGACCTCAGCCAGGACCGCTACCTCGTTGATGGCCGCCCCATTACGCTCAACAGCCTGCGTCTGCCCATCTTCTGCGTGGGCACCGCTGCTGACCACGTCGCCCCGTGGCGCTCGGTCTACAAGCTGCACCACTTCACTCCGGCGGAACTCACCTTCGTGCTCACCAGCGGCGGGCACAACGCCGGCATCGTCACCGAACCCGGTCACCCGCGCCGCCATTACCAGATGCTGGTGCGCGAAGCCGGCGGCGTCACGCTGCCGCCCGAAGAGTGGCTGGAAGCCGCCCCGCGCAGCGAAGGCTCCTGGTGGGTGGCGTGGAACAACTGGCTCAACGCCCACTCGAGCAAAGCCGTGCAGCCGCCGGAAATGGGCGCCACCAACTACCCCATCGTCTGCGACGCCCCGGGCGAGTACGTCCTGCTGCGCTGATGCACACACGCGCCGCCGCCCCCGCCGGGCGCGGCGCGTTTTTCCCCGCCCCTTTTCCCTGTAGCCCTTAAAGGAGAACTGCGATGAGCACACCGCAAACCCTGGCACTCGACCTCAGCAAAATCAACCTCTCGCTGCACATGCGCCTGCTGCAGCTGGCGCAGAAAAACGCGCAGCTCTGGCTTGACCTCGGCCAGCGCCTGCTGGAAAACAACGCCGCCAGCAGCGAAAAAGCGCAAGACACCCTGCAGGGCGTGAGCGAATGGGCGCAAATGGCGCAACTGCCCGGCGACACCTACTGGGGGCAGGTGCAGGAGGCGCTCAACAACGTGCAGACGGCCATGCAGGAAAGCATCAGCGCACAGAGCAAGATTGGCGCCGACGCGCAAAACGTGCTGCGCGACTGGCAGCAGCAGGTGCTGCAGTCCATGGGCTGCCTCACCTCGCCAGCGGTTGACGCGCAGCAACCCTCGTGGCAGGCGGCGTGGGCGCCGCTGCAGGGCATGTTTGCCGCCATGCAGGGTGGCATGCAAAACGCCTGGCAGGGCCTTCAGGGGCAAGGCGCGGGCGACGCCAGCAACTGGATGGAGCAATGGCAGCAAATGATGGCCAATGCCATGCCCAACATCCCCGGTATGCCCCAGTTCGGCGGCCAGAAGTAAAACGCCCCCCCTCGCCAGGGCAACACTGCCGGCAGCGCCACCTGCGCCGCCGGCAGTTTTTTTGCTGTGCTGCTTCGTATACTCTTGAAATAATCGCCGCGTTGCCGGCTTATGTTGCCGGCGACGAACATATACCACACAATACGTAGAACAAGACATGAATACCTTATAAATAAACATGGTGTTGCCGGCTTATAAAGCCGGCGACCAACAGATACCCTCACAAAACAATGCGACTGTTCACCGCCATCACTTTGCCAGAAGACGTGCGCCGCCAGCTCGCCGCGCAGCTTGAGCGCGCCCCGGCGCTGCCTGCCGGTGTACGCCTTGCGCCGCTGCAACAGTGGCACATCACGCTGCACTTTATCGGTGAAGTGGACGAGGGGCACGGCGCCGCCATCCAGCGCGCCTTGCACGCCGTGCGCGCCACGCCGTTCACCCTGCGGCTTGGCGGTTTTGGCAGCTTTGGTGGCACCGTGCTCTGGGTTGGTGTGCAAGCTGAGGTTGACGCCCTGCGCGCGCTGCACGCTGCCATCAGCGCCGCACTGGAAAACGCCGGCATCGCCCCTGAAAAGCGCCGCTTTGCCGCGCATGTGACGCTGGCGCGAGCACGCCGCCCGTTGCCGCGCGCACTGCTGCGCGCCTGGGTGGACGCGCAGCAAGCGTGGCGCAGCCCCCCCTTTGCCGTGCGCGATTTCGCTCTTTACCGCAGTGAATTGCTGCCCGCCGGCGCGCGCCACAGCGTGCTGCAGCATTACGTGTTGAGTGTGCCGGAGGGGAGGGAATGAACGCGATACACGTCGCTATCACGTGTAATTGCCAGCTTTGGCAATCGGCGATGAAGCAAGGTAGCACGACGCGCAGTCGCGGCACCGCTGATGCAGCGCGGTTGCGCTAATCCTCAAAGTTGATTTCTCCATCGGCAGCGTTGTATATGTCGATGCTGCTTTCTATATTGATGCGCGTGACAATCCAGCCTCGCTGAGAGCACATCTTGATAAAATCGTCGATGCGGTTGAATCCATTGATTTCCTTGAGCGTTACCACGACCCCAAAGTTCATGCCGCGCCCATTTTTCTTGCTGCTTCGCTCCGTGGTGCGAATTTTTATGCCCCACATGCCTGTTCTGTATTTTTTTCTCGGGCGGATGCCATCTTTTAGTATTTCGCCGATGTGCTTGACATTGTCCCACTTGCGATAGTACTTGCGGGCATCCCCTTCGTATAGGCATGCTCCTTCCTCACCTTGTTGGTTCTTATTAAGAGCGTTTATGGAACCATTGTCTTTGATGCGGCCAAAGTGGAGATCCATCTCGGTGGACGTGTAATCTACTCCCTGACGGCGGTCGCACTTGGGGAAGTAGCACATCGTAGCTCGCGCGATATACGGATGAGCACTTTTGTCGATGGGAACAGGGATGCCATAATGGTATGTTTCATAGTCCTCTGATGATCCAGTTATGATAAATCGAATCTCGTCATTTGGTGAGCTGAGAATATCAGAGATGTGCTTGGGTACGCTACCATAACCCGTGTAATGGTCATCTTTAAATTTCCATCCAGTAGCGGAATCTATGATGAGTGCTTTTGCTACCTCGCGAGGCAGGTTCATAACCTGCATGAGGTACGCCATCTTGCGTGCTATCCATGGGGCTGCAAATGATGTGCCGGATGTCCACGCTTCGCCAGTTGGGGTGCAGACGTGTATGCCCTTGTTGGTGTCACCACCGATGCAGCAGACATCAGGTTTCTTGAAGAATGAAAGCACGGGACCCTTTCGCGAGTAGCTTGCTCTAGAACCGTCGAACGCTGTAGCGTTAACTACGATTGAATTGATTGAATCCGCAGGTGCGCCAATTTTTTCCGCTCCGTCAGGATTGGTTCTATTTGTGCCAGCAACTACGAATATGATGTCGTCAAATTCGGATTGGAGTTCGTCAAGAATGGCGGCTTCTGGTGATATGGAGTTGCGAGGGGTTCCGCGTGGAGAGCCAAGCGATATGTTCCATACCTTGATGTCGCGATTCGTTTTCACGATGCTTCGAACACTGCGCATTATGGCAAAGGAGCTGAAGCTGCCTGCCTTGGCTACGCCGAAGTGCCGGACGCGAAACCTTCCACAACCATCGTCCAATTCTGGGTTAATATGTGGTCCGTCAACTATAAGCGAGGAAACAGCCGTGCCGTGATTTTTGTCTTGCGGTTCAATGTCCTCTGGTTTGAGAACGTATGGTGAGTCCGGGGTATCAACCCAAGAAGAGAAGTAAACGTTCCTATCAAATGCTGTATCAATAACGCCGATGATTGGCTCGTTCTTTGGCTCTGGAATTGTCACAACTTCCAGCTTCTCGAGCGGGTATTTATCGACATGTACTTGGTTCAAGTCCCTTACTGCCATGGAGATGAGGTAGGGGTATTGTCCGACCAAGCGTGCATATTCATCTGGCGCGAGGCGTATTGCGTTTCCAAGAACACGGTCTGGGGTGATGATGAAACCTAGACTGTGCATGAATGAAATAACATCTTCATAACCTGTATCATAGAGTGTTACTATGGTGTCATCGTCGATGACTTCATGGGTTTCCTCTACACCAAAGTGGTCGACGAAAAAAGCATCGCGTATACAGTGGGCAAATGCTGTTTTCGAAAAATTCTCTGAGGAGCCACGAAAACTCTTCTCGTTGAACGCTTTGAGCTTGTCGCTGTTCATTTGTCCATCGTAATGTATTTCGATGATCTCTGCGCAGCGGTTCAGAAGCGCGATGGTGCTGTCGATGGTTTCCATGTCGACACAGTGAGTAATGACGTGTTTCGGCTTACGTTCATCCTCAGTGAATTTTGCGCCAACCACAGAGGCGAAAGCAGATTTTGTTCTACTGCTAAGCAGCTTGTGAATGCGGTTGCTCTTTGCGACTACGGTTTTGTAGTAGACGCTAATGAGAGGATTGAAGTGAACAGCCCGAGTGCCCAAATATTGTTCCATTTCTTTGAAACGGGTATCCCAATACCTTTTCATTTCCTCGAGGCCTTTTGCCAGCGAGCGAAGTTTGTCGGAAGTAACTGTAGCCTTGGCGGGCAGTTCGGGTGCACCCGGTTGTTGAGCACGCTTGTGCTGGAATTGTCCTTTGAGTTGAAGAAGGTCATTCATTGCAGGCTCCTTTTAGTTCACGCGCAACCGTGCTGCGTGGTACGCCGGCGAGCGTGGCGATTTCCCTGATGGTGAATCCTTGGGTACGCAGGCTTTGGAGGTTGTCCAAGGAAGCACTTGGGCATACCATCAAGTAGAGCCTTCGCAGGTAGTCGAACTCGTCGCCGGGTTTGCTGAACGCGACCGCTGACCTAAGCATGTTTTGCAGCTCGCCAGGGTGTGGCAGTTCGGGCATGACAGACATTACCTTGCGGAACAGGCGCATGTCCCTTCCTGCATATTTGAAGCGCGTGAGCAGATTTCCCATGAGAACGTCTGCAATCTCCAGCAAATCGTCCTTTGAGTAACGCCCGAAGTCGATGCTTGTGTCAAAACGCCGCGTGAGAGCCTTATCGAGCGAGCCGTAGAGGTTCGTTGTTGCGATGAGAACCACCTGACTGCTCATGGAGTCGAGTTCCTTGAGGAGGGCAGAGGTGGCGCGCCCCATTTCCCTGACATCGTGCCGGTTTATTCGGTCGAGCGCAAGAGCATCAATTTCATCGAACAGCACTATCGCCTTTTCCGGGTGGACGAGGGAGTTAATGTCGGCAAACAAACTGCGGATGTTCTTGGCTGTCTGTCCGAGCTTGCTATCGATGACGGAGCTGAAGTCGACTGCATAGACGTCCCTTCCGACAATGCGCCCAATCTGCTTGGCGGCCTCTGTTTTGCCTGTGCCTGGCGGCCCTTGGAACAGGAACTTGTTGACGCCCGCGTTATGACCGATTGCGTTGACGATGCCGTTGATGTCGTCGGAGATACCCTCTGGGAGAGGGAGCGGGGTCGTGGGCAAATCCAGCTTGCGAAAGAACTCGGAGCTGCCATCGGCTGATTGAGGGACAAATGCGTTTGCGTCCGACATGAGCGCCATGATGTACTCGGCCAGCTGATGGTCGCCAGCCGCATCGAAGTCGCGTGCGATGTCGTATGCCTCGTTGCGGAACGCTGCATCGTTGTTCTCGGCGTGGTAACGAATCAGGTTGATGACACTGCGCTTCTTCATGGGGGTTCCGCTCCTTTCCTGCGTGGACATTGTAGGACAAGAAACGCCTAATTGGG
>JAFRYL010000148.1 GCA_017437605.1 Ottowia sp. | reverse complement strand
TGGCCGATGGCGATGAAGCAGCCCTGCAGGGCGATGTCTTCCAGTGCGCCGCTTTGCACATGCTGCACGCGCACGCCGGTGACGCCGCTGTCATCGCCCAGCACTTCATTGAGCACGTAGGGCGTTTTGAGCACGATGCGCCCTTCGGCGGCCTTTTCGCGCAGGCGGTCCACCATGATGGGTTCGGCGCGGAAAGCGTCGCGGCGGTGAATGAGCGTGACGCGCCGCGCGATGCCGGCCAGATAAAGCGCCTCCTCCACGGCGGTGTTGCCGCCGCCGACGACGCACACCTCCTGGTCGCGGTAGAAAAAGCCGTCGCAGGTGGCGCAGGCGGAGACGCCGCGCCCCTTGAAGGCTTCTTCCGACGGCAGCCCAAGGTAGCGCGCCGAAGCGCCGGTGGCGATGATGAGCGCGTCGCAGCTGTAGCTGCCCGCGTCGCCGGTGAGCCGGAAGGGGCGCTGCGAGAGGTCGGCAGCGCTGATGTGGTCATGCACGATGCGCGTGGCAAAGCGCTCGGCGTGAGCTTTCAGGCGCGCCATGAGGTCTGGCCCCATGACGCCTTGCGCGTCGCCCGGCCAGTTGTCCACCTCGGTGGTGGTCATGAGCTGCCCGCCTTCTTCCAGTCCGGAAAGCAGCATGGGCGCAAGATTGGCGCGGGCGGCGTAGACGGCAGCGGTGTAACCGGCGGGGCCGGAGCCGAGGATGAGGACGCGGGTGTGCTGGGTGTCCATTTTTTGTCGTATGTGAATTTTTTGGCGTGATGTTCAAGGGCGTGCTATTCTATACAGAGCAAGCCCGTCTTTTGCGGTAGGACTTTACAGACGCCCATGATGCCAGTGGTGCAATTTGTGTAAAGTCGCGCACCGGAGACGGTGCCGTGCCCGATTCCTTCCCTTCACCGAGTTTTTGCCCAACATCATGATGCTTTCCAGTCTCGAACTGATTCGGCGTGTGCCGCTGTTTTCCATGCTCACACAGGCGCAGGCGAAGTCTGTGGCAGATGCCGTCATCAAGCGCCGCTTCAAACGCGGCGAAACCATCGTTGAGCAGGGCAAGAAGACCAATGCCCTGTTCATTCTGCTCAACGGGCGCGCGCGCGTGGTTGCCACCGACAAGCGCGGGCGCGAGGTGATTTTGGCCATCCTGCGCCCCGGTGACCACATCGGCGAGATGAGCCTGATTGACAACGAAGCGCACTCGGCCACCGTGCGCGCTGAGGTGCAGACCGACGTGCTCATGCTTGGCCGCCAGGAGTTCGCACGCTGCCTGCCGGAGAACACCTCCATGTCGTTTGCCGTCATGCGCGGACTGACGCAGCGCCTGCGTCACGCCAATCGCATGATTGAGTCGCTCGCGCTCATTGACGTGTATGGCCGCGTGGCGCGCGCGCTGCTTGAATTTGCTGAGAAAGACGAAGACGGCAAGCTGGTGGTGCGCGAGAAGCTCTCGCGTCAGGACATCGCCAAGATGGTGGGCGCGTCGCGCGAAATGGTCTCGCGCGTGATGAAAGACTTGGAAGAGCGCGGCTTGGTTGAAACGCAGAAAGACGGCACCATCGTCGTGCAGGAATACCTGAGTTCAGCCGAACGCTGAGGCCGCGCACCAGCACCTTTGCTGTCAAAAGCGCCAGACGCCTGATGTTTCAGGCGCTGGCGCTTGTTTTTTGCCCGCGCGCCAGCAGTGCAATGCAAGGGTATATGTTGCTTGCCGGCTACATATGCCGGCGATAAAGTGCATATCTAATAGGTATTTGTTGATGTTCTATATACTCATATAAAACATATGTGGTTGCCGGCAACTTGTGCCGGCGATGAATTGATACCCAAGTAAACACGGCGATGTCACCGCCGCGCAACGCCGGCGGGTGCGGGGCTTGCTTTAGCTTGCCGGCCTAAGTTATTGTTATGGCTATGACTTATCCGCTCAACACCTTCAATTCAGACCAGGGCACTCTGGAGCGCACGGGGCTGGCGCGCTTTGCCAGCGAACTCACGCTGCTCGCCGGCTTTGGTGCGCTCGTGTTCATCGTGCTGGCGCTGTTGAGCTATTCGCCGCAGGACGCCGCCTGGTCCACCTCGGGCGTGGCGACGGGCGTGCTGCACAACCGCGCCGGGCGCGCGGGCGCGTGGATTGCGGACGTGGCCTATGCGCTCATGGGGTACTCCGCATGGTGGTGCGTGGCAGCGGCAGCGTTTGCCTGGGCGCTGGGGCTGGTGTCGTGGATGCGCGGCAGCGTGCGCGGGCGGATGGGTTCGTGGTGGACGTTTGGCATCGGCATGGCGCTGTTGCTGCTGACCAGTTGCGGGCTGGAATGGACGCGCCTGCACCGCTGGGACGGCGCGCTGCCCGGCGACGCCGGCGGCGTGCTCGGGCATGTGAGCGGGCGGCTCGCCGTGCAGTGGCTGGGCTACACCGGCTCCACGCTGCTGGAGCTGGCGGCGCTGGCGTGTGCGCTGGCGCTGGTGTTCCGCTTTTCCTGGGGGCGCGTGGCCGAGCGCGTTGGCGCGCTGGTGTACGAAGTGGTTACCGGGCAGCGGCTGCATGAGCGCCTGCGCGACCTCTGGGCGGGCGTGCGTGCGGCGCGTGCGCGCGCCAAGGAACTCAAGCGCGAGCGCGTGGCCGTAGAAAAGGCAGCGGCGTCGCTTACGCCGCTTACGCCGCTGGCGCCGCAGGCCGGCGAAGCGGATGCGCATGTTGATGGCGGGCGTGTGGAACCAGTGTTTGAAATGCAGCGCAGCGCAGAGGCGCCGGCGCCAGCGGCTGCCAGCGTGGCGATGCGCAGCGCGGCCTGGAGCGAAGCCGTGCGCCCCGAGCGCGTCCAGTTGCCCACGTTCTTGCAGGGTGTGCAGCCCGCGCCGCAGGAGGCCGCTCGCCTGCCGCAAGGCGCTGCTGCTGGCCGGCAGCGGCGCGGCTGGCTCGGCGCGCTGGCGCCGTTTGTGCCCGCTTTGGGCAAAAAAGCGGCGCAGCCGCAGGCCGAGCGCATTGAACCGCAGATGTTCGGGCAGCAGAGCAGCGTGCGCGACGAGCGCGTTGAGGCGCCCTTGCCCGCCATTCAGCAGCCCGTGACGCAGGAACAGGAAGCGGCGCACGAGGGCACGCAGAGCGCGGCGCTGGAGCAG
>JAFRYL010000147.1 GCA_017437605.1 Ottowia sp. | reverse complement strand
CGTACACACCTCGTTTGGCGTGGGCACCAACCTCACCAACGACGTGGGCGTGCAGGCGCTGCAAATCGTCATGAAGATGGTGCGTTGCAACGGGCAGCCGGTGGCGAAGATTTCCGACAACCCGGAAAAAATCATGGTGGAGGATTTGGACTACCTCGCCTACCTGCGCAAGGTATTTGACCTCCCTGCGGACTGAATACCAAAGGCAATCAACATGGGTTGCCGGCTTGTTGAGCCGGCGAACAATTGATACCCGCGCTAAAAATAAAAAACAGTCCCTCTCCCTGTCTGCGCTGCGCGGCACGCGAGGGCGAGAGGGGGTGTTTTTCTGGCGCTGTCTGCGTTATCCATGGAAATGTCAGCGGGCACAAAAATTCTTCCCCCCGCCCCCGCCGTTGCGTCAGCAACGGACAGGGGGAGGGGGTAGGGAGCGGGGGCGCCGTGCCGTGCAACGGCGCGGCGTTGACGTGTTGAATATGGCAATACTTTTGGCTACGCCAAAACTTCGTTTTGCAAGCCGCAGCACGCCGCCGTGCTGCCGCATGGCGGCGCACCCTCTCCCTGACCCTCTCCCTCTGCCGAGCCGCTTCGCGGCACGCGAGGGCGAGGGGATGTGTTTTTCCTGCCAGTATGTATTCGCTGCCCGCAAACATTGCCGGCGATGGCGGCAAGATGGCTGCCGTATGCAGAGCCGCAGGCAAGCGGTTAAACTCCCCAGCTTTTCCCTCCACAAGAGTTCAGCCGCTTGTGCTGCCCGCGCAGCCAAGCGGCTTTGCATCGCACCTTTACCCGGAACCTTCGCATGAAACCACTTGCCACCCGCCTAGCCGCGCTGCCGGCGCTGGCTGCCGCGCTCCTGTTGCTGCCGGGCGCAGCGCACGCCTCTTCCATCAACGGCGCGGAGCTGTCCGTGCTTTGGGCGGTGCCCTTTGTGGGCATCCTGCTGTCCATTGCCATCTGGCCGTTGGCGGCGCACAGGTTCTGGGAGCACCACTACGGCAAGATTTCTGCGGCGTGGGCGCTGGCCTTCCTGCTGCCCTTTGCCGTGAAGTTCGGCGCGGGCGAAGCGGTACACGCCTTCGCACACGCCATGCTGGCCGAGTTCATCCCCTTCATCGTGCTGCTCACGGCGCTGTTCGTCGTCTCCGGCGGCATCTACATCAGGGGCAACCTGCAAGGCACGCCCGCGCTCAACACCGCCATCCTCGCCGTGGGCGCGGTGCTTGCCAGCTTCATGGGCACCACGGGCGCCTCCATGCTGCTGATTCGCCCGCTCATTCGCGCCAACGACCAGCGCCAGCGCTGCATGCACGTCATCATCTTCTTCATCTTCATCGTCAGCAACATCGGCGGCGCGCTCACGCCGCTGGGCGACCCGCCGCTGTTCATGGGCTTTCTGAAGGGCGTCACCTTCTTCTGGACGGCGCAGCACATCCTGCCCGAGATGCTTTTCATGCTCGCCATCATGCTGCCGCTGTTCTATGCGCTGGACACCTGGTTCTTCCGCCGCGAAGACAAGCCGCGCATGGACCCCACGCCCACGGGCGCGGAGAAGTTTGGCTTTGACGGCGCCATCAACTTTGTGCTGCTGGCGTGCATCGTCTCGCTCGTGCTCATGAGCGGCATCTGGAAGACCGAGGCGGGCTTTGAAGTGCTGGGCACGCACATCGCCCTGCCCGGGCTGGTGCGCGACATCGGCCTGATAGTGGTGGCCGTGGTGTCGCTGGCCATCACCCCGAAGGCCGTGCATCAGCGCAACCAGTTTGGCTGGGAGCCGATGAAGGAAGTGGCCAAGCTCTTTGCCGGCATCTTCCTGACCATCGTGCCCGTCATCGCCATGCTGCAGGCGGGCACAGACGGCGCGTTTGGCGCCGTGGTGAGCGCCGTCAACAATGCCGACGGCACACCCAACCCGGCGGCCTACTTCTGGGCCACGGGCATCCTCAGCTCCTTCCTGGACAACACGCCCACCTACCTCGTGTTCTTCAACACCGCAAGCGGCGACGCCGCGCAGCTCATGGGGCCGCTGGCCGCCACGCTTACCGCTGTTTCAGCGGGCGCCGTGTTCATGGGCGCCAACACCTACATCGGCAACGCGCCCAACCTCATGGTCAAGGCGATTGCCGAAGACCGTGGCGTGAAGATGCCCAGCTTCTTCGGCTACATGGCGTGGAGCTTCGGCATCCTCGTGCCGCTGTTCGTGGTGCTGACCTTCATCTTCTTCCGCTGACGCGGCGCGCATGGACGCCCCAAAAAGCGGCTCGCAGAGCCGCTTTTTTTCTGCCGAATCAATGGGTATATGTTTGTCGCCGGCGTAAGTTGCCGGCGATGATAAGTAATCGCCGTCAGTATGCGCAATGGTAGGGCGACGCCCCGCATGCGCCTGAAGCCGCCATAAACCGCGTGTGAACGCTGAACAACGCGGGCAACGGGGGGCGCAAAGAGTGTCGGTATGGAAACAGGAGCATTCACGCTGCGTGCGGCGTGGTATTTAAGTGCTTGTGACTTATTTGTCACTCTTCAAGACTTTTTCTGCCTGCGGCGCCCGGCATGTGTTCCAATGGCATCGCCCGTGACACGGGCGCAGGCGCTTGCCGCGAGCGGCAGGCACGTTTCCACGTTTCTTTTTTTTTGAGAAAGGCAATTCCAATGCGTACAGATGTGCTCCAAAACGTGCTGGAAGAACTGAAAAGCTCCTCGGCTGATGTCGAGGCCTCCGCTTTGATTTCAAGTGACGGTCTGATGATTGCGTCCGCCCTGCAGCAGGGTGTGGACGAAGACCGCGTGGGCGCCATGTCAGCGGCGCTACTGTCACTGGGAGACCGCGCTGCGCGCGAGCTTGCCCGAGGCACGCTCGAATCCGTGCAGTTGAAGGGCGAACGTGGCTACGTGATGATGACGGCCGCAGGCCGCGAAGCCGTGCTGACCGTGCTTGCCAAACCCAGCGCCAAACTCGGGCTGCTGCTGCTTGACGTGAGGCGCGCCTCCGAATCCCTGTCCAAGCTGATTTGATGGTCTGGAGGTTTCCTCATGGACTCCATCAATTTTGTGGTGGCGCCGGACTTTGCGCCGCAGCGCATGCCGTGCCTGCAGATTTTCTCCACCCTGCTGTCCAAGCACAGCGGCGTCTCTGTCACGCAGACGCTGGCGATGGCGCCGAACGAGGTCGCGGAAGCGATTGAAGCGGGCGGCGTTGACCTGATTTACTGCAACCCGTTCCTCGCGCTGGAACTCTACGAAAAATACGGCTTCGTCCCGGTGCTGCGCCCTGTGGGCAAGGACGCCTGCGACGACGTCGTGATTTTTGCGGCGGCTGATTCGCCCATCAACGCACTCTCGGACATCAACGGGAAGAAGGCCACCTGCCCCGGCAATCTGGGCGTGAAAACGGTCGCCAAGTTCATGGACAAAAAACTGGGCGCGAATCTGACGTTTGAGACGAGCGACAACCTGCAGCAGGCGATTCAGAAAGTGATTCGCGGCCAGGCAGACCTCGGCCTCTACCTGCACCAGACCTTTGACGACTTGTCAAACCTTGCCAAGAGCCAGTTGAAAGTCCTTGACAAGACCGACCTCACCTCGATGGGCTATGGCGTGATTCGCCGCGTGCTGCTGATGAATCCCAAAGAAGCCGAGAAGGTCGAGCTCACCACGAAAGTCGTCCTCGGCTTCAAGGGGCATCCAGACGCGGGCGAAATGCTCGAAAAGCTGCGCGTCAAGGAAGGCTTTGAGGCCATCACGCCCGATATGGCGGGGGAAACCATCGCCAAGCTCAAGGAAATCCAAGCGATTGCCTTCGGCTAGGCCGGCTTGTAAAGCTCTCCATAGGGCAGCCATGTGGCTGCCCTTTTTTTGTGTGACGGGCGCGCTGCGGTATCAAAACAGGAGCGTGCATTCTTCACGCTGCCGCGCATAAGCGGTAAAAAATGTGAATTTCTGCATTGCTGCGCGCAGGCTTGCGTGCCACATGGCGTTCAAGTTGTGTTTTACTGGAGCCGCTCACACGAGCAGCGCGCTTGCCTAGTAGTGCTTCTGGCGGGCACATTCTTCTTCTTCTTCTTACATACAGAAAGGTCAGTCAAATGCGCACAGACGTGCTCCATAACGTGCTGGAAGAGTTGAAAAGTTCCTCGGCAGACGTTGAGGCTTCTGCTCTGATTTCAAGTGATGGTCTGATGATTGCCTCCGCCCTGCAGCAGGGCGTGGACGAAGACCGTGTTGGCGCCATGTCGGCAGCTCTGCTGTCTCTGGGCGACCGTGCGGCGCGTGAGCTTGCGCGCGGCACGCTGGAATCCGTGCAGTTGAAGGGCGAACGCGGCTACGTGATGATGACGGCCGCTGGCCGCGAAGCCGTGCTCACCGTGCTTGCCAAACCCAGCGCCAAACTAGGCCTGTTGCTGCTTGACGTAAGGCGCGCTTCCGAGTCTTTGGCCAAACTGATTTGATTGGCCGGGAGGTTTCCTCATGGACACCATCAATTTTGTGGTGGCGCCGGACTTTGCGCCGCAGCGCATGCCGTGCCTGCAGATTTTCTCTACCCTGCTGTCCAAGCACAGCGGCGTCTCTGTCAAGCAAACGCTGGCAATGGCGCCGGACGAAGTCACGCAAGCAATTGAAGCGGGCGGCGTGGATCTGATTTACTGCAACCCCTTCTTGGGGCTGGAGCTCTACGAGAAATACGGCTATATCCCTGTCCTTCGTCCCATCGGGAAAGAGGCTTGCGACGACGTCGTGCTTTTCGCCGCTGCTGATTCACCGATGAACTCGCCCGCAGATGTCAAGCCTGGCATGAAAGCCACTTGCCCCGGCAACCTGGGGGTGAAGACGGTTTCCATGTTCATGAACAAGCAGCTCAATCTTGGGCTGACGTTTGAGACGAGCGAGAACCTGCAGCAGGCCATCCAGAAGGTGCGCCGGGGCGATGCCGACCTTGGCCTCTACCTGCACCAGACGTTTGACGACCTGTCAAGCCTTGCCAAGAGCCAGCTGAAGGTGCTGGACAAGACCGACCTCACCGAAATGGGCTATCCCGACATCCGCCGCGTGCTGATGATGAATCCCAAGGAAGCTGAAAAGATGGAACTCACCACCAAGGTCATCCTCGGCTTCAAGGGGCATCCGGACGCGGGCGAAATGCTCGAAAAACTGCGCGTCAAAGAGGGCTTTGAAGCCATCACGCCAGACATGGCCGGTCCCACCATTGCCAACCTCAAGAAGATGCAGTCTATTGCCTTTGGCTGAACAGGCTTGCAAACCGTGTAAGCTACACATCAGGGCGGCAGGCTCTTCGCGGGTCTGCCGCCCTCCTTCTTTTGGTCGTCATGTGGGAAAGGAGTTTGAGACACCATGCCGATTACCTACAAGCTACTGTTTGCCGGCCCCGTGGGGGCGGGCAAGACAACGGCGATTCAATCGCTGTCGGACATTGAAGTTGTCACCACCGAGGCTTCCATCAGCGACGGGGCGCGCTCCATCAAACCCACCACCACGGTGGCGATGGACTACGGCCTGATGAAACTTGCCAGCGGCGACCAGGTGCGGCTGTATGGCACGCCCGGGCAAAAACGCTTTGACTTCATGTGGGACATCCTGGCTGAAAACGCCCTCGGGCTGGTGCTGATGCTGCGCGCCGATGCGCCCGACCCCGCGCGCGACCTGCGCGAATACGTGGAGGCGTTCCGCCCGCTCATTGACAAAACCGGGCTGGTCGTGGGCATCACCCACGCTGAAAAAGCCGGCGCGCAGGTGCGCCAGGACATCTCGCGCGAAATGCTGCGCATCGGGCTGCCGCCCACCGCGATGGACATTGACGCGCGCGACCGCGCGCAAATGACCGCGCTCATCAAGACGCTGATTCACAACATTTCCCCCGAGGGCTGAAGCAGCGCAGCCAGCCAGCGCACGCGGCGGCTTCCGGCAAGCGGAAGTCGCCGTTGCTGTCTGAAGGCGCGGGAACAAACACATACCCATTGAAAGTGCATTTTGTTGCCGGCGTGTTATGCCGGCGACAAACAGATACCCTCAAAAACAAGGCGCTATTGTTCTGGCATCAGTGACGGGAAAATTGGGAAAAAACTACGGGTATCAGTTGCTTGCCGGCAAACATTGCCGGCAATGTAGTGCATGCAATGCCGGTATGTTGTAGGGGCGCAATTTATTGCGCCCAGAATGTTTCCTGCACCCGGGCGGGCGCGATGAATCGCGCCCCTACTGGGCGGTGGGACGAGGGATGAAGAGTTCGGCTTCATGCCGCTTTGCTGCGTCAAGTTTCATAGCTTCGTTGCCGCTATTTCCGTGATGGTGTGACTTTGTTAGCGCAGCGGGCTTTTCTGCGCCCCTAGGAGCAGGCGACTTGTGTTCCAATAACAGCGCCCCTTGGCAGGTGCGGGCTGCACGCACTGCCGCAGGCGGGGGTGCATGAAGGAGAACTGTTGTATGGCGCAGAGGGATTTGTCCGACCGCGAACGTTTCCGCCAGCTTGGGCGACAGGTTCTGGCTCAGCCAGCCGAGCGCGACCGCCACGAGTTGCGTGTGTTGGCTGGGTGCGCGCTCCCAGGCTCTGAGCCAGTGCAGGGCGCTTTGGCCGACATGCTGCACATCTGCGAGCCGGACGCCGCGCGCTCCGGCAGGCTGCTGGAGCGCGAGGACGTGCGCACGCACCTGCCGGGCTATGTGCTGCAGGCGTTTGAGGCGCTGGTGCAAAGCGGCGGGCGCCTTGCCAAAGCCACGCCGCTGGCCACGCGCTACAGCATCATCGCCACGCCCTCGCTCAATGTGCCCAAGAGGGCGCTGCTGGTGAGCATGGACGATTCCAAAACCATCGCCGAGCGCGCGGTCGCCGCCGTGCAGGTGGGCGACACCACCGCCGAAGAAGAATTCCTCACCCACTGCCGAGGCGCGCATGACAGCCTGGCGTTCATGCTGGCGCGCCGCGCCCTCATGCGCGAAGGGCGCGTGCTCGGCGCCATGTGGGAAGAAACCTTGCAGGCACTGCAATAAAAAAACGCGAAAGAGGTGCAGGAGATGAGCAGTATCTTGTTGGCGGGCATGACGGATCAGGAGGCTGCCGCCCTTGAAATCCTGATAGGTATGCACTGGCGTGACTGGAAGGTGGTCACCTTGAAGCGCAGCCTGTCACTGAGCATTCCAGACCAGAACCCGGCAGCGCGCGCTGCGGAGGTGTGCGTGGTTGACCTGTTCGGTTTTGGCATGCGCCGCCACTCGCCCGAGCATGAGCAGCAACTGCTGGACTTTCTGGGCGGGCGCAGCGCCATCCTGCTGGTGTGGGGCACGGGCGGCGGCTGGTATGAGGCGGAGCCGAACACCGCCCCGGGACAGCAGCTGGAGTGCATCAAGGTGCCTTACACCTCGGTGGCGATTCGCAGTGCGCTCAATGGCATTCTGACGGGCGAGAAAAAGACGGGCAGGGCGCCCGCCGCGCGCAAGCCCGCTGCCGATGATGATGCGCCGCCCGCGCGCAAGCCTGCCGTTGAAGATGAAGCGCCGCCCGCAGCCCGCTCCATGCGCAGGTTCGCCGTTGAAGATGTGGCGGACGCCGCCCCCGTGCCGGAAAAACAACCGGCGGCGGCTGCGGCAAGCGGGGTCAGCGGCGCTGAGGCGCTGCAGGCGTTGGGTGCGGCGTATCCGCAGCTTGCTTCCCTGCCGCTTGCCAAGCTGGCGGGGAAGATTACGCAGGCGGGCACGGCGTTTCTGGTGCATTCCGGCGGCAGTCCGCTGATTCTTTCCAATGCAGAGCGGGGCACGGCAGGCTCGCCCAGCACGGAAGCGGCGCTGTTCAAGTCCCTGCAGTCGCCCGAGGTGCAGGCAACCTTGCGCCTCGTGCCCATTGCGCTGGACCAGTTTGATGAGTCGCAGCGCAAATACATCCGCTCGCCGCTGCGCCAGCAAAAGCCGCTGGACGTGTTCGCCTGGGAGCTGGTGGGGGTCGCGCTGCACGATGTGGAACTGGTGCGGCGCGCTGACATTTCGCTGCGTCTGACGCGCATGCCCAACTTCACGCTCATGGGCGGGGGCGATGCGATGGACGTGCAACTGGCCGCCATCTGCATACGCACGCCGCAGTCGGCGAGCTTTTTGGCCAAGAGCTTCCCGCGCCACGAGGAGCGGGTCAACCGCTTCATCGCGCTGGCCGTGCTCTCCGGGCTGGCGGAGGTGACGCAGGCGCCGCCCGTGCAGCCGCGCAAAGTGGTGCTCGCCGCGCCGCAGACGCAGGCGCAGCCGCGCGTGGCGCCCAAGGGCTTTTTCCGCGCCTTGCTGTCAAAACTGTTCTAAACCGGAGCGGGGGACACGTTCATGCCTAGGAACTCGGTCTACAAAATCGTGTTTGCCGGCCCGGTGGGGGCTGGCAAAACCACTGCCATCAGCTCAATTTCGGACATTGAGGTGGTCAGCACCGAAGCTGCCGCCAGCGACGACGTGAAGCTGCTCAAGGCCAAAACCACGGTGGCGATGGATTACGGCCTGATGAAGCTCGACAGCGGCGACCAGGTGCGGCTCTACGGCGCGCCCGGGCAGAAGCGCTTTGACTTCATGTGGGACATCCTCTCGGAAAACGCCCTCGGGCTGGTGTTGCTGATTCGCGCCAACGCGCCCGACCCGCTGGAAGACCTGCGCACCTACGCCGAGGAGTTCCGCCCGCTCATTGACAAAACCGCCCTCGTCGTGGGCGTGACCCACTTTGAGCAGGTTGACGCACGCATGCGCTTCAGAATCTCGGACGAAATCGCCCGCCTGGGGCTGCCTCCCGTGGCGATGGACACCGACGCGCGCGACCGCGTACATGTGGCTACACTTGTCAGAACCCTGATTTACAGTATTGACCCATTCGGCGCCAGCGCCGTCTAACCACTCTCCCTGCCATGACAGCAAGCACAGAACAAAAACCGTTGACCAAGGGCATTGCAGCCGCCGTTCCCGAAGACGACAGCCACGACCCCTACCTCATGCTCACACCCGAAGGCGTGCTCTACGCCTTCGCCGAGCGCGAGCCGGACGACACCCGCGCCATGCTGCAAACCCTGCTGCCGCGCGGCGCCGCACTGCGCCGCAGCGAGTGGCTCGCGCAGGGGCCGGCCTACCAGCCGCTGCTCGTGCGCGCGCAGCACGAGGGCTGGGTGAGCGAGATGGCCTACGAGCAAAAGCACGAGCAGCGCCTGCAGCTCGACAGCTACCTCACGCACGCCATCGCCGGGCTGTCTGGCTCG
Source organism: Ottowia sp. (assembly GCA_017437605.1). Lineage (GTDB taxonomy): Bacteria > Pseudomonadota > Gammaproteobacteria > Burkholderiales > Burkholderiaceae_C > Ottowia. Next base: position 11,130 of record JAFRYL010000147.1, on the reverse strand, counting down.
CGCCGCGCCGCCATCGCCTCTGACCAGGGCTTCTGCCTCGCCTACGCCGGTTACACCGAGCGCGAAGCCGAAACAGTTTCAGCCGCCGCCGTGGAGTACTTTGACTTCGTGCAGCGCCAGCGGCAGCGCGGCTTCCGAGGCTCTGGGCGCGCCATGTCCTTTTACGAAGGCATCGACATGCTCATGCCCACCGCCTCGCTGGTGCTCTTCTTTGTGGACGGCATCGGCTACTGGCTCATCATCGGCGGCGAGCCGCTGCTCAACAACCGCGCCCTCGTGGAAGTCATCTGGAGCATTCGCCTCACCAGTGGCCGCTACACCAACACCTGAACCGCGCGCCACAACCCCAAAAAAGCCGCCCGCACACCGGGCGGCTTTTTGTTCGCCCGCCGCTGCACAATGATTGATGGGTATCACTCCATCGCCGGCATTAAACGCCGGTAAAACAACAGTGCATCATCATGTATGTGAAAAACACACCTGATGCAATCGTATACATGCCATATAAAACTACGGTTGCCGGCAACTTTCGCCGGCGGTTGATAGATACCCATGAAGAACAGCTTGTGCATGAGCGCGCGCACTGGCGCGCTTCCTACAATCGCCCCTCATGGAGCACACATCACATGAAAGCGCCGCGTCGCCGCTGGCGGGGCTGAATCCGGAGCAACTGGCCGCCGTCACGCTGGGCGAGGAGCACGCGCTGGTGCTTGCTGGCGCCGGTTCGGGCAAGACGCGCGTGCTCACCGCGCGCATCGCCTGGCTGCTGCAGCAGCGGCGCATTTCGCCTGGCGGCGTGCTCGCCGTCACCTTCACCAACAAGGCCGCGCGCGAAATGCTTACGCGCCTTGGCGCCATGCTGCCGCTCAACATGCGCGGCATGTGGGTGGGCACCTTCCACGGCCTCTGCAACCGTTTCCTGCGCACGCACTGGCGCGCGGCGGGCCTGCCGCAGAGCTTCCAGATTCTGGATACCGCCGACCAGCTCGCCGCCATCAAGCGGCTGTGCAAAGACTACGGTGTGGACAGCGAACGCTACCCGCCCAAACAACTGCAATGGTTCATCAGCGGCTGCAAGGAAGACGGCCTGCGCCCGCCCGATGTAAAGGTGCGCGACCCCGACGGGCGAAAAAAAGTGGAGATTTACCAGCTCTACGAGGAGCAATGCCAGCGCGAGGGCGTGGCCGATTTTGGCGAACTCATGCTGCGCTGCTATGAAGTGCTGCGTGACAATGCCGAGTTGCGCGAGCATTACCGTCGGCGCTTCCGCTATATTCTGGTGGACGAGTTTCAGGACACCAATCGCCTGCAATATGAATGGCTCAAAATCATCGCTGGCAAACCCGGCGAGGGCGGCGGCGCCATCATGGCGGTGGGCGACGATGACCAGAGCATTTATGCCTTCCGTGGTGCGCGCGTGGGCAATATGGCGGATTTCATGAAAGAATATGCCATCGCGCAGCCCATCCGTCTGGAAGAAAACTACCGCAGTTACAGCCATATCCTGAACGCCGCCAACGCCCTGATTGTCCACAACGAGGGGCGGCTGGGCAAAAACCTGCGCACCGCGCGCGGCGCAGGCGAAAAACTGCGCGTCTATGAAGCGCCCGACCATACGGCAGAAGCCGAGTGGGTGCTGCAGGAAATGCGGCACCTCAAGCGCGAGGGCATGGCGCGGCACGAAATGGCCATTTTGTACCGCAGCAATGCACAAAGCTATGCCTTTGAAAACGAGCTGTATGCCGCCGGCATACCGTATCGCGTCTATGGCGGTTTGCGCTTTTTTGAGCGCGCCGAAATCAAGAATGCACTCGCCTGGCTGCGGCTGCTGGAAAATCCGGACGACGACACGAGTTTTTTGCGCGTCGTCAATTTCCCGCCGCGCGGCATTGGCGCGCGCACCATTGAGCAATTGCAAGCGGCTGCGCGCGACGCGCGCTGCCCACTGGCCGCCGCCTGCACCAGCATAGCCGGGCGCAGCGGCGCGAAATTGACGGCGTTTCTTGCGCAAATTGAGGTGCTGCGCGAGCAGGCGCAGGGAAAACCGCTGGGCGAGACGATTGACCTGATGCTGGAAGCCAGCGGAATGCGCGAGTACTACAAGGCGGAAAAAGACGGTAGCGAGCGCCTGGAAAATCTGGACGGATTGCTCAACGCCGCCGAAACATTTGCCGTGCAGGAGGGTTTTGCGCCCGACGCCCCCGCGCTTGGCCGCACGCGCCCATCAGCGTTCGCCACGCCAGCCGCGCAGGGCGCAGCGCCCTCGCTGCTTGACACCATTCTGCCCGGCGTGCCCATGCCCAGCGCAAGGGAACAAAATGCCAGCGCACTGCCGCCCGGCAGCGGCACGCTGGCGGCATTTCTCGCGCACGCCGCGCTGGAAGCAGGCGAGCAGGCGCAGCCCGGGCAAGACGCCGTGCAACTCATGACGGTGCACGCCAGCAAGGGGCTGGAATTTGACGCCGTCTTCATCACCGGGCTGGAAGAAGGGCTGTTCCCGCACGAAAACAGCATGGAAAGCACCGCCAGTCTGGAAGAAGAGCGCCGCCTGATGTATGTGGCGATTACGCGCGCGCGCCAGCGCCTGTATTTGAGCTGCGCGCAGATGCGAATCCTCCACCGGCGCGTGCGCTACAACATCCGCAGCCGTTTTCTGGACGAATTGCCTGACGATGCGCTGCACTGGCTCTCGCCGCACGGCAGGCATGGTGGCGGCGATGTGGAGATGTCTTCAAAACTGGAAGCCGACGCTGCGCCCGGCAGCCAGCCCGGACAGCGCGTGTTTCACCCCAAGTTTGGCGAAGGGCGCGTGCTCGCCGTGCAGGGGCAGGGCGAAGACGCCAAGGCGCAGGTGCGCTTTGCGCGCCACGGCAGCAAATGGCTGCTGCTGGACAAGGCGCGGCTGACACTCATCGGTGATGATGAGTGAGCATACTCATCATCATTGTATGGGGTCACCGGCGTTTCTTGCGTATGAACAATGGATACCCACAGGAAAATGACGATAGAGCACGACATTTTCGCGCGCTGGCAGCCCGACGCGGCGCGGCTGCGCGCCCATGGCTTCCGCGAAGAGGGCGGGCGGCTGGTGCATGAGGCCGCGCTTCCCGAAGCGCGTTTCAGCATCACCGTGGAATATGACGGCGAATGGCGCGCAACAATTATGGACGTTGATATGGGCGAGGAATACACCAACCACCGGCTGGAAAATGCCACCGGCTTCAACGCCATGCTGCTGCAGCAATGTACGGATGTGCTGCTGGACATCCGCGAAAAATGCTGCGAAAACCAGTATTTCCGCACGCCGCAGGCGCGGCGCATCCACCGCCATATTGCCGCTGCATTTGGCGATGCGCCCGAGTTTCTCTGGAAACGCTTTCCGGGGTATGCCATCTACCGGCACCCGGGCAGCAAAAAGTGGTACGCCGTCATCGGCAACATTCTGCGCAACAAGGTGGACCGCGCCGCCGCCAACGCGCAGGAAGTGGAGGCGCTCAACCTCAAGGCAGACAAGGCGCAAGTGCCTGCGCTGCTGCAGCGCACCGGCATCTACCCGGCGTGGCACATGGACAAGAAAAGCTGGCTCACCATCATCCTGGACGACACACTGCCCGACGGGGAAATCGCGCCCCTGATTGCTGCCAGCCGCGCCAGCGTCGTGCCGAAAACGGCGGCAAGGCACTGATACCTGGAATCATTGCGCCCCATCACCGGCTTATGTTGCCGGCGATGAAGTGATACCGATGGCAAAAGAGCGATTTCATGGTGTAAAGAGTTGCCCCGGCAGCGTCAATTTCTCCTTGGGCGGGAAAAGCGCATCAAAGCGCGCAAAGGCGTCCGGCTCGCGCTCGGCGACAAAGTAGCCCGACGGCGTGGCATAAACGCCTGTGATGCCGCGCAAATATCCCGGGCGCAGCTCCTTGCACAGGAAAAAGGAGGCGTCCGCCCCCTCCGGCAGCCCGTGGTAGCGGATGCCAAATGTGCTGGCCGCCACAAAGCCGCTTTTGCCGTAAAACTGGATATTGCCTTCAAAGCACAGCGCGCCGCAGCCAAGCGCCGCCGCGCGTTCCAGCGACCAGTCCAGCAGCATTTTTCCGTAACCTTGGCGCTTGTATTCCGGCGCGATGCAAATCGGCCCCATCGTCATAATGGGGATTTCCCTGCCGTCATCGGCGGCAATATGCGCGCGCACAAAGGCGTTTTGTCCAATCAGCCGCCCGTCCTTTTCCATGACGAAGTCCAGCTCCGGCACAAAGTCCGGGTCGCTGCGCAGGCGGTGCAGCACAAAATGTTCCAGACAACCCGGGCGGTAGACGTTCCAGAACGCTTCGCGCACCAGATGCTCCACGGCACGCCAGTCCTGTTCTTCTTCGCGGCGGAATGTGATAGGCATGAGCGCTCCTTTTTTAGTCTGAAAGATTATTGCCACTCAATCCATATGGGGCGGTGGTCGGAGTGTTGCCACGGCAGTGGAGTGGCAAAGACTTTCCCCTGACGATAGAGCACGCGGTCAAGCGCCAGCAGCAAGGGTTTCCATGTGGGCGTGGCGTGCGGCAGTGCGTCGGCAACACGCGCATTTCTCTTGAAACGATGATAAGTCGGGGAATAGGGCGTGTTGTTTAAATCGCCCACCACAAGCACGGCATTTTCTTCGTTGGCAATAGCGGCGGCAGCGTCCCGAAAATAATTCAAGCGGCCTTGCGCCAGCTCGCGGCTGACTGGCGGCGGCGGGTGCAGCAGAAAAATTGTACGTTTGTCTGCCGTCACAGCCCTGATGTACGGATAAATATCAAAAAATCCCACTTCACACGCCTGCAGTGGCTGCCGCGACAGCAACTGCATGGCAAATGGGCTGTCATCTTCATGCCCGCAGGTGTGGGGATAGTGCTGCCGCAGGGTGTGCAGCGGTTCTTGCCATTGCGTTCCGCCAGCTTCCAGCAAGGCGAGCATGTCGGCCTTGCTGTGTAGCAGGAGATTGGCTTCTTTTTCCTTGTGGGCGTTTTCAAAGTGCATGTTGTAGGCGATGATTTTTGTGCCTGATTCCGCCTTCGTGCCGTCTGAAAATGGAAGGATGGCAAAAATAATGACGGCAACGGCAAGCGCCCACGTTATGAAACGCCAGCGGCTGGGAAAAGCAAAACTGCACAATGAAACCAGCAGGATGATGTGCAGGGCAAAGTGTGTGACAAGTTCCAGAGGGAAGAAAAACAAGGCAGCACATTCTGCTGCGCACAATAGTGCCATCAGCAGTGCACTATACCAGCGCAAGCGCTTGAGCATGGTGGCTTTAATCTGCTGTTTCATGGCACGAAAATATGTTCACTTCGCGGTATTGTAAAATAGGCGAGTGGCTGGGCAGAGAGCATATACTATGGCAAGCACTATATGATTACCGGCTTATGTTGCCGGTGACTGAGTAATACTCCTGCATTTCAGCCTGTGTCATGGTGTGCGTGATGCGCCCGCGCTCCATGAGCAGGGCGCGCGTGGCGACAAGCGGCGCGAGGCGCTGGTCTATGAGCAGCACGGCGGCGCCTTGCGCCTGCAGTGCGCGCAGGCATTGCGCCACTTGCTGCACGAGTTGCGGCGCCAACCCCTCGCACGGCTCGTCAACGATGAGGAGGGCGGGCGCGCCCATGAGCGTGCGGCAGAGCGCGAGCATTTGCTGCTCGCCGCCCGAAAGCGTGCCCGCCAGCGCGCGGCGGCGCTCGGCCAGTTGCGGGAACAGGGCGAAAAGTTCTGCTTCGCTCCAAGGCGGTGCGCTGCCAGCCGTTTTTTGCCCGAGGCGCAGGTTGTCTTCCACGCTGAGCTGCGGGAACACGGCGCGGTTTTCCGGCACCCAGCCCAGCCCAAGGCGCGCGATGCGCCACGCGGGCTGGCCGCAGAGTTCCTGCCTGCGCCAGCGCACGCTGCCTTGAGCGGGCAGTAGCCCCATGAGGGCGCGCGCGCATGTGGAGCGCCCGCTGCCTTGGCGCCCAAGCAGGGCGAGGATTTCGCCTGCGTGCACCTCAAAATCCACGCCATGCAGCGCCTGCACGTTGCCGTGCCAAGCGCGCAGGCCGCGCACTTCAAGCAGCGGGGGCGTGTCCGTGGGCGGTGCGGGGCATTCCGCATTCTCTTCTTCATCCACGCCAAGATAAGCGCGCTGCACGGCGGCGCTGGCGCGGATTTCGTCCGGCGTGCCGAGGGCAATCAGCCGCCCACCATCCAGCACGGCGACGCGCTGCGCAAGGGCAAAGGCCGTGTCCATGTCGTGTTCAATGACGAGCAGCGTGCGCCCGGCGCACAGGCGCGCCATCAGCGCGGCAAAGCGCCGCGCCTCGCCAGCGTCCATGCCTGCTGTCGGTTCGTCCAGCAGCACGATGCCCGCGCCGCCCGCCAGTGCCAGCCCAAGCTCCAGCGCGCGCTGTGCGGCGTAGGGCAGTTCAGCGGCGGGGGTGTGCAGTTCGCCCGCCAGCCCAAGTTGCGCCGCGAGTTCAAGCGCGCGCGGCAGCACGGTGCATGGCGCGCAGTCTGCTGCCAGCAGCGCGGCGCGCAGGTTGTCCAGCACGGAGAGGCGCGCAAACAGGCGGCTTTGCTGGAAGCTGCGCGCCAGCCCCAAACGGCGGCGCTGCTGCGGCGGCAGGGAGTCCACGCGCTGCGCGCCAAGCCAGATGGCGCCGCCAGCGGGCGTTTTCTGCCCGCCAATCAGGTCAAACAGCGTGCTTTTGCCTGCGCCATTCGCGCCGATGATGGCGAGCGCCTCGCCTGCGGGAATATCGAGCGAGATATTTTCAAGAATCGCGCGCCCTCCTGCGCGGTATTGGATATTTTTAAGGCGCAGCGGCAGGGGTGAAAAAGAGTTTTTAGATACAGGGCTTTCCGGCGTATTTTCCGGTTTTTCGGCGGGCGCGGTGCGTTCACGGAAGAGAGGGGAAAGTTTTTGCACCAGCGCCACCAGCCCGCCCGGTGCCCACATCATCATGGCGATGAACAGCAAGCCGATGAGCAGCGGCCAGGCGGGGGTGAGCGTCGCCAGCAGCGTCTGGCACACCGCCATCAGCGCGCCGCCCGCCGCTGGCCCCCAGAACGCGCCGCTGCCGCCCAGCAGCGTGAACAGCAGCAGCGCGCCTGAATGCGCGCCGTCCAGCAGGCTGGCGTTGGCTGATTCCATCAGCAGCGCACCCAGCGCCCCTGCCAGCGCCGCAAAAAACGCCGCCTGCACGTATGCCAGCGCGCGCACGCGCTGCGGCGAGGTGCCAAGTGCTGCGACGCGCGGGGCGTTTTCGCGGCACGCGCGCAGCAGCAGCCCGAAGCGCGTGCGGCGCAGCGCCGCCATCGCCACCGCGCCCGCCAGCGTGTAGACGGCAATCAGCGCGGCAATTTGCCCCTCGCTGCCCCAATCCAGACCAAGGAATGGCTTGGCCGCCATGCGGCTGGCGGAAATGCCCGCCTCGCCGCCAAAGATGCCATCGGCCATCAGCGCCGCCGCCCACGCCAGCTCGCCCAGTGCCAGCGTCAGCATGGCAAAGGCCGTGCCCGTGCGCCGCGCGCAAAGCCACGCCAGCGGCACAGCGAGTAGTAGCGCGCCTGCCGCCGCCGCCAAGGGCACGAGCGCAATGGCGAGGGCGTGTGCGCCGCCCGGCGCGCTTTCCAACCAGCGCAGCGCGTGCATGGCCAGCACCGCGCCCGTGCCGGTGTAGAGCGCGTGGCCGAAGCTCGGCAGCCCCGCCTCGCCCAGCAGCACATTCAGCGACAGGCAGGCCAGCGCCGCCACACACGCCTGCGCCAGCACATGCAGCGCAAAACTGCCATGCGCGGGCACAAACGCCGCCGCCAACAGCGCCAGCGCCAACGTAGCGGCGGCAGCCAACCATGCGCGCGCAGTCATCAACGCCGCCCCATCAGCGCCTGCGGGCGCAGCGTCAATGCCAGCGCCAGCAGCGCAAACGGCAACAGCGGCGCAAGCTGCGCGCTGCTCCAGTGCAGCCACGGCGCGCCTGCTGCGACGAAGGAATCAAGATGCAGCGCGCGTAGCGCGTCCAGCACCGATACATGCGCGGCGACGGCGGCCGTCTGCAGCACGCCGATGAGCATGGACGCGGCAAACGCCCCCGCCACCGAGCCTGCGCCGCCAAGCACCACCACGACAAACAGCAGCGTGGCCACGCTCTCGGCCATTTGCGGCTCTGTTACGAAGGCGCTGCCGCCTGCCACGCCCGCCAGCGCCGCCAGCGCCGCGCCTGCGCCAAACACCAGCGTCTGCACCAGCGGCAGGCGGTGCCCAAGCGCCTGCACCATCTGCGGCTCGGAAAGCGCCGCGCGAATCACCGCGCCCGTGCGCGTGCGCGAAAGAAGCGCGAGCAGCACGAGCATCAGCAGCGCCAGCAGCGCGATAAAGGCGCGCGTGGCTGGCAGCGGCGTACACGCGGCAGCGGCGGCGCACACGCCAGCCGGCGCATCGCCCCAGATGAAATGCACGCTGCCCGCAGCGTCCCGCAGCAGCGTGAACGCTGCGCCCTGCAGCGCAGGCGGCGGCTGAAAATCCAGCGGTCCGCGCCCCCACGCAAGCTGCACCGCCTCCAGCAGCACATACGCCAGCCCGAACGTGGCGAGCAACTCCGGCAGATGCGCGCCCACGCCGCTGCGCGCGCGGATGCGCCGCAGCACGAAATGCTCAAACAGCGCCCCGAGCACGCCCACCGCCAGTGGCGCCAGCAGCAGCGCTGGCCAGAACCCCACGCGCTGCGTAAGCTGGCACGCCACATACGCGCCCAGCATGTAGAACGAGGCGTGCGCAAAGTTGAGCACGCCCATCAGCCCGAAGGTCAGCGTCAGCCCGGCGCTGAGCATGAACAGCAGCAGCCCGTAACTGGCGCCGCCAAGCAGCGTAATAACCCAGAAATCCATGGGCGCCGATGGTAGCGGCGCGGCGGCGGGGGAGCGCAGTGCTTGCTACGATGCGCGTATGCACACTGAAAAATTTTCTGCACAGCCAGCGGGCAGCCGCAGCCTGCGGGCGGCAGCTTTTCTGCTGTCATGCGCGCTTGCCACGACGTGCTTTGGCGAGGAGCAGGACAACCAGCCGCCGCAGATGCTGGGAAAAGAGCAGATAGTGCAAAAATACCGCCATGCGCGGCCACGGGCATGGGGCTGGAATCTTCCGGGCGTCATTATGAATTTCAAGGCGGAGGGGAAAACCGTCGCATTGACGCTTGACCTGTGCGGCTCCAAAAGGGATGGGCTGGACGAAAGAATCGTGGATTTTCTGGAGCGCAACGGAATCAAGGCCACCTTCTTTGTGAGCCTGCGCTGGATACAGAAATTTCCCGGCGCATTTGAAAGACTCTACAAGAATCCCCTTTTTGAAATTGAAAACCACGGCACCGCGCACCGTCCGGCATCGCTCAATGGCCGCTCGGTTTTTGGGTTGAGGGGCACAGCAAACTCCGCCGAGCTGTACAGCGAAGTGGCGCAAACTGCGGACGCAATCGAGCAGTTGACAGGGCGGCGCCCGAAGTTTTACCGATCGGGAGGCGCGTATTACGACGAGTTTGCGCTTCTGCAAATCAATGATATGGGCTTCAGAGCGGTCGGCTTCAGTGTTTTTGGCGACGGCGGGACAGGGTACAGCGCAAACACCGCAAAAAAAGCCGTCAGCAAGGCACGCGGCGGCGACATCATCATCGCCCACGCCAACCATCAGGAAAAAACGAGTGGAAAAGGCGTGGTGGCGGGGCTTGAACTGCTGTTGCAGGACGGGGTTGAATTTGTCCGACTGGACGAAGTGCTGGAGTGATGGGGGGGGCACTTTGTCGACGGCGCAAGTTGCCGACGATAGCTGTGAAATTATAGCGCGGCTTGGGCAAAGAAAGCCGCCGCTAGCGCCAACAGCGCAGGCACAGCTGTAAGCGTAAGCCATCACTTAGCATTGGGTTACAAACCAGTAGCCTCCGATATTGTGGGAACAAGGTATTGCAACTCAACAACTAGCCTTCAACCGAGCGTATCCACTTATAAAAATTATTGATTCCCGCGTCAAAAGAGACTTTTGGACACCAGCCAAGAAATTTCCGTGCGGCTTCGATGTTTAGCACATTCGCAGGGACGTCAAAGGTTCTCGCGTCCAGATAACGTCTGACAGCCTGGCAGTTGCTCACAGCCTCAATTGCTGAAATGACTTCATTCAGGCTATGACCGCGACCAGAGCCTATATTAAATACATGCTGGTTATTTGAAGGAAAGAGGGACAGAAGAAGCGCATTGACGACATCAGATATATATATGTAGTCACGAACTATGGAGCCATCCCCCCATATCTCAATTGGTTCGCCGCGAAGTACCCTACCCATAAAAACAGCAATCGCTCCTTGGGTTGCGAGTGTCCTTTGCCCATCACCAAATGGATTGGCAAGACGCAGGACTGTATAGTCTAAACCATGCAATTCTTGGAAAAGCGACAAATACTTCTCAATCATCAGCTTGGTAATTCCGTACGAACAGATGGGGTTCGTCGGATGAGTTTCAGGGATGGGAATTTCAGTTGGAGCGCCATAGACAGTTCCGCCTGAAGACACAAACACTACCTTCTTGAGACCGTTTTTCTTGGCGTGATTAAGCAGGCGAAGCGAGCCCACCACGTTACTTTCCACATCAAAAATCGGGTCGGAATTGGATGATTTCGGCAACGTGGTCGATACCAGGTGATAACAGAACTCGCATTCGCGAAGTGCCTCCGCGACATCCGATTCACTGGTAAAGTCGCCTTCACACAATTCAAAGTCGGGATTGGAAAGAAAGCTATCACCGACAGACTCAACATGAGGCCTATCGAAACATCGCACGCGAAATCCGCGAGTCAGCAATGCTGAAACAAGGTGCGAGCCAATAAAACCGCGTCCACCAAGCACAAGGCAAAGCCTACCTTCTCCAACAGGAAATCTATTTTCTAGCATATCAGATGTCATCACGAAAGAGGGAGAGAGCCAGCAATTTTAGACACGTTGAATTAGACTTATCGAGTCACCCCGGCAACATGCGTAACTGCACACTGGCTCAACCCGGGAGTCAGCCCAAGCGGGAGCAGGCGTTCCAGTGCATGCAGGATTGTTCCGTCAATAGGGATTGGTTCTTCTGGATAGTCTTCCCACT
>JAFRYL010000146.1 GCA_017437605.1 Ottowia sp. | reverse complement strand
GCACGGACGGCAAATTTGCGCTGCGCGGCGTGCTCACGCACGGCGAGGGCGGCGCGGCGCTCATCGCCGTGGGCGGCAAGGTGCGCGCGGTGCGCGTGGGCGCGCCCGGGGGCAAGGACGCCGAAGGCTGGACGCTGCGCGAGGCGCTGCCGCACGCCGTGGTGCTGGCCGCCAGCGACGGGCGCGAAACGCGCCTTGACATGCCGGACATGCAAAGTCGCGCATCGCGGGCAAAGCGGGCACAGGCGCCGGAAAAGCCAAGCGCCAGGCGCGCCAGCGCACCAGCGCGCTGATACGGCATTCAGGCAGCATTCAGGTGGCGTTCCTACAATGCGCGCTTCCCTCCACTGGTCACACCATCTTCCATGAACGCACCCCAAAGCCAGCGCGCACCCTTTCCCCTGCCCCTCGTGCTCACGCTGCTTGCTGCCGTGCTGCTGGCGCTCTGCACGGTGCTTGGGCTGCACTTCTACAGCCAGCTTCATGGAGCCTCTGCTGGCGCCGCCGCGTTTGATGAACACCTGCCGCCCGCCGCCATGCTGCCGCAGGCGGCGCCGGAGGAGCCTGAAACGGCCTCCATTGAACTGGGCGAGGGCGTGGTGCATTTCTACTTCGCCACGGGCAGCGCCGAGTTGCCCGAAGATGCGGCGCTGGCGCTGGCCGACGTGGTCAAGGGCATCGCCACCGGCCAGCGCGCCATCATCAGCGGCTGGCACGACGCCAGCGGCGACCAGGCGCAAAACATCGCCCTCGCCACAGCGCGCGCCGAAGCGGTGCAGCGCCTGTTCGCGGAACTGGGCGTGAGCGCCGAGCATGTGGAACTGCGCCGCCCGGAACACCCCGAAGGTGAAGGCGCCGAGGCGCGGCGCGTGGACGTGTGGCTAGAGTGATGAAAGGCGTTTGAAAAACGCCGATACTCCACTGATTTACATTTCATTGCCGGCTTATGAAGCCGGCGATAAAGCAATACCAAATGAAAACAGGCTTGTTTTTCAGGGATTGCGCTCAATCAGCTCCACCCGGTAGCCGTCCGGGTCGGCGACAAAGGCGATGAAGCTGGTGCCGCCCTTGACAGGGCCGGGCTCGCGCGTGATTTCACCGCCAGCGGCGTGGATGCGCTCGCACGCGGCGCGCACGTCGGGCACGCCGATGGCGATGTGGCCGTACGCCGTGCCCATCTCGTAGCTCTCCACGCCCCAGTTGTAAGTCAGCTCCAGTTCGGCCTGCCCCGGGTTGCCGCCCTCGTAGCCGAGGTAGACGAGCGTGTACGAGTAGTCGGGGTTGTCAAAACGGCGCAGTTCGGTCATGCCGAGCGCCTCGGTGTAAAAGCGGATGGAGCGCTCCAGGTCGCCCACCCGCAGCATGGTATGTAGGAGTCGCATGGCGCGCATTGTGCCGCGCGCGGCGGTTTTTTTACAGCTTCCCTAGAATCTGCCCCTTTGCGTCGCACTGCTGCGCCGCAGCACCGAGAAGAAGATGAACACCACTCAAGCCCCTTTCATGTCCGTGGCGGACATCCGCCAGGCGTTTCTTGACTTTTTTGCCCAGCGCGGGCACACCGTTGTGGCCTCCTCGCCGCTGGTGCCCATGAACGACCCCACGCTCATGTTCACCAACAGCGGCATGGTGCAGTTCAAGGACGTGTTCCTTGGCCGCGACACCCGCCCCTACAAGCGCGCCACCAGCGTGCAGGCGTGCCTGCGCGCGGGCGGCAAGCACAACGACCTGGAAAACGTGGGCTACACCGCGCGCCACCACACCTTTTTTGAAATGCTGGGCAACTGGAGCTTTGGCGACTACTTCAAAAAAGAGAGCCTGGTGTGGGGCTGGGAGCTGCTCACCGAGGTCTACAAGCTGCCGCCCGAGCGCCTGCTGGCCACGGTCTACGCCGAAGATGACGAGGCGTACGACATCTGGACGAAAGACATCGGCTTGCCGCCGGAGCGCGTGGTGCGCATCGGCGACAACAAGGGCGGCCGCTACAAGAGCGACAACTTCTGGATGATGGCCGACACCGGCCCCTGCGGACCCTGCAGCGAAGTGTTCTACGACCACGGCCCGGAGGTGCCCGGCGGCCCGCCCGGCAGCCCGGACGAAGACGGCGACCGTTTCATTGAAATCTGGAACCACGTCTTCATGCAGTTCGACATGGACGAAAGCGGCGCCGTCACGCGCCTGCCCGCGCCCTGCGTGGACACGGGCATGGGGCTGGAGCGCATCGCCGCCATTCTGCAGGGCGTGCACAGCAACTACGAGATTGACCTGTTCCAGGCGCTGATTGCCGCCGCCGCGCGCGAAACCGGCTGCACTGACCTCGCCGCGCCCTCGCTGCGCGTGATTGCCGACCACATCCGCGCCACCTCCTTCCTCATCGCCGAGGGCGTGCTCCCCGGCAAGGACGGACGCAACCACGTCCTGCGCCGCATCATTCGCCGCGCCATTCGCCACGGCTACAAGCTGGGGCAGAAAAAGCCTTTTTTCCACCGCCTCGTGCCCGACCTGGTGCAGCAGATGGGCGACGCCTGGCCGCAGCTGCGCGAGCAGCAGAACGCCGTGCAGCAGGCGCTGCTGCTGGAAGAAGAAATCTTCGGCCAGACGCTGGAAAACGGCATGGCGCTGTTTGAGGGCGTGTGGGCGCAGACGCAGAAAGACACGCCCGCAGGCGCCAAGCCCGTCATCGGCGGGCAGCACATCTTCACGCTGGCCGACACCTATGGCTTCCCCGTGGACATGACCGCCGACATGGCGCGCGAACTCGGCGCCGACATGGACATGGCGGGCTACGAGCGCGAAATGGACGCACAGCGCGAACGCGCGCGCGCCGCCGCGCACTTCAAGATGGGGCGCCAGCTTGACTACGCGGGCGACGCAGGCGAATTCACCGGCTACGACCACCTGGCGGGCGAGGGCGCCACCGTGCTCGCCCTCTACAACGAGGGCGGCGACAGCGTGCCCGAACTGCGCGCGGGCGAAGCGGGCGCCGTCGTGCTCGACACCACGCCGTTTTACGCCGAAAGCGGCGGGCAGGTGGGCGACAGCGGCTGCCTCACCGCCGAAGGCGCGCGCTTTGAGGTGCGCGACACGCAAAAAATCAAGGCTGGCGTGCACGGGCACCACGGCCAGCTTGCCGCCGGCAGCCTGCGCGTGGGCGACAAGGTGCGCGCCCAGGTGGACGCCGCGCGCCGCACCGCCTGCGCGCGCAACCACAGCGCCACGCACCTCATGCACAAGGCGCTGCGCGAAGTGCTCGGCAGCCACGTGCAGCAGAAAGGCTCGCTCGTGGACGCGGAAAAAACCCGCTTTGACTTCTCGCACCACACGCCCATGACGGCAGCGCAAATCGCCGACGTGGAGCAGCGCGTGAACACCGCCATCCTCGCCAACGCCGCCACCGGCGTGCAGCACATGGCCATTGACGACGCGCGCAAGAGCGGCGCCATGATGCTGTTCGGCGAAAAATACGGCGAGACCGTGCGCGTCGTGGACATTGGCGAAAGCCGCGAACTCTGCGGCGGCACGCATGTGGCGCGCAGCGGCGACATCGGCTTTTTCAAAATCACCTTTGAAAGCGGCATCGGCGGCGGCATCCGCCGCGTGGAAGCCACCACCGGCACAGGGGCGCTGGCCTGGGTGCAACGCGCCGAGCAGCAACTCACCGCCGCCGCCGCCGCGCTGCACACCACGCCCGCCGAGCTGCCCGCGCGCGTGCAGCAGGCACTCGACCACACGCGCACCCTAGAGCGCCAAATCGCGCAGCTCAAAGGCCAGCTTGCCAGCGCCCAGGGCGGCGGACTGGCTGAAAAAGCCGTGAACGTGGACGGCCTCAACGTGCTCGCCGCGCGCGTCGATGCGCCAGACACTGCCGCCCTGCGCCAGATGCTCGACGACCTGCGCAGCCGCCTGCCCGCTGCCGCCGTGCTGCTCGCCGCCGTGCAAGCGGACGGCAAAGTGCAGCTTGCCGCCGGCTGCGCCAAAGACGCCGCCACGCGCATCAAGGCGGGCGACCTCATGCGTTTCGCCGCCACGCAAATGGGCGGCAAAGGCGGCGGCAAACCCGACATGGCGATGGGCGGCGCCCCCAGCGCCGACAAGCTCGACACAACGCTGGCCGCCGTGCCTGCGTGGGTGAAGGAGCAGTTGGGCTAAACACACCGCCCTGCCCAATGAAAAAGCCTTGGCGCATTGCCAAGGCTTTTTGTTTTCATAGAGTATCACTGCATCGCCGGCCTGGTAAGCCGGCGATGCAACATTATTCTAGCTGGTATATGCTTCCAAGCCCCCCGCCCCCGCGCCGCGCCCATGCCGCTCAGTCCAAAAAAAACGCGCCGGCAAACACGTACGCGCCTTCTATTTCCATTCCAGAAATTTCCTCCAGGCTGCATCGCAGACAGCCACAAACGCGGGATTGCGCACGTCCGCCTTGCCATAACGTAGGGGCTGCCCCTGCATGTCCATCACCGCGCCGCCCGCACCTTCCAGCACGGCCTGCGCAGCGGCGGTATCCCATTCACAGGTCGGAGCGAGACGCGGATAGAGTTCCGCCTGCCCTTCGGCCACGCGGCAAAATTTCAGCGAGCTGCCCGCCTGCACCAGACTGACTTCGCCCAGCCGCGCAATCCAGCCTCGCGTTTCCTCATTCAGATGGCTTTTGCTGGCCACCACCCGCACGGAGCGCTCGTCCGTCGGCATCGGCAAGACACACAGCGCCATGGTTTCGCCCCGCACACTGCGCTGCGCGCCCAGCCCCGCTCCGCCCCAGTACAAAGCGTCCAGCGCCGGTGCATAGACCACGCCCAGCACGGTGCGCCCCGCGTCTACCAGAGCGATGTTTACGGTGAATTCGCCGTTGCGGGCGATAAATTCCTTGCTGCCGTCCAGCGGGTCAATCAGCCAGAACCTGCCCGTCGCACGGCGATGTTGCAGCGAGACCTCATCTTCTTCCGAAACCACCGGACAGTCCGGCAACAGCGGCGCGAGTTCTCCGGCCAGCACGCGGTGCGCCGCCCTGTCCGCCGCCGTCACGGGACTGCCGTCCTGTTTGTGCTGCACCTGCACCGTGCCTGCCGCATACACCTCCATGATGGCCTCGCCCGCCATCCGTGCAATCGGCAACAAGGGTTCAAACAAGCGAGGGATATCTGTTTGTCGCATTTTGTGGTATCATTGAGAACGAACTGCAAAGTTGCACATGAAGCCATGGACACAGCCAACAAAGAGCAAAAAGCGCAAATTGCGACAGACCCTTCCCTTCTTTCGGCGTTTGGTCGCGCGCAAGTCTGGGACACCGAACTCGCCTTCCGGCACATGCAGTCGCTTGGCGAGGCCGATACTAAACGCACCGCCGAACGCCGCCTGAATGCGATGGGGCTGCTGCCCGCCGCGCTTGCGCCCGAAGATTTGCGCGACGAGCTGGACCGCACACCCAACCCGCTCGTGCTGCAATGGGCGCTGGAGCAGGCGCGCAAGCGGCGCGAGCGCGTCGTATTCGCGCAACTCCACCCGCTGCCCGATGGCACGCCCTGCCTGCACGCCAACGATGCGCGCGGCGCGCGCTTCTGGATTCCGCTTGGAAACGCAGATTGCGACAGCTTTGTCCGCGCCTGCGTTGCGCTGCAACAGCATCTCGGCAAGCCGATTGCGGTCTTTCCCCACGGCGAGGCGGTGGCGTGGATTCGCTCCGCCCCGCACTTGCCAGACATTCACTTTTGCCCACAGGCGTACCGCCCGACATTGCCGCCACAATTGCGCCACCGCCCGCCGGACGCGCCGCCCGTGGCCGCCTCGCCCCATCTGCGGCGGCTGGAAGCGGAGAGCATCCATATCCTGCGCGAAGCTGTCGCCGAAGCGGAAAACCCCGTCATGCTCTATTCCATCGGCAAAGACAGCGGCGTGATGCTGCATCTGGCGCGCAAGGCGTTTTACCCCGCGCCGCCGCCTTTTCCGCTGCTGCATGTGGATACGCGCTGGAAATTTCAGGAAATGTATTTGTTCCGCGATTTCATGGCGCGCGAAAGCGGCATGGAGCTGCTGGTCTACGCCAACCCGGAGGCCATCGAGAAAGACATCAACCCGTTCGACCACGGCTCCGCCCTGCATACCGACATCACCAAAACCGAGGCGCTGAAGCAGGCGCTTGACCTGCATCGCTTCGACGTCGTCTTCGGCGGCGCACGCCGCGACGAAGAGAAGTCTCGCGCCAAGGAGCGCGTCTTTTCCTTTCGCAGCGCCACGCACCGCTGGGACCCCAAAAACCAGCGCCCTGAACTGTGGAACCTCTATAACACGCGCAAAGCCCCCGGCGAGAGCATCCGCGTGTTTCCGCTTTCCAACTGGACGGAGCTGGACGTGTGGCAGTACATCCATCAGGAAAATATTCCCGTCGTGCCGCTGTATTTCGCCCGCGAACGCCCCGTCATCGTCCGCCCTGACATGATTATGCTGGTCGATGATGAGCGCTGCCGCCTGCTGCCCGGTGAAGCTATCCAAATCAAAAAGGTACGTTTTCGCACACTAGGCTGCTACCCGCTCACTGGCGCCATTGAATCCGATGCGCACACGCTCGAAGACGTGCTGCTGGAAGTCATCCACGCCCGCCAGTCCGAACGCCAGGGGCGCAAAATCGACACCGACAGCGCCGGCTCCATGGAAAAGAAAAAGCAGGAGGGTTATTTCTGATGCCCCGTCACACCGCAAGCACGCTCGTCACGGCCGACGCGCACACCACGCTGCACGAATGGCTGGAAAAACAATCCGCGCAGGATTTGCTGCGTTTCATCACCTGCGGCAGCGTGGATGACGGCAAAAGCACCCTGATTGGCCGCCTGCTGTGGGAATCACAACAAATTTTTGACGACCAGCTCAGCGCCCTGGAAGCTGACTCGCGCCGC
Source organism: Ottowia sp. (assembly GCA_017437605.1). Taxonomy (GTDB): domain Bacteria; phylum Pseudomonadota; class Gammaproteobacteria; order Burkholderiales; family Burkholderiaceae_C; genus Ottowia. The sequence goes on along the minus strand of JAFRYL010000146.1, from coordinate 8,239 downwards.
CACGGCACGCAAGGGGAGGAAATCGACTTCGCCCTGCTGGTCGATGGCCTGAACGCCGAACGCGAACAAGGCATCACCATTGATGTCGCTTACCGCTTTTTCGCCACGCCGCAGCGCAAATTCATCGTTGCCGACACGCCCGGCCACGAGCAATACACCCGCAACATGGTCACCGGCGCCTCCACCGCGCAGGCGGCCGTCCTGCTCATCGACGCACGCAAAGGGCTGCTCACACAAACTTGCCGCCACGCCTGGCTGGCTGCGCTGGTGGGTATCCGCCACATCATTCTGGCCATCAACAAGATGGATCTCGTTGATTTTCGCCGCGACGTGTTCGACGATATTTGCCAGAAATTCGCCGCCATCGCGAAATCGTTTGCGCTGCACTCCGTCACCCCCATTCCACTGTCTGCCCTGAAAGGCGACAACATCACCGCACGCTCGCCCCACACTCCGTGGTATCAGGGGCCGACCTTAATCGGTTGTCTGGAAACGCTGGAAATCCAGCCCGCCGCCGAAGCACACCCCGCCTTTCCCGTGCAATGGGTCAATCGCCCGCATGCGGATTTTCGCGGTTTTTCCGGCACGCTGGCCTCCGGTCGTCTGGCCGTGGGCGACGCGCTGCGCGTGACCGCCTCCGGACAAACCGCAACCTTGGCGCGCATCGTCACCGCCGATGGCGAACGCGCCAGCGCACAGGCCGGAGACGCCATCACGCTGGTGCTGGATCGCGAAATCGACGCTTCGCGCGGCGACGTTTTCTCGCTGGCCGCGCAGCCGCTGGAAATGACCGACCAGTTTGAAGCCACGCTGGTGTGGATGCACGACGCGCCCGGCCTGACTGCGCGCACCTACGAACTCAAACTGGCCAACCAGTGGGTTGGTGCCAGCATCACCACGCTGAAACACCGCATCAACGTCAACACTCAGGCGCACGAAGCCTGCAAACAACTGGAACTGAACGACATCGCGGTGGCCACGCTCACCACCAGCAAACCGCTCACCTTCGCGCCCTATGCTGAAAACCCTGCGCTGGGCGGCTTCATTCTGGTGGACAAGTTCACTCACGCCACCATCGCCGCCGGCATGATTCGCCACAGCCTGCGTCGGGCGCAAAACGTCCATCGTCAGAAGCTCAGCATCACCCGCGCCGAGCGCGAACGCCTCAACGGACACAAAGGCAAGGTGCTCTGGTTCACAGGGCTTTCCGGCGCTGGCAAGTCCACGCTCGCCAATGCGCTGGAACAGGAACTGCACGCGCGCGGCAAACACACCTACCTGCTCGATGGCGACAACCTGCGTCATGGCTTGAACAAAGACCTCGGCTTCACCGAGGCCGACCGCGCCGAAAACATCCGCCGTATCGCCGAAGTCGCCAAACTCATGATGGACGCCGGCCTCATCGTCATGACCGCGTTCATCAGCCCTTTCCGCGCCGAACGCGACATGGCGCGCGAGCTGATTGGGCGGGAAAACTTTGTCGAAATCTACCTCAGCACACCACTGGAAACCTGCGAAGCGCGCGACCCAAAAGGTCTCTACAAAAAGGCGCGCAACAACCAGATTCCAAACATGACCGGCATCAACAGCCCCTATGAACCGCCCGTCGAAGCCGAACTGGAAATCGACACCGCAAACACCGACATCGCACAAGCCGTCGCCCTCTGCTGCCGCTTCGTGTAACGCGCGCCCCTCAACCAAGCAAAAAGGTTTCTGCCATGACTTCCACGAAACTCAAATACATGCCCAAACCCAGTTCTCCCGGATATAACACGATGAAAAAGAAGCTCTCTCGAATCTGGCTGGCGCTCACCTCTCTCATTCTGCTCACACCGCGCGCAGTCTGCGCTGCCAGCGGAGAGGTAAAACAGATTGTAATTGTGGCCGACACCAGAAATCTCTCCGGCATTATGGCTTGGTGGACGAATTTGTATAATGAAAGCCACGGCTGGTTCACCTTGCTCACCGTCGTCATTGTGCCGCTCACCGGCATCCTCCTCGGTATGCTGGCCGATTTGGTGATGAAACGTATCGGCATCGATCTGAAATCCCGCGAATTGGGTGAACTTTGACCAGTTCTCCACTAATCCACAGCAATACGGAGTTTTTTATGGACTGGTTATACGTGCTCATGCCCATCTCTGGCGTCGAGATTTTCTGGCCTGGCCTCATCATTCTCGGCCTAGGTGTGGGCATCATCGGAGGTTTCTTCGGCATGGGCGGCGCCTGGATGGTGACCCCGGCCCTCAACCTGCTCGGCTTCCCCATGGCTTTTGCCATCGGTACCGACATCGCCCACATGGCGGGCAAATCCCTCATCTCCACTGTGCGGCACGGCAAATTCGGCAACGTGGACTACGTGCTCGGCCTAATCATGCTGGTGGGCACAGTGGGCGGTTTTGAGGTGGGCGCCCGCATCATCATGCTGCTTGAAGGCATGGGGTACGTCGATGTGGTGGTACGCTGGCTCTACGTGGTACTGCTCACAATCATCGCCTGGACGGTGTTTGCGGACATCGCCAAGCGCCGCGCCAAGGAAAAAGCCGCCGCAGCCGAAGGCAAGACACTGGACGCCAGCACCTCGGGTCTCGAGTGGTACAAAACCTTGCACAAAATCAAACTGTGGCCCATGGTGCACTTCAAGGTTGCCGGCATCACCTGCTCCGCGTGGGTGCCCATCATCGTCAGCTTCGCCACTGGCGCGCTGGCTGGCATCTTGGGTATCGGCGGCGGCCTTATCCGTATGCCCGCCCTCGTCTACCTGGTGGGCTGCCCGACCCATGTGGCGGTTGGCACCGACCTCTTCGAGGTGGCCATCTCCGGTCTGTATGGCGCTTTTTCCTACACCATGAAAGGGCGCACCGAGCTGGTCGCCGCCATGATCATGCTAATCGGGGCAGCGGTCGGCGCCCAGGTGGGCACCGTCGCCACCAAGTACATCCGGGGCATCGGCATCCGTGTGGCTTTCGGCGTCGCGGTCATCAGTTGCGCCCTGTCCGTTCTCCTGAAACTTGTCCAACCTCTCGTGCCATCCATGAAGGGTTTCCTGGACTGGACTGCTTCCGCGCTGGTACTCACCATGGTCACATTGATGTCCTCGTACATCTTCCTGCGGATGCTGCAAGGCGCGCGACGCGAACTGGCCGCCAAAAAGGTAAAACAACCATGAACCCTATGAACAAGAAAACCATTGCGCTCATTGCTGCCGCTGGATGTCTGCTTGGGCTTTCTGGCTGCGAACTGGGTCGGGTAGAACAGGGGCGCGCCATCGCCTTTGATGAGGCTGCGCGCACTGTCACCGTGGTGTATGACACCAACAGCAACGCGGTCAACCCGCTCTACAACAAGATGCCCCCGGTCACCTTCAAGTTGCCGGACAAGCCGGAGGAGACCGGCCCCCTGCCCAATACGGGCAGGTGCCTGAAAGTGGACACCGATACGGGTCAGGTGACGATTTACGACGAGCAAAAGCAGAATCTGGTCTCCGTGCCTGTCACCGTGCTCAAGCAGGAAAAAGTCGGCTCACCGCCCAAGAACCGGAAATTCCCCGAGATTCAGAACAGCCAAATCACCCTCTACGCCGCCAGGCAAAAGGAAATCATCACCTTCACCGTGCCGGAAGAGTACGCAAGCTATCCGCCCGACACCTGGGCGATTGGTGACGAGGTGCGCATCTACTTCAAGCAGGAAGGTCAGGCGCTGCGCTTCATGAACGTGAGCCAGACCAACATCTACAAACGCTGACCCCTCTCTTTTCTTGCGGAGCTTCCATGTCCGAATACAGATTCAGCCTTCTGCATATCCTGCTGACCATCGGCATGAACCTGCTGGTTCTGGCCTCGGTATTCGTCGGCATGTACCGCGCTTCGCAAGTGCCGGACGACTTCGTTTTCACCTTCTTCAGCACCCTCCTTCTTCTCGTCCCCCTGTCCCTCGCCTTGGGTCTGGGCGGCAGGCGAATCCTCAACCGCTTTCATCCCTCTGCGCAGCAAGTAAGGCAACCCTCCATGAACACTGAGTGACGCACAACGCAGGTCACGCTCGAACGAGGAGAGGAGCGCATGTTGAAGAAGGCAATCAGGGCGAAATACACGCCCGAGTTCAGGCACGAAGCGGTGTGCATGACCGAAGCCAAGGGCAACATTGCCGAGGCTGCACGCAGCCTCGGCGTGCCCGAGCAGGCGCTGTTCAATCGGGACAAAGCTGCGCTGTGACGTACGCCTGCGTTGACCGTATGCACTCCGACTACCCCTTAACCGTGTTCTGCTGCGTGCCGCAGCTAGCCACAGGTTAAGTCTCAAATGCTTGAGTAGAAATACCCGTAAAAGACGTTGCAAATCAACAGGTTGCAACGCACCTTAAACGCCCGAACCCGTGGTGGTACAATGGACAAATCTTCGTCAATGAGGGGGAACCTTGTACGTTTTGAAGAGAGCGAGGGCGAACCCGAGGGCTTGCTGTGCGGCTGTCATGCTCCCTGTTAAGTGCTACCCAGGGTAGGCTGTGCGAACAGTCCTTGGATTTTGCTCGCCCCCAAAGACACGCAAGGGTTTGCCTATGTCCTCTGAGCAAAACAGCAACATCGCCATCAAGGTTGAAAACCTGAGCAAGGCTTACCAGATTTACGGTCAACCGAACGACCGCCTCAAACAGTTTGTAATGCCCCGCCTGCAAAGGGCGGCAGGTATGACTCCTCGGCGGTATTACCGCGACTTCTGGGCTTTGAAAGATGTGTGCTTTGAAGTCAAGAAAGGCGAAACCGTCGGCATTGTCGGTCGCAATGGCAGTGGCAAGTCCACGCTGCTGCAACTAATCTGCGGCACGCTCACTCCCACCGCAGGCAGCATCCAAACCCGTGGACGGATTGCCGCCTTGTTGGAACTGGGGTCTGGTTTCAACCCGGAATTTACCGGGCGAGAAAACGTATATCTCAACGGGTCAATATTGGGGTTGAGCAACACAGAAATCGACGAGCATTTTGACGATATCGCTGCATTTGCAGATATTGGTGAGTTTATTGAACGTCCGGTTAAAACGTACTCTAGCGGAATGTATGTTCGCTTGGCATTTGCAGTTCAAGCAATGATGGATCCCGATATCCTGGTTGTTGATGAAGCGCTGGCCGTTGGTGACGAGAAGTTCCAGAGAAAATGTTTTGCCCGATTGGAATACCTCAAGGGGAACGGATCGTCGATTCTTTTTGTATCGCATGCTGCCGGAAGTATTATCGAGCTATGCCAAAAGACACTGCTGCTTGATCATGGCAGGCGCCTTATGTTTGGGTCGTCTCCTGCTGCCATACGAGCCTACCAAACATTGCTTTATGCTCCGGTCGCTTCCCAAGAGCGCTTGACTCGCGAGATTCTTGCGATGGATCAGGCGAACCTCATGCAAGATAATAATCAAAGCGCTTTGGAGCAAACGCTTGAAGATGCCCCTCATTTTCCTCATCAAACTGAAACTGTTGCTAAGCCAGATGAGCAAATCCGGGATGCCTATGATCCAAATCTTGTTCCCGAGACGACTACAGTTTACCCCTCTCTCGGTGCAGTAATCGATTCTATCCAGATAAGCAATGGCAGTGGTCAGACAGTCAATGTTTTGCAACCTGGTGAGATCTACAATTTTGTAGTGGCCGGTCGCTTTTTAAGAGATTTCAAAGGTGTTTATTTCGGTGTTCATATTAAGACAGTTTCGGGGGTTGAAATAACAGGGCAACGGTTTCCGGAGCAGGGGGTATATTTGGAAAATGTCATCGCAAAAGAGTCATTTAGGGTCTGCTTTTCATTCCGCATGGACTTATTACCAGGAGTGTATTTTGCCGGCGGAGGAGTTTGGTCGAAGGAAGAGCCGGTTTGTGCGCATCGGATTGTAGATGCTCTCATGTTTCGAGTTTCTCAAGATGAGCGTAGATTGTCTTTTGGCTATGTTGATTTGTCTAGCATGGAACCAAGCGTGCAAATCAAATCTTGATCGCCATGAAAATAGTAGGTATCGGTTTAAATAAAACGGGCACCAAGACCCTCGGGTGGTGCATGAAGTACTGGGGGTTTAGTCACGTTTCATGTAGCGAGGACGCGTTCAAATTATATTGTGATGGTGATTTCGAAAAATTGCTGTCATGGGTTGATGCTTACGACAGTTTTGAAGATTGGCCTTGGCCATTGTTTTATCAGCTAATTGATAGACGGTTCCCGGGTTCGAAGTTTATACTGACAAGACGAAAAGATCCAGAAACTTGGTTTGCAAGTCTTTGTGCGCATGCTGATCGCACAGGTCCAGCTATGTTCCGTAAACATATTTATGGGCACGAAATGCCGCACGCTCATAAAGAGCATCACATAAAAATTTACATCGAGCATTTGTCCGCATGCAGGGAATATTTTAAAAATCGACAAAGTGATTTTCTCGAGGTTTGTTTTGAGGATGGTGATGGCTGGGGTGAGTTAGCTAGTTTTTTAGGGCTTCCGTTGCCGCTGATCAAGTTTCCTCATGAGAATAGAAATCCGGTTAATCATATTAATCAAGAGAAGCCATGATGACTAATATTCAAAGTTGGTCTAATGATGACAAAAGAGATGTTATTCGCTACTTGCTGGTGAATAGCTATCGCTCCGAACGTCTCAGACTTTTGTATGTTTCAACGCCCAAAGTTGCGTGTACAAAACTCAAGTGGTGGTTTGCGGATTTGGAAGGATTTGCTGAAAGCATACGAAAAAACACCGACAACAGCATTGAGTCCAGTCCAGATCTTGTTATCCACGACTCTATACAAAAGTTTGCGCCACTCACAGAAGAGGATATTTGCGAGGCACTCGAGTCGGATTCGTTTTTCATATTTTCTCTCGTAAGAAACCCGTACAAGCGAATATTTTCTGCTTGGCAATCCAAGCTCTTATTGCAAGAGCCGATTCAGTCTAAACCGTATATAGACAAGGACTTTTTTCACCATCCAGTTGAAACGGCAGATGATGTTGCACATGCATTTGAAGCTTTTTTGGAATATCTCGCTGAAAATGAATCCCCCTCCTTTTGTGATTTGCATTGGACTCCGCAGGCAGATTTGCTGCGCCCAGATTTAATCGATTATTCATGCATTACAAAAATCGAGGAACGCGAGAATCTCACTGGGAGACTTCGTGATTGGTTGGGCGTTCGTATACCCAGTCCATTTGAAGGGAATGTACTTAACGATAGTCTTATCCCTTATATGCCGGAGTTGATTACACAACGTAGCGCAGAATTAATCTGCTCAATGTACAGCCATGACTTTGATGTATTTTGTTACGACAAACAAATCCCTACTGGAAAAGAAGGGCTTTCATCGGAGCAATTTGATGTTGCTCTCAAGGCAGTCAAGCACATTCGTGCACGGCTTCAGCGTTTTGGCGAGCGCAATGAGTTAATCGGAAGGCTTAACTGTACGTTGGTAGAACGCGACAGGCAGATTGCCAGCCTGACGCAGGCGGTGAGCGAACGCGACAGGCAGATTGCCAGCCTGACGCAGGCGGTGAGCGAACGCGACAGGCAGATTGCCAGCCTGACGCAGGCGGTGAGCGAACGCGACGGGCAGATTGCCGCTTTAAACCAATCCTTGACCGAACGCGACACCAAAATCGCCGCTCTGAACACACAGATTTCAGGGTTGTTGCAATCCCGCTCGTGGCGGCTTACCAAGCCACTGAGAGCGGTTGCGGGAGGCATGCGCTCGCTGCGGGGAGCGTTCAAAAGCGATAAATAAAGTGGTTTTAGGCTCGGCGCTCATGGCGGTGCGCTAGTACGAGGAGGGTGCGCAAATCATGCACGGCACCTTGACAAAGGCTTGTTTTCCATGAGTATCACATCGTCGCCGGCTTGATAAGCCGGCGATGCGACATTATTATTTCAGGTATACGCTTCCCAACGCCTGCATCACCTCCTCTGCCAGCCCATCCGCCGTGGTGTCCGCATCCACGGTAATGATGCGGCGCCCGGGCATGGAGCGCAGCCAGGTGAGTTGCCGCTTGGCAAGCTGGCGCGTGGCGGCGCAGGCTTTTTCGCGCAGCCATTCCGTGTTTTGCCCCTCGTCCAGCGCCTGCCACGCCTGCCGGTAGCCGACGCAGCGCATGGAGGGCATGGTGGGCGCGAGGTCGCCGCGCGCGCGCAGGGCGCGCACTTCGTCCACAAAACCGGCGGCGAGCATGGCGTCAAAACGCTCGGCAATGCGCGCGTGCAGCCACGCGCGGCTGGCTGGCTCCAG
>JAFRYL010000145.1 GCA_017437605.1 Ottowia sp. | reverse complement strand
CAATGCACATGTGCGCGAAGGCGCGCAAATCACCCCGGTTTTCACCGAGGAAGGTTTCCGCGCCGTGCGGCAGGTGGCGCTTGTCGCGCCCTTCGGCGCCGCCGTGCATGGAGATAATCACGATGTCGGATTTTGCGCGCAAATCGCGCACAATGGCGCGCGCTTTTTCCATGTCGGTGTGCTTCACCGTGTAGGAATTGTGCCCAAATGCCGCAATGCCATAGCGCACGCCGCCCTTTTCCAGCACCACGGATTCTGTGCGCCCCTGCACGCCAGCATATTTGATGCCTTCTTTGTCAAGCACACGCTCTGTGGAAACGATGCCCTCCTCGCCAAAATCGCGCGCATGGTTGTTGGCCATGCTCAAAAAATCGTAGCCCGCTTCTTTCAGGCGCGGCCCGTAGCTCGTGGGCATGCGGAATGAGTAAGTGTTTTTTCCGCTGCCCTTGGCGCTGGTGCCGCCGTCAATCACGGCGCCTTCCAGATTGCCCACCGCCAAATCCGCCGCGCGGATGTGCGGGCCGGCGTCGCGCAGCACGTCGCGCCCCTCGTTGGGTGGCAGCATCACCGAGGGGAAGGTGGTGCCCAGCATGATGTCGCCCGACATGGAGATGACCAGCGGCGCGTCGCCCGCCGCCGCTTCCTGCGCCAGCGCCGCCATGTTGCTCGCCGCCAGCAGCGCCGCACCAAGAAAAATCCGCCGTGAAGTGTTCATAATCAAAACCCCCGTTTCAAGACAAGCGGCGGAGCATACGCGATTGCCCCGCCCGTTGCTTTGCCAAGGAATACGCCATGCACCGCCGCCAGCTTCTCGCCGCCCTCTCGGCGCTCGCCCTTCCCTCCACCACTTTTGCCCAGGAAAAAGCCGCCATGCACCCCGCCACTGTCCCTGAAAAAGCCAGCATCTTCATCACCGGCTCAAGCGACGGCATTGGCCGCGCCGCTGCCAAAATGCTGCTTGGGCAGGGGCACCGCGTCGTGGTGCACGCGCGCTCCGAAAAGCGGCTGGAGGCCGTGCAGGAGCTGCTGCAGATGGGCGCCATTCCCACCACGGGCGACCTGGCCGACGCCGCGCAGGTGCGTGCGCTTGCGCAGCAGGTCAACGCCATCGGCACCATGGACGCCATCATCCACAACGCTGGCATTTATCGGGGCGACAGCGTGCTCGCCGTCAACACCGTCGCGCCCTACCTGCTCACCGCCCTGATTCGCCGCCCCAAGCGCCTGATTTACATCAGCAGCGGCATGCACCGGGGCGGCAACCCCGCCAACCTTGACTTTGCCCCCGGGCGCGGCAGCTATTCCGACAGCAAGCTGTTCGTTACCGCGCTCATGGCCGCCGTCGCGCGGCTTTGGCCCGACACCGTCAGCAGCGCCGTGGACCCGGGTTGGGTGCCCACCAAGATGGGCGGCGCTGGCGCACCGGACGACTTGCGCCTCGGCCACCTGACGCAGGAATGGCTTGCCACCAGCAACGACGCCGCAGCCATGCAAAGCGGCGGTTACTGGCACCATCAGCAGCGCCAGACGCCGCACAAAGCCGTGAACGACGTGGCGTTCCAGAACCGCCTGCTCGACGCCCTCGCCGCGCACACGGGCGTGACCTTGCCGGCATAGGAATTCAACGGGTATATATTTTCCACCGGCAACTTATGCCGGCAAGCAATCGCAATAGTCTGACAGTATCACCAAAAAAACACCATGCAGCTTGTCCTCGCCAGCCACAACGCCGGAAAACTCGCGGAACTGCGCCCGCTGCTCGCGCCGCTTGGCGTGGAGCTTGTCAGCCAGGGCGCGCTTGGCATCGCGGAAGCCGAGGAGCCGTTTCACACCTTCCTTGAAAACGCGCTCGCCAAGGCGCGGCACGCGGCGCGCTCCAGCGGCCTGCCGGCGCTTGCTGACGATGCGGGCTTGTGCGTGGACGCCTTCGGCGGGCTGCCCGGCGTGGACACGGCGCACTACGGCGCGCAACACGGCTTCCCGGGCGAAGATGGTTCCGTGCTCGCCCTGCTGCAGAACATGCGCAGCGTTGAGAACCGCCGCGCGGCGATGGTGAGCACGCTGGTCGCCCTGCGCCACGCAGACGACCCCGAACCGCTCGTCGCCACCGGGCGCGTCAGCGGCCTCATCACGCACGAAAAAGCAGGCGACGGCGGCTTTGGTTTTGACCCTGTGTTTTTCCTGCCCGAATTTGGCTGCACCTTCGCGCAAGTGCCGCCGGAGGTAAAAAACGCGCACAGCCATCGAGGGCGCGCGGTGCAGGCCATGCTTGCGCTCATGCGCGAACGCTGGTTTGCATGATGCAGCAGTTGCCTGAACTGCCGCCGCTGGCGCTCTACGTGCATTTTCCCTGGTGCCTGAAAAAATGCCCGTACTGCGATTTCAATTCACATCCACTGCGCCAGAGCGAAAACAACGCCGCCCTGCACGCGCGCTATGTGCAGGCGCTGCTGGCGGATATTGAAGCCTGCCTGCCGCTGGTGCAGGGGCGGCGCATCATCAGCGTGTTTCTGGGTGGCGGCACACCCAGCTTGTTTGCACCCGAATTAGTCGCAGATTTTTTGCGCCGCGCGCGCGCCCTGCTGCCCTTTGCGCCGGGCTGCGAAATCACGCTGGAAGCCAATCCGGGCACCTTTGAGCGCGAGCGTTTTGCCGCCTACCGCGCCGCTGGCGTCACGCGCCTTTCCATCGGCGTGCAGAGCTTCAACGACCACCTGCTTGCCGCCATAGGCCGTGTGCACGACGGCGCGCAGGCGCGCGCCGCCGCAGAGGAAGCCGCGCGCCATTTTGAACAATTCAATCTGGATTTGATGTATGCCCTGCCCGGGCAAAGCGTGCAGGAATGGCAGGAAGATTTGCATATCGCCCTGTCCTTTGCGCCACCGCATTTGTCCACGTATCAACTCACGCTGGAAGAAGGCACGCCCTTTGCCAAAAAACCGCCGCCACTGCCGGACGACGATGAAGCCAGCGCCATGATGGACACCAGCGACGCCGCCTGCGCCGCCGCTGGACTGCAGCGTTATGAAGTTTCCGCCTGGGCGCGGGCAGCTTGTCAATGCACGCACAACCTCAATTACTGGCAGTTTGGCGATTATCTCGGCATCGGCGCCGGGGCGCACGCCAAAATCAGTTTCACGCAGCGCATTATCCGGCACGAGCGCGCACGCCAGCCAGAACAATACATGCAGGCTGCCTTTTCAGGCAAAGCCGTGGAAAACGAGCGGCAAGTCACGCCGCGCGAGCTGCCGTTTGAATACATGCTCGGCGCGCTGCGCCTCAAAAACGGCTTTGACATGCAGGACTTCTGCGCCCGCACCGGCCTGCCCCCCTCCGCCGTGCAGCCCACGCTACAGGAAGCCGCGCGCAAGGGCTGGCTGCACGAAGCGCACGGCCACTGGACGCCCACCGCACGCGGCTTTGACTTCCTCAGCGACGTGCAGCAGCTCTTTCTTCCGTAAGAAGTCAGAGGGTATCACTCCATCGCCGGCAACATAAGCCGGCGATAGTGGCAAAATCAATTGGGTATCAAGGCTCTAGCCAAACAAATCCGCGTGCGAGCCGGCGCGCACAAAGATGATGTCCGTATCGCCGAGCAGCTCATACATCAGCAGGAAATCGCCGCCAATATGACACTCGCGGTATTTATTCATCTTTCCTGACAACTTGTGGTCACGGTACTCTGCGGGCAAGGGCGCGTCGCCAGCGATGAGCAGGAGCATGGCTTCCTTGAGCGCAGCCATGTCGTAGCGCCCGGAAAGGTTCAGGCGTTCCCAGTCGTCCGTAAAGCTCCTGGTGCAGTCGTGCTTACGCGGCAGCTTCGTGCGCTTGCTTGTAGGCGAGCGCCGCTTTGTCGAGTTCACGGAACATCTCCTCGGGGTCACTGAAACGGGCGTGCTTTATCTCCTCGGCCTCGCGCATGGCCGCCAGCGTCTTGGCGTTGGGGATACGCTCCTCAAAGGGGTCAAACGGCAGGCGCCCATCGTCGTCAACGCGTTTGAGGAACATGCGCAGCAGGTCGGAAATGTTCAGCCCCGCACGGTCGGCAACGGCGGCAACGTGCTCTTTCATGGTGCGGGGAATGCGAACCCCCACAAAGGCATCGGCAGTGGCTGCAGCAGGCATACAGTTCTCCATCAATGTTCAATGATTGCTGCGCATTGTAGAACGTGTGCAGCAGTGCGCAAACACCAAGGCGCAACGCTGATGGAAGCATCAGCGCATGGGTATCATTCAGTCGCCGGCAAAACAAGCCGGCGACGCAGAATTATTTCAATGAGTATGGCGAAAGAAAGCACAAAAAACCCGGCGTCGTGCCGGGTTTGTGTGTGCTGCCCTTATTGCGCCAGCTTTTCCAGAATCTTGATGGCGTCGGGGCGCTGGCCGAGGCGGGCGAAGTCCAGCGCGGTGAGGTTTTGTTCGTTGGTGAGTTTGGGGTCGGCGCCTTTTTGCAGCAGCAGTTCCACGGCCTTGGTGCTGCCGTAGCGCGCGGCCATCATTAGCGGCGTGGTGCCGTTTGGCGAGCGGGCGTCAATCTGCGCGCCTTTGTCCAGCAGCATGTTCATGATGTCCGTGTTGCCACCGGTGACGGCGTAGTGCAGCGGGGTCCAGCCGCTCTTGTTGATGGCGGCGCCGCGCTCTATCAGGGTGCGGGCGACGTCCACATTGTTTCTGAGGGCGGCCATCATCAGGGGTGTCTCGCCGGCCTTGTTGACCGCATTCACGTCAATCTGCGGCTGCTCCAGCAGCACGCGGGCAGCGTTGGGCATTTCTTCAAGCAGGGCGACGTGCAGGCCGGTGTTGCCTTTGGCGTCCTGGACGTTGGGGCTGACGACGTTCTTGAGCGCGGCGGTGACGGCCATGTCGCTGTCGCGGCGCACGGCGCTGAAAAGGTCGTCAACGACGCCCGCCCAGGCTGCGCTGGAAAACGCGAGGGTGGCGGCAAGGAGGTATGTAGGGATGGAGTGTTTCATGCGTTCACCTTGGTGAAGAGGGAGTTGAAATTGTCCCACGTCGTGCGGGCGATGCGTTCCACATCCACGCCGCGCAGCTCGGCGATGCACGCGGCAGTGTGCGCGACATAGGCGGGCTGGTTCAGGCGCCCACGGTGCGGCACGGGGGCGAGGTAGGGCGCGTCGGTTTCTATGAGCAGGCGGTCTTCGGGCACGTAGGCGGCGGCTTCGTGCACTTCGCGCGCATTCTTGAAGGTGACGATGCCGGAGATGGAGATGTAAAAGCCCATGTCCAGCGCGGCGCGGGCAACGTCCTTCGTTTCCGTAAAGCAGTGGAACACGCCGCCGGCGCGCTCTGCGCCCTCCTCGCGCAGGATGGCGAGGGTGTCATCCGCCGCCGAGCGCATGTGAATGATGAGCGGCAGACACGCGGCGTGCGCGGCGCGGATGTGGCAGCGGAAACGCTCGCGCTGCCATTCCAGGTCAGCGATGCTGCGCCCGCCCTTGCGCTCGTCCATCTGGTAGTAGTCCAGCCCGGTTTCGCCGATGGCAACGACGCGCGGGTGCTGTGCCGCGCGCACGAGGGCGGCTTCATCGGCCTCGGCGCAGGCGCCGGGTTCGTTTTCCGGGTGCACGCCCACACTGCCCCAAAGTTGCGGGTGCGCTTCAATCTGCGCGCACACGGCGGGGAACTCCTCCATCGTGGTGCAGACGGTGAGTGCGCGTGTCACGCGCGCCTGCTGCATGGCTTCCAGCACCTGCGGCAGTTGCTCCGCCAGTTCAGGCATGACGAGGTGGCAGTGCGAGTCGGTGAACATTGGAGTGTTTACAAAAAAAGATAGCTTCGCGCCCCGATGGTTTCAGGGCACGAAGCCAGTGTTGTTGTTCAAAAAAACGGCAGCGCTCAGATGGTCTGCGTGGGACGCGACGAGCCAAGGTGCGTGCCGAGGATCTCTTCAATCTTCGCCTTGAGCTGCTCGGAGCGCTCGTCCTTCGGAAACGCGATGCCCACGCCCTGCGTGCGGCTGATGGACGAGCGCGCCGGCGTAATCCACGCCACCTTGCCCGCGATGGGATAACGCTGTGCTTCGCCCGGCAGCGAGATGAGCACATACATGGGGTCGCCCAGGCGGTGTTCCTTGTCGGAGGGCACGAAGATGCCGCCGTTGGCGAACGCCGAGATGTAGGCGGCGTAAAGCGCGCCTTTTTCCTTGATTTGAAGCTGCACCACGCTGGTGCGCGGCGCGGCAGCAGGGGCGGCGGCGGGACGGCGGGCGGTGGGAGGCGGCGTCATGGTGCGGTGTTCCGATTGATGAAGGTAATCAAGGGCGTGAGTGTAGAGCCTGCTGCGCGGCGCTGGCGAGAAATTCTGCTGCCAGCGGTGCATTGAACGGGTGCGCAGCGTGGCGCGCCAGGCGCGCAAGCTGCTGCTGCCAGCGCGCCAGCGCCATGAAGGACAGAGGGCGGCGCGGCAGATTGGCGGCGTCAAAAAAGCGCGGCGCCGCGCCCACTTGCACGCACATCAGGTCGTGGCAGAGCTTTTGCAAGCGCGCCACAGTTTCGGGCAGCGGCGTGGCGGCAAGCGCGGCAGTTTCGCCCTGCGCCAGCGCAGCGGGCAGTGCCGCCCACTGCGCGGCCTGTGCAGCGGCGCTTTGCTGCAGGCTGGGGGCGTTTTTGCCCCTGGGTGCGTCGTCGGTGGCAGCGAGCGCCAGCGCCTGCTCCGGGCGCCCGCCAGCGGCGCGCAGCAGCGCGGCGGCCTCCGCCTGCGGCAGCCCGCATTCGCCAAGCCAGGCGAGCGCCTCTTCCTCGCCCGGCCTGTGCAGCGCGCGCGCCATGCAGCGGCTGCGTATGGTGGGCAACAACATGTGTGCGGCGTCGCTGGCGAGAATGAAGCGCACCTCGCCCGGCGGCTCTTCCAGCGTCTTGAGCAGCGCGCCGGCGGCGGCGTGGTTCATGCGCTCGGCCGGGTAGATGAGCACCACCTTGCCGCGCTCGCGTGCGCGCGTGCGCTGCGCGAAAGTGGTGGCGGCGCGCATGTCGTCGATGCGAATGTCGCGGCTTGGTTTGCGCTTTTTGGCGTCCAGCTCGGCCTGCGCCTTTTCCGGCAGCGGCAACCCGCGCGCGAGCAGCTCCTCTTCGGGCATGAGCAGGAAAAAGTCCGGGTGCGTATGCACGTCCATGCCGTGACAGGCGGGGCAAGCGCCGCATGCGCCCTCCGGCGTAGGCGCCTCGCACAGCCAGGCGCGCGCAAGCTGCCACGCCAGTTCAAACTGCCCCAGGCCGCTTGGCCCATGCAGCAGCAGCGCGTGCCCGGGCTGCGCCAGCAGTGCGTGCAACTGGCGCGTGACCCACGGAGCGACGGCATCAGGCGCGCTCATGGCAGCCACCCGCGCGCACGCACGGCGGCAATCACCTCGCTGGCCACCTGTTCTTTGGTCACGCTGGTGTCAATACGCACGATGCGCCCACCTGCGTGCGCCATGCGCGTGGCGTAGGCAGCGCGCACGGACTCAAAAAACACCAGCGTCTGCATCTCAAAGCGGTCCAGCTCGCCGCGCAGCCGCGTAGCAGCCAGTTCGGTGGGCAGGTCAAACCAGAGCGTGAGCGAGGGCGTCAGCGGTTCGTCCATCAGCGGCATGCTCACACCCGTGCCGTTGATGTCCAGCGCGAGGCGTTCGAGCTTTTCCAGCGTCGTCCAGTCCACACCGCGCCCGCCGCCCTGATAGGCAAAGGTGGAATCGGTGAAACGCTCACACAGCACCACTTTGCCGGCGGCCAGCGCCGGGGCGATGACTTCGCGCACATGCGCGCGGCGCGCGGCGAACATGAGCAGCGCCTCGGTCACGCCGTCCATGTCCTCGTGCAGCGTCATCGTGCGCAGGCGCTCGGCCAGCGGCGTGCCGCCCGGCTCGCGTGTGCGCACCACGCTGCGCCCCGCCTGCTCAAACGCGACGGCCAGCGATTTGATGTGCGTGGACTTGCCCGCGCCGTCGATGCCTTCAAAACTGATGAAAATGCCTTGTTCGCTCATGGTTTGGCTCCTCCGCGCTGATAAAGCTGCACCGCGCGGTTGTGTTCGTCCAGCGTCTGGCTGAACTGGCTGCTGCCGTCGCCGCGCGCCACGAAGTAGAGCGCGCGTGTCTCCGCCGGACGCACCGCCGCCAGTAGCGCCGCCTTGCCGGGCAGCGCAATGGGCGTAGGCGGCAGCCCGGCGCGGGTGTAGGTGTTGTAGGGCGTGTCTGCGTCCAGTTGGCTGCGGCGCAGCTTGCCGTCAAAAGCATCGCCCAGGCCGTAGATGACCGTCGGGTCGGTCTGCAGCTTCATGCCCAGCCGCAGGCGGTTGGCAAACACGCCGGCGATTTCGGCGCGGTCAGCGGCGCGCCCGGTTTCTTTCTCAATGATGGAGGCGAGGATAAGCGCCTCCTCCGCATTGGCCAGCGGCACATCGCTCGCGCGCGCATTCCACGCCGCCTCCAGACGCTTGTCCATGAGCTGCATGGACTGGCGCAGGACGTCAAGCTCCGAATCGCCCTTGGTGTAGTGGAAGGTGTCGGGGAAAAAGCGCCCTTCCGCCGGCACGCCTTCGCGTCCCAGCGCCGCCATCACCGCTTCGGGCGTGAGGCTGGAAGCGTCGTGCTGCAAATCGGGCGCGCGCGAGAGCGCCTGCAGCGCCTGGCGGAAGGTCCAGCCTTCCACCAGCGTCACGCTGCGCGAGATGCGCTCGCCGCGCACCATGCGCGCGAGTACGTCTTGCGGCTTCATGCCGCGCTTGATGGCGTAATCGCCCGCCTGAATGCTGCGCCCGCGCGCCGCGTAGCGGAAATACGCCTCCAGCGCACGCGGCGGCACCTGCACCCCCGCCTCGTGCAGCCGCTGCGCCGCCGTACGCAGCGAGGCGCCTGCGGGCACGCTCACTTCCAGCGTGTCAGCCGCCATCGGCAGCGGCTGCTGCGTCCACCACCATGCCCCGCCCGCAGCGGCCAGCGCCACGGCAAGCAAAAGTGCCACGAGTTTCAACAGGGTTCGCACGGCGAATTTTTTATGGAAAAACGCAGGGTGGGGCAAAAACGGCGCATGATAAAGGAATGACTTGCACGCACACCCCAGCCGCCTGCGGCATCGCCCCCCTGCCTCACTTGGGCATCATCAGCGCCACGGGCGCCGACGCCATCGCCTTCCTGCACGGACAACTGACGCAGGACATCGTCCACCTTGCCCCCGGCGCCAGCGCGCCCGCCGCGCTCTGCAACCCCAAGGGGCGCGTGCTCGCCAGCATGCACGCGCTTCGTGTGGGCGAAGAAGAACTGCTGCTCATCATCAGCGCCGACGTGCTTGAAGCCACCCTCACGCGCCTGCGCCGCTACGTGCTGCGCGCCAAGGTGCAGCTTGCTGACGCCAGCAGCGCATGGAAACTGCGCGGCTTGCTGGGCGAAGCGGCAGAAGCAGCCGCCGGCGCCTACATCATCCCTCTACCGCCTGCCAACGGCACGCCGCGCGCACTGTGGGTAGGCAACGCCGACGCAGCGGAACCTGCTGGCACACCGCTTGACACCGCCGCGTGGCTGCTTGCCGAAGTGGGGAGCGGCGCCGCGCGCGTGGGCGCCGCCATCTCCGGCGCCTTCGTGCCGCAAATGCTTTGCTACGAAAGCCTGGGCGTGCTGAACTTCAATAAAGGCTGCTACCCGGGACAGGAAGTCGTCGCTCGCAGCCAATATCGCGGCGCCATCAAACGCCGCGCCTTCGTCGCGCACACGCCGGGCGAAGCGCACGCAGGCGATGAGGTGCTGGACGCCGCAGGCAACAGCGCCGGAACCATTGCCCAGGCCGCCCCCGCCCCGGGCGGCGGCAGCGCCCTCATTGCCGTGCTTGCGCTGGACGCCGTGCAGCAGCCCCTCACCGTGCGCGGCGCGCCACTGCTGGACATCAATGGTATCCATTCATCGCCGGCAACATAAGCCGGCAACCACACATATTTCCAACCAGTATGCAAAATTTTCCCCTCTGTTCCAAGGGGAAAGACACAGTCCTACACTCGCCGCCATTCCTCTGCACGGAGCACACCATGCCCAACTACGTCGTCACCATGAGTTTCAGCGGCAGTTGCGACCTGAACATCGTCGCCGCCAACCGGGAAGAAGCCGAAAAGCAGGCGCAAGCGCAATTCAGCGTCAAGGACATCAAGCCCGGCGACCTGAGCGAAAGCTACCCTCTTGAAATTTGCGAAGTCTGCCGCTTCCGCGAAGACGGGCAGCCCGGCTGCGCCTGATATTTGCACACGCACCAAAACAAAACCGGCGCCCGCAGCGCCGGTTTTTTTGGATTTTTACGCCGTTGTATAGCGCATCCACACGCAGCCGTCGTCAAACTGCTCCACGCTTTTGAGCTTCACAATCTGCGGCGCGACGTTATATGGCAGCCCGTCAAACGCCGCCGTCATACCCGCGCGCCCATCAATAATGGGACCGTAAAGCATGCTGATTTCGTCCAGCAACCCGGCGGCCAGAAACCCCGCATTCACATGCCCGCCACCCACCACCGCCACGCGCTTCACGTCAAAATGCTCGTGCAGCAGCTCCAGCGCGCGCGCCAAATCAATCCCCTGCTCGCCGGCAGCAATATAGGAAATGTTGCGGTCCGCCAGATATTTCAGATAGCGCCCGGGCGCCGACTCGCTGACGATGCACAGCAGCGGGCGCCCGTCCACCTGCTTGTCGTCCCAGAGCAGCGTGCCGCGCGTGTCCACCGTCACCGCCCAGCCGTTCGGCGCCTTGTCCACGGCGCGATGCACGGCAGCTCCTGCGCGCGAGCGCCCCTCGTCAAGAAAGCGCCCAGGGGCGGCGGCGTGCATGGCGCGGCTCACGCGCCCCTCAACAAACGCCTGGCATTTCAGGCGCTTCAAAGTCTCGTAATAGTTCGGGCACTCGCCCAGCGCGTCCAGCATGCCGCAGTCAATGCGGCCATCAAGCGCCGCCATCATGTGACAGACTACAAAAGGTTTCATCACCAGTCTCCTCATCAAACACCGCGCCGCTACGCAGCGGCGCACACCGCCCGGTTGCCGCGCCGCACCATCACCACATACAGCAGCAGCACCACATTCATCATCATGGAATAAAGAATCGCGGGAATGGCGATGGTGTCATTATTGAAAATGAACGGGCTGGAGGCCACCGCAATCGCCTGCGCCGCATTTTGCATGCCCACTTCAATCACCACCGTGCGGCGCGCGCTGCCCGCCAGCCGGAACAACCGCGAAAGCAGCCCAGCGCTGCACGCCGCGAGAATAATCAGCAGCGTCACGCACACCGCCACCGCGCCGAGGTTGTCGCGTATCGTTGCGCGGTGCTGGATATAAAACACACTCACCAGCACCAGCAGCGCCGGAAACACGGTTTTGGCCAAGGCCTTGTCAGCGCGGCGCGCAAAATTCGGGAAAAAGTAATTCACCGCCATCCCGATGAGCACCGGCAGCAGCATCAGCACCAGATTCTGCTTGATGAGATTGCCCACGGGCAGCGAAATGCCCGCCGACGCCCCCACCGCCGCCGTCACCCAGCCCATCACCAGCGGCAGTGTGAACAGCGTGACGACGCTGCTCACCGCCGTGAGCATCACCGACAGCGCCACATCCCCGCCCGCAAGCCGCGAAAACACATTCGACGAACTCCCGCCCGGGCAGCACGCAATCAGCACCACGCCAATCACAAACAGCGGCGGCAAGCCAAACCCCGCCGCCAGCGCCCACGCCAGCGCCGGCAACAGCACAATCTGCCCGAACAGCGCCACCAGCGCCGCCTTGGGGCGTTTGAGCGCGAGCGCGAAATCCGCCACGCGCAGCGTCAGCCCCAAGTCAAACATCAACACCGCGAGGATGGGAAGAACTATCAGGATGGGGTTCATATCAGGGAACAGTTGTGCATCGTTTCATGCGCGCGCTGCATTCGCCCCGGCGCGCGCAGCCCCTGATTATCGCGGCGTGGGCAAGGACGCCCTCCGTGGCACATACTCATGCAACATATCTATGTTCGCCGGCTTGTTGTGCCGGCAAGCGATATATACCTAATCAAAACCTTGCCTCGCTCTGTTTTTTTCAGACGCTGCGCTGCCGCTTCGCCTAAGATGCGGCGGCTTGCACGCGAACATTTCCACCCCACGATGACAGGAGAACAATCATGCTTGGCAATTTCACCTACCACAACCCCACGCGGCTGCACTTTGGCAAGGACGCCATGCAGCAACTGCCGCAGGAGCTGGCGCGCTACGGCAAAAACGTGCTGCTGGTCTACGGCGGCGGCTCCATCAAGAAAAGCGGCCTGTATGAGCAGGTGCGCGCCATGCTGGACGCCGCCGGCAAGACGGTGGCCGAAGACGCGGGCGTGATGCCCAACCCCACGCTGGACAAGCTGCGCGAGGGCGCGCAGCGTGCGCGTGACTGCAACGCCGACCTGATTCTGTCTGTCGGCGGCGGCTCGTGCTGCGACTATTCCAAGGCGGTGTCCGCCGCTGCGTGGTGCGAAGGCGAGCCGTGGGAGCGTTTTTTCCTGCGCCACGAAGAACCCACGGAAAAAACCATTCCCGTGGGCTGCGTGCTGACGATGGTGGGCACCGGCTCGGAAATGAATGGCGGCTCCGTCATTACCAACACGGCGACGAAACAGAAAATCGGCAAGGTGTTCGGTCCGGCGATGTTCTCGCACTTTTCCATACTGAATCCGGAGTTCACCTACACGCTGCCGAAAAACCAGATGGTGGCGGGTTTCTTTGACATTATGTCGCATATTCTGGAGCAGTATTTCTCCGGCACCGACGACAACACCTCGGATTATCTGATGGAGGGGCTGCTGCGCTCGCTCATTCACAGCGGCCGCATTGCCGTGAAAAACCCGCAGGATTATGAGGCGCGCAGCAACATCATGTGGACGGCGACTTGGGCGCTCAACACGCTGGTGGCCAAGGGCAAAACGACGGACTGGATGGTTCACATGATTGGGCAGGCGATTGGCGGCACCACCGACGCCACGCACGGCATGACGCTGGCTGCTGTTTCCATTCCCTACTACCGCCACGTCATGCCGCACGGGTTGGCGAAGTTCCGCCGCTACGCCGTCAATGTGTGGGATGTGAACCCCGACGGAAAAACCGATGAACAGATTGCGAATGAAGGGCTGGAGCGCATGGCCGCATGGATGCGCGAAATCGGCCTGGTGATGGACAGCCGCGAACTCGGCGTAACCGAGGAGAACCTGCCCGGCATCGTGAAAAACACCATCATGCTGCCCGGTGGATACAAACAACTCACCGCCGCCGATGTGGAAGCCGTCATTCGCGCAAGCATGGCGTAGGCGGCACGGGCGGCGAAAAGCGGCATTGAAATGAAATCCTCATTGGCCTCCGATGTCAGGAACATCATCGACAAGGGCGTTCTCCAAGCCTATTCCGCAGCAAACATCATTGCCGCGCTGACCTATTGGCGGATTGGCCGGCGGATTGTTGAAGAAGAACAGGGTGGCGAAGAGCGCGCGACATATGGTGCCCATTTGATTGATGAATTGGCGAAAACCCTGCGCCCTGTCTATGGAGACCGCTATTCGGCCAGGCGGCTGCGCGACTACCGGCAATTCTACGCGCAGTTGCCGGATTTTGAGATTTGGCACTCGCGAGTGCCAAATCTGACCTGGACGCACATCAGGCAGGTTTTGCCTGTCGTCAACGCCGACGCGCGGTATTGGTACCTCCGCGAGGCGTCGCGGGAAAACTGGAGCGCGCGGACACTGGCGAGAAACGTCGGCTCGCAGTACTACCACCGGCTTCTCGCCTCGCCTAAAAAGGAGGCCGTCATTGCCGAGATGCTAGAAAAAACGGCAGAGAATCCGCCCGCGAACGCCGAGCTGGTCAAAAGCCCTGTCGTTGCCGAGTTTCTCGGGCTGCCGAGCAATTCCAGCTTTACCGAAAGCGAGCTTGAATCGGCGATTCTGTCGCACATCACGTCGTTCATCATGGAACTGGGGCGCGGCTTCTCGTTCGTCGCGCGCCAGCAGCACATCGTGGCCGACGGCGAGGATTACTTTATTGACCTCGTCTTCTACAACTACATTCTCAAATGCTTCTTCCTTGTTGACCTCAAAACCGGGAAACTGACGCACAAAGACGTCGGGCAAATGGACATGTATGTGCGCATGTTTGATGACATAAAGCGCACCGAGGGCGACAACCCCACTGTCGGGCTTGTGCTCTGTTCCGAAACGGGCAAAGACATCGCCCGCTATTCCGTTCTGCACGGCAGCAAGCAGCTTTTCGCGGCGAAGTACCTGACGTATTTGCCGTCCGAGGAGGAATTGCGCAAGGAAATAGAACGGCAGAAGGAAATATTCGCGACACAGCGCAGCCTGACGATGGGGGAAAGAGCACAAACCAAACTCCATTTAACAGGGCTTCAACACAAGGAAACGTCATGAAAAAGATTCTGGTCATCGCGCCGCTTGACGACGCGCACAAACAGGCGTTGCTCGCGGCGGCTGGCGAGCGCGCCTCGCTGGTTTTTCGCACTGCGGACGCCGCCACAGATGCCGATTTGCACGAGGCGGATGCCTTGCTCGGCCTGCCTTCTGCCGAACAGGTCAAAAAGGCGGGGCAGCTCGCATGGCTGCAGCTCTTTACCGCTGGCGCCGATCCGTTCGCGGCGGCTGACTGCCTGCGCCCCCAAGCCACGCTGACCAATGCCGCTTCCGCGCACGCCCTGAGCGTTGCCGAGCATGCCGTGGCGCTCACCTTCGCGCTGCTGCGCGGGCTGAAAAGCTACGCGCAGCAACAGCAGGCGCGCACATGGGCAGTGAGCGGCGCGATGCGCTCCGTCGAGGGCGCACGCATTGCCGTTCTGGGACTGGGCGCCGCTGGCAGCACCTACGCCGCCAAGATGAAGGCGCTTGGCGCCCACGTCATCGGTGTGCGCCGGCGCGCGCTGGACAAACCGGCGTGTGTGGACGAGGTGTTGACCATCGAGCATCTGGACGAAGTGCTGCCCAGCGCCGATGTGGTAACGATGGTGCTGCCGGGCGGCGCGGCTACCACCCGCCTCATGGACGAGCGCCGCCTGCGCCTGATGAAGGCGGATGCCTGCCTCATCAACGTCGGGCGTGGCAGCGCCATTGACCCCGCTGCATTGAAAAAGGTGCTCGCAGACGGCCACCTGCGCGCCGTTGCGCTTGATGTCACCGAGCCGGAGCCGCTGCCCGCGGACGACGCGCTCTGGGGCATGGAGCGCGTCTTCATCACCCCGCATGTGGCAAGCCGCTTCCTGCTTCCCGGCACGATGGAGCGCGCCGTGCAGATTGCAGCGGACAACCTCGCGCGCTTTCTGGCGGGCGAGGCGCTCACCAACGTCGTGGACCGGAATCAGGGCTATTGAAACGGCTCACCGCATGGACACGGGCGGCGCCACAGCCGCCCGTTTTTTGTGTCTTCTGACTGCATACTCAATCAATATATCTACGGTCGCCGGCTTATGTTGCCGGCGATGGATTGATACCGCTGCAATACACTGTGTTCATGCGCGCTTGAGGCTGCGCTCGCATAAGATGCGCGCCAGAGGAGCACCTGATGAAAATCCGCGTCCTGCATTACTTCCTCGCCGTCGCGCGCGAGGGCAACATGAGCGCCGCCGCCGCTGCGCTGCATGTGACGCAGCCCACGCTCTCGCGCCAGTTGGCGGAGTTGGAGGAGGAACTTGGCGTGCGCCTGTTCGTGCGCCGCAGCCACGGCGTCGCGCTCACTGCCGACGGGCTGCGCCTGCGCGAGCGCGCTGAGGAGATTCTTGAACTGCTGGAAAAAACGCGCGCCGAATTTGCCGCGCCCGGCAAACCCCTGACGGGCGACGTACACATCGGCTGCGGCGAGACGC
This sequence comes from Ottowia sp., assembly GCA_017437605.1. Taxonomy (GTDB): domain Bacteria; phylum Pseudomonadota; class Gammaproteobacteria; order Burkholderiales; family Burkholderiaceae_C; genus Ottowia. Next base: position 38,263 of record JAFRYL010000145.1, on the reverse strand, counting down.
GCGAAATGCGCCATCTGGCGCGCGCCATGCAGCGCACGCAGGCGCAGTGGCCGGGCATACGCTTCCATATCCATAGCGGCAATTTTGATGACGTGACCGTGCGGCTGGACGAAGGGCTGCTGGACTTTTGCGTGCTCATCGAGCCAGCGGATTTGAGCCGCTACGACTCCATGCGCCTGCCGGACAAAGATGTGTGGGGCGTGATTACGCCGAGCGGCAGCCCGCTGGCCGCCCTGCCGCACGTCACGCGGGCAGATTTGCTCGGGCAACCGCTCATCCTCTCGCGGCAGGCCATGCGCCGCAGCGCCGCGCCCAATGCGTTTGCCGACTGGTTCGGCGAGGATTTTGAGCGCCTGCACGTCGCCGCCACCTTCAACCTCGTCTACAACGCCGCGCTGATGGCGCGCTGCGGCCTCGGGCACGTCGTGAGCCTGGACGGGCTGGCAGACACGCGCGAAGGCAGCGGGCTGTGCTTCCGCCTGCTGGAACCCCGCCTGGAAAGCTGGCTGAGCGTAGTGTGGAAAAAAAGCCGCCTGTTTTCCCCGGCGGCGCAGGCGTTTTTCCACGCGCTGCAGGAAGAACTGCGCGCCGCTGATATGCCCGCAAAGTAAAACACCATATTCAATAAAAGTATTGGCATATTGCGGCGCGTGGTATTACATTGCACCTGCGCTGCGCTTTTGCAGCGCGGCTGAATGCAAGGAGAACCTGATGGACGCACACATGCTGGCGGGCAAGACCGCCATCATCACCGGCGCAAGCTATGGCATGGGGGTGGCGATGGCCGAGCTGTTCGCCGCCGAAGGCGCGAACGTGGCGCTGACCGCGCGCGGCAAAGAAAAGCTCGACGCCGTGGTGGACAAAATCAACGCCACTGCTGGCGGCGGCAGAGCCGTTGGCATTGTGGCCGACACCAAATCGCTGGCGGACACACAGCGCGTCTTTGCCGCCACGCTTGAAGCCTTTGGCGATGTTGATATTCTCATCAACAACGCGGGCATCGGCGAACAGAAAATGATTGACGAAACCGATGACGAATGGATGATGCACGTCATGGACACCAACCTCGCTGGCCCCATGCGCTACATCCGCGAGGCGCTGAAAATCTTCCTGCCGAAAAACGACGGCGTGATTATCAACATTTCCTCCGTCAACGGCACACGCCCCTTTTGCGGCGCCACCTACACCGCCACCAAAGGCGCGCTCAACACACTCACCAAAAACGTCGCCATGCGGCTGGTGGGCACCAATATCCGCTGCAACGCCGTCGCGCCCGGCGCCACCATCACCCCGGCGCATATTGCAAACAAGGCGGGTGAGCAGCCCGGCGGCGCAAAAATGCTGGAATACAGCAAACACTTCGTCTATTTTCCCGGCCCCGAATGCGAGGCCATTGACCAGGCCTATGCCTGCCTGTATCTCGCCAGCAAAATGGGGCGCGCCGTGCGCGGGCAGGTGCTGCAGGTATGCAACGGAGCCTTCCTGTGAACCGCGCCGCCCGCACAGCCGCCGCCCTGCTCGGCGCACTCGCTTTTAGTGCCGCCGCGCAGGAAGGCGCCGCCATGAACATCGTCGTGAAATCTGAGGCGCACGAAGTCGTGTGCGCGCTCAACAGCAGCCGCGCCGCGCGCGACCTGCTCTCGCAACTGCCGCTCTCGCTGGACATCAGCGACTACGCCGGACAGGAAAAAACCTTTTCCCCACCAGCCAAGCTGGACACCACCGACGCGCAGCCGGACGACGGCAGCGCGGGCACCCTCGCCTACTTCGCACCGTGGAACCACGTCGTGCTGTTCTACAAGAACAGCGGCCCGTACAGCGGGCGCTACGCACTGGGCGAATGCCGCGACGCAGCCACCATTGAAAAACTGCGCGGGCGCGTCACCATATCCGTGCAGAAATGAACGATTTTTTCAGGAGAACATCATGAACCGACGCACATTTGCAAACATCGTTGCCGCCGCATGCGCGGCGCTGGCAGGATTTTCTGCCGCCGCACAAACCGCCACCACCAAACAGGAGATGCCCATGATGAAAACCGAACCGCTCACGCTGGTGCAGGAGTGGGACAAAACCTTCAAACTGAGCGACAAGGTCACGCACAGCAAAATCACTTTTGTCAACCGCTTTGGCATCACGCTGGCCGCTGATGTCTACGTGCCCAAGGGCGCAACGGGCAAACTGCCCGCCATTGCCGTCAGCGGGCCGTTTGGCGCGGTGAAAGAGCAAAGCAGCGGCCTCTACGCACAAACCATGGCCGAGCGCGGTTTTCTCACCATCGCCTTTGACCCCTCATACACCGGCGAAAGCGGCGGGCAGCCGCGCTACATGAACTCGCCCGACATCAATACCGAGGATTTCAGCGCCGCCGTGGATTATCTTTCCACCCGCAGCGATGTGGACCCGCAGCGCATCGGCATCATCGGCATCTGCGGCTGGGGCGGCATGGCGCTGAACGCCGCAACGCTTGACCCGCGCATCAAGGCCACCGTCGCCACCACCATGTACGACATGAGCCGCGTGACCGCCAACGGCTATTTTGACGAAGGCAACAACGCCGCCGCGCGCCAGAAAACGCGCCAGGCGCTGGCGCAGCAGCGCACCGAAGATTACAAGAGCGGCAGCTACAAACGCGCTGGCGGCGTGCCCGACAAACTGCCGGAGGATGCGCCGTTTTTCGTCAAGGACTATTTTGACTACTACAAAACGCCGCGCGGCTACCACAAACGCTCGCTCAACTCCAACGAAGGCTGGAATGTCACCGCTGCCCTCTCCCTGCTCAACGCGCCGCTGCTGCAATACAGCAGCGAGATGGAAAGCGCAGCGCTGCTCATTCACGGCGAAAAAGCGCATTCAGTCTATTTCAGCCGCGACGCCTTCAAAAACCTCAAAGGCAACAACAAGGAGCTGATGATTATCCCCGGCGCGGTACACACAGACTTGTACGACCGCATGGACATCATCCCCTTTGAGAAAATGGCCACCTTCTTCAACCAGTACCTGAAATAAGCCACACCGCCGCGCGCGGGCGCGGCTGGCTCTTTTCCAAACACAGGAGGCATGATGAAACCACGAGCAGCATGTGCGGCGCTGGCAGGCGCTGCCGTATTTTCCACCGTCTTTTCAACCACTCTGCAGGCACAAGAGATGAAGCAGCCGAAAAAAGCAGTCAAGGTCGTGCAGACCGCCGGGCGCGACGTCCTGGGTGAGTTCGCCCCGGATTTTGCGCGCTACAACGACGACATCCTGTTTGGCGAAGTCTGGTCAAAAAATGACGTGCTGCCGCTGCGCGAGCGCAGCATCGTCACCCTTTCGGCGCTCATTTCCAGCGGCGTGATTGACAGCTCGCTCAAATACCACATTGAAAGCGCAAAGAAAAACGGCGTCACGCAAGCCGAGATTGTGGAGGTGATTACGCAGCTTGGCTTTTACGCTGGCTGGCCCAAGGCGTGGGCGGCCTTCCGCATGGCCAAGGAGGTGTATGCCGACGCGCCCGCCGCAGCAGCACAACAACAGGGCGCCGCCGATGGCGTGCCGGTGGAGGAAATCACCCGCGCCTTTGCCGCCAAGGGGCACACCACGTTCCCGATTGGCAAACCCAACACGGCGTATGAAAAATATTTCACCGGCAAAACATGGCTGGCGCCGCTGGCGGGCGGGCACGGCATCAATACGGCGAATGTCACATTTGCGCCCGGCGTGATTAATCACTGGCACAAGCACCACAAATCATGCCAGGTGCTGGTGGGCGCGGCTGGCGAAGGCTATTACCAGATTTGGGGCGAAGCGCCGCAGAAAATGGAGCCGGGCACCACGGTGACCATTCCCGCAGGGGTGAAGCACTGGCACGGCGCGGCGCCCGGTTCGTGGTTCCAGCACCTGACAGCCATGCAGGAAGGCGCGGAAACCGAGTGGCTGGAGCCGGTTGACCCGGCGGAATACGCCAAGCTGAAATAGCGTCGGGCAATAAAAACCGGCGCTGCACGGGCGGCACCCAACCGCCCGTTTTTTTGCGCCTTTTTGCCGTATACACACTGAATATGCACTTGGTTACCGGCTTATGTTACCGGCGATGCAGTAATACTGTCATCTTTCGCTACGCTTTGGCTTCCCTGACAGCGCGCACGGTAGAGGCGAGCGCGGGGGCATCGAGGATGCGTTCCATCATGCTGATGTGTTCTTTCCAGAGTTCGGGGGCGATGTCGGCTTTGATTTCGTCGTCGAGCGCGTGGAAGACGGGAAGGTGCAGGGCGATGCCTGCGAGCGATCCGCTTTCGTAGGGGTCGCCGCTGGTGAGTGTTTCGGCGTAGACCTTGGCGCCCGCTGTGTCGGCGCAGCCGATGATGGCGACGAGGTTTTCTGCGCCCCACTGCTCGGCTGCGGCGCGCACGCGCTGCTGGCTGCGGCGGTCGAGCGCCTCTATCAGGCTGCAGCCGAGGCAACTTGTGTCCACGTAGACGATTTCTGCGCCGCTGTCAGCGAAGATTTTTTCCATCGCTTCGCCGGATACGCCGCTGCGTTCGCCCAAAAGCAGCAGTTTTTTGCCTGCGAATTTGCCCATGTTTTTCTCCATCAAAAAAAAGGGGCCGCGCGCGGCGGCCCCGTTGGTCATGTCAACTGTCCGCGCACTCAGGCCGGTTTCGGGTAAAAGCCGGTGGGCGCTTCCGCGAGGTTAATCATGATGTTCTTCATCTGGGTGTAGTGTTCCAGAATGACCTTGTGGGTTTCGCGGCCAATGCCGGATTCCTTGTAGCCGCCGAAGGGCGCGCCTTCGGGCAGCACGTTGTAGCAGTTGACCCACATGCGGCCGGTTTCCACGGCGCGCGCCACGCGGATGGCGCGGTTGATGTCGCGCGTCCACACGGCACCGCCCAAGCCGTAGACGCTGTCGTTGGCCATCGCCACCACTTCGTCTTCGGTCTTGAACTTGATGATGCAGGCCACGGGGCCGAAGATTTCTTCCTGCGCCACGCGCATCTTGTTGTTCACGTTGCCGAGCAGCGTGGGTTTGATGAAGCAGCCCTGGGCGAGTGCGCCGTCGGTGGCCTGTTCGCCGCCGCAGAGCACGGTGGCGCCTTCTTCCTTGCCGATTTGCACGTAGCGCAGGATTTTTTCCATCTGGCGCTTGTCAATCTGCGAACCCATTTGCGTGGCGGGGTCTGTGGGCAAGCCGACCTTGACGGCATTGAAGCGTTTGACAGCTTCTTCCACGAACTTGTCGTAGATGCCCTCCTGCACAAAGACGCGCGAGCCAGCGCAGCACACCTGCCCCTGGTTGAACAGGATGCCCATCTGCAGCCCGTCCATGGCCATTTCAAAGTCGCAGTCTTCAAAGAAGATGTTGGCCGACTTGCCGCCGAGTTCCAGCGTGGCGGGGATGAGGCGCTCGGCAGCAGCCAGCGCGATGCTGCGCCCCACTTCGGTGGAGCCGGTGAAGGCGAGCTTGCGGAAGCCCTTGTGGTCGAGCATGAACTGGCCAGAGCGCGCGCCCGAGCCGGTGATGACGTTGATGACGCCGGGCGGCAACACGTCCTGAATCAGGCGGGCAAACTCAAGCACGCTCAGCGACGTGGTGCTGGAGGGCTTGAGCACGGTGCAGCAGCCCGCCGCCAGCACGGGGGCGAGCTTCCACGCCGCCATTGTGAAGGGGAAGTTCCAGGGCACGATTTGGCCGACCACGCCGATGGGTTCGCGCAGGATGAGGCTGAGCGTGTCGTTGCCGAGCATGTTGGCGCTGCCTTCCTCGGCCATGATGCAGCCCGCGAAGTAGCGGAAGTGCTGCGAGGACAGCGGCACGTCCACGTTCAGCGTCTCGCGGATGGGTTTGCCGTTGTCCAGCGTTTCCACCATCGCCAGATGCGCGGCGTTGGCGTCGATGATGTCGGCAATCTTGTTGAGGATGACGGCGCGCTCGTTGACCGGCACCTTCTTCCAGCTCTCAAACGCTTTCCATGCCGCGTCCACAGCCGCGTCCACATCTTCCTTGGTGGCTTCGGCGCACTGCGCCAGCGTCTGGCCGTTGGCCGGGTTGGTGGTGGTGAAGGTCTTGCCGTCCGAGGCATCGCGCCACTGCCCGCCGATGAAAAGCTGATATTTGTCCTGCAATTTGACATCTGTCATGGTTTGTCTCCTGTAAAACGCCTTGGGAAAGGGCGCCCCGGTCAGGACTTTGGTTCCGGCTGACGCCCGCATAAGCGCATGGTACGCCCGGACGCAGAACTTGTGCAATATTTGCTTAAGCTGCCTTTCCTCCATTTGCATGGGTATCACAGCATCACCGGCACAAGTTGCCGGTGATGGAATATGTTTTTGCAGAGTATGCGATGTGTTTTAGATACCCCTGAAAACAAGCGTTACTTGCCGGCTTGTTATACGGGAAAGTTGATTTTTATGCAGGCAGTATCGTAAATGAGAGCGCCTATCTTTTTGCACCGGCGGCGCGCAGCATGTCCGCGATGTCGGTGTGCCCTTTCTTGACAGCGCGCCCCAGTGCAGTGCCACCGTCCTTGTCGGCGGCGTTGACATCGGCGCCTTTTTCAATGAGCAGGCGAACGGTGTCGGTCTGGCCGCTGTATGCCGCGCCCATGAGCGCGGTGAAGCCGTTTTTGTTGGCCGCATTGACCTGCGCGCCAGCGTCGATGAGCAAGCGTGAGGCGCCGTTGCGCCGGAGATTGCTCGCAGCGTTCATCAGCGCAGTTCTGCCGTGTTTGTCGGGTGCGTTGACGTCGGCGCCCTTTTCAATGAGCAGCCGGGCGGTGTCGGTGCTTATCGTGCTTATCGCCGCCATCATCAGCGCGGTGGTGCCGCCCTTGTGGGCAGCGTTGAGGTCGGCGCCGTGCTCTATGAGCAGGCGTGCAGCGTCGGTGTGACCTCCACTCGCAGCGAGCATGAGCTGCGTCCAGCCGTCCTCGTCAGCGGCGTTGACATCCGCGCCTTTGTCAATGAGCAGGCGAACGATGTCGGCATGTTTTTTGGCTGCGGCGAACAGGAGCGCGGTTCGCCCTCCACCATCGGCGGCGTTGGGGTCGGCGCCCGCGGCCAGCAGGCAGCGCACGTTTTCGGCGTTGCCCGTGCGCGCGGAATACATCAGCGGCGTGGGCGCGTTGCCGTCCGTGGTGGTGTCGCACGGCGCGGCGTGTGCGGCGCAGGCGAACAGTGCAAGGGCTGCGGCGAAAAGCTGTTTTTTCATGGTTTTTGTAGGGTATTGATATTGCCGCCGGCAAGTTGAGCCGGCAATCCGATGTTTATGCATGAAGTATAGAGCACCTCCGGCGCGCACTCCCTCCCTGCGGCATACTGCGCCCATGAGTGATTCCCTGCCCGCCCCTCTTGTCACCGGCTGTTTTGTGGCGCTGCTGCTGGCGCAGGCCGCCGTGCAGATATGGCTGCTGCTGCGGCAGGCGCGCAGCGTGGCGCAGCACCGGGGCGCGGTGCCAGCGGCCTTTGCCGCCACCATTGATTTGCCCGCGCACCAGAAGGCGGCGGATTACACGCTCGCGCGCCTGCGCCTGGCGCTGCTGGCGCTGCCGCTGGAGGCCGCCGTGCTGCTCGGCTGGACGCTGCTGGGCGGGGTGCAGGCGCTCAACAGTGCGCTGCTTGCCCTCATCGGCCCGCGCCCGCTGCTGCAGCCGCTGGCCCTGCTGCTGGCGTTTGGCGCCATCGGCGCGCTGCTGGATATGCCGCTGTCGCTCTACCAGACTTTTGTCATCGAGCAGCGTTTTGGCTTCAACCGCACGACGTGGCGGCTGTGGCTGGCGGACACGGCCAAGTCCGCCCTGCTTTCGCTGGCGCTCGCGCTGCCGCTGCTTTCGGCGGCGCTGCTGCTGATGCAGGCGGCGGGCGGCCTGTGGTGGCTCTGGGTGTGGGCGCTGTGGATGGGGTTTTCGCTTGTGATGATGGTGGTGTTTCCGATGTGGATTGCGCCGCTGTTCAACCGCTTCGCGCCGCTGGACGATGAGGCGCTTGCCGCGCGCCTGACGGCGCTGATGGAACGCTGCGGCATGCGCGCCAGCACGCTGCAGGTGATGGACGGCAGCCGCCGCAGCGCACACGCCAATGCCTATTTCACCGGCTTTGGCGCCGCGCGCCGCGTGGTGCTGTTTGACACGCTGCTCTCGCAGCTTGCACCGGAGGAAATTGAGTCCGTGCTGGCGCACGAAATCGGCCACTGGCGCAGGCGGCACATCGTGCGGCGAGTGGGGGCGCTGGCGGCTGTGAGCCTCGCGGCGCTGGCGGCGCTTGGCTGGCTCGCGGGGCAAAACGGCTTTTACACGGGGCTGGGCGCCGTGCCCAACCTGCCCGCCAGCATGGGCGGCGCAGTGCCCAACTCGGCGCTGGCGCTCGCGCTCATGGCACTGGCGGCGCCGCTGGCGGGATTTTTCCTCTCCCCGCTGCTGGCGGCGCAATCGCGCCGCTACGAGTTTGAGGCCGACGCCTGGGCCGCGCAGCACGCCAGCGCGCGCGCCCTCATCAGCGCGCTGCTCAAGCTGCACCGCGACAACGCCAGCACCCTCACGCCCGACGCGCTCTACGCGCGCTTTCATTACTCGCACCCGCCCGCCGCCGAGCGCATCGCGCAGCTTGAACGGCTGGCAGCGCAAGAACACTGATGGCCAAACGCCCCGCCCCGCCCAAAAACGACGACTTGCCGCTGGCGCGCGTCGTCGCCAGCCGTGGGCGGCAGTGCCTGATAGAAACGCCGCAGGGCGAGCGCCTCGCCTGCCAGATGCGCGGACGCAAGCTGGACGCCATCGTGGGCGACGCCGTGCGCTGGCGCGCCGTGCATGGCGGCGGAGTGATTGAAACAATAGAGCCGCGCCACACCCTGCTCTACCGGCAAGATGAAATGCGCCGCCGCCTCTTTGCCGCCAACATCAGCCAGGTGCTCATCGTGCTCGCCGCCGAGCCGCAGCCCTCGCTGGAGCAGCTCGCCCGCGCCCTCATCGCCTGCGAAGCCGCGCACATTCCCGCCCTCATTGCGCTCAACAAGGCCGACCTCGCCGCCCCCTTCGCGCAGGCGCTCGCACGCCTTGCCCCGTATGCCGCCGCCAGCTACCGCGTGCTGCCGCTTTGCGCCGAGGCTCGCCGCGCCGCGCCGCCCGAAACAGCGCCCGACGCCGCCCTGCTGCCGCTCTTGCGCGCACGCACCACCCTGCTGCTCGGCCCAAGCGGCGCGGGCAAAAGCACGCTCATCAACCGCCTCATCCCCGGCGCCGCTGCCCAAACCGGCGAAATATCGCAGGCGCTGCAGGCGGGTCGCCACACCACCACCGCCAGCACCTGGTACTGGCTGGACGCGGCAAAAACCAGCGCATTGATAGATTCACCCGGATTCCAGCAATTCGGCCTGCGCCACATTCAAGCCGACCAACTCGCCGCCTGCATGCCCGACATCGCCGCGCACACCGGCGGCTGCCGCTTCTACAACTGCACCCACCGTGCTGAACCCGACTGCAGCGTCACCGCCGCCGTGCAACGCGGCGCGCTGGACGAACAGCGCTGGCAGCTCTATTGCCAGTTCTATGACGAATGCCGCGCTGCCGGCGAAAGCTATTGACGCGCGCCGCGTTCCCCTTGAAAAACAGCATACCCAAGCATATAAAACACAATCGCCGGCTTATGTAGCCGGCGATTGCTGCATATGTCAAGGAGTATCAATTGCTTGGCGCCGCCTTGCCGCGCTGCTCCACCTTCACGCGCACGCTCTCGTAGAGTTCCGGCGGCAGCAGTTTGAACGCGAGTTGCAGCAGGATGTAGACCACCAGCCCGTCGTCCAGCCAGCCGAGCACGGGCATAAAGTCTGTGACCACATCGGCAGGCACCAGCACGTAGAGCAGCGCAAACACTGTGGCAGCCTTGGCGCTCCACGGCGTGCGCGCGTCGCGCAGCACCGCCCACGCCAGCCGCGCCTGCCGTCCGGCCAGTTTCCACAAACGCACCAGCTTCCCCATCGCCAGTGCCCTTTCGCATCGGAGAAAAACGCCGCCCATATGCGGCCTGCTGCGCGCTGGCGCAAGAGCGCCGCACGCCGTACCCTTGTGCATCATGCCTGCAACTGTCAAAGAACGCACAGCCGCCCGCCGCGTAGACGCGGCCATGCACGTTTTTGTCGCAAGCGCGCCCGCGCTGCCGCTGGCTGTCGCCTACAGCGGCGGGGCGGACTCCACCGCGCTGCTGCTTGCCTGCGCCGCGCATTGGCCGGGGCAGCTTGAAGCATGGCACATCCACCACGGCCTGCAAGCCGCCGCTGATGATTTTGAACGCCACTGCGCCGCTTGCTGCCAGCGGCTTGGTGTACCGCTGCGCGTGCAGCGCGTGCAGGTGAACGCCGCACGCGGGCAGAGCACAGAAGCCGCCGCGCGCGCCGCGCGCTACGCCGCCTTTGACCAGCTTGCCGCCGCCAGCGGCGTGCGCACCCTCGCGCTCGCGCACCATGCCGACGACCAAGTGGAAACCTTGCTGCTCGCCCTCACGCGCGGCGCGGGCCTGCCCGGGCTGGCGGCCATGCCCGCGCACTGGCAGCGCGGCGCGCTGCACTGCGTGCGCCCTTTGCTGGACGTGCCCGGCGCCGACATTCGCCACTGGCTGCGCGAGCGCGGCGCAACGTGGGTGGAAGACCCAAGCAACACCGACACGCGCTACACCCGCAACCGCATTCGCGCGCGGCTGCTCCCCGCGCTGGACGAGGCATTCCCGCACTTTCGCACCACCTTTGCGCGCAGCGCCGCCCACGCAGCGCAGGCGCAAGAAGTACTGGGCGAAATCGCCGCGCAGGACCTGCACACCACCGGCACCCCGCCCCGTATCGCCGCGCTGCAGCAGCTCTCCCCCGCGCGCCAGGCGGGCGCCCTGCGCTTTTGGCTCAGCACCCTGCCCGGCGCCACACCGAGCAGCGCACAACTGGACGAACTGCTGCGCCTCATCGCCGCCTGCCGCACGCGCGGCCACCACATTCACCTCAAAGTCGGCAACGGCTACGTGCAGCGTGTGGGGGAGGTGCTGCGGTGGGCACCCGCAGCGGAGTGAAAGCTCGTATACATTCCCCCGCACCGACGGGCTGCGTTCTTGCGTTTTGTGATGCCGGAACAAGTTGATACCCATTGATAATACATTTCATCGCCGGCTTATCAAGCCGGCAAGCAATCAATACCTCATCAAATTCTATGAATAAACATCTGCTCCCCGTCCTGCTGCTCTCGGCGCTACTCACCGCCTGCGCCACCACCGGCACCGCGCAGGGCAGCAGCGGCGGCGCGTCTGGCACCTCCGCGCTGATGCAGGCAGTGCTCATGTGCGACAACAACACCATTCGCCTGCTCATTGAGAAGGGCGCGGACGTCAACGCTGCCGACGAGAACGGCGACACCGCGCTTATGAGCGCTGCGCTCACCTTATGCCCCTCCGACACCACCCGCCTGCTCATTGAAAAGGGCGCTCAGGTCAACGCCTCCCGCAAGACTGGCGAAACCGCGCTGATGTTCGCGGCAATGTGGGGACAGAGCGATACCGTCCGCCTGCTCATTGCCAGCGGCGCCGATCTCAACGCAGCCACCACGCAAGGGCATACCGCGCTGGACTTCGCCCAAGCCGAAGGACACACCGAAATCGTGAAAATCCTGCGCGCCGCTGGCGCAAAAAAATGAGGCGTTTTTAGCAATACCACATCAATCATCACTTTGTCGTCGGCTTATCAAGCCGGCAAGCATTACATACCCAAGGAAAACACCATGAAAAAAGCTCTTTTCCCCACGCTTGTGCTCTCGGCGTTGCTGACTGCCTGCGCCACCGATGGCACGGTGCAGGGCACGTCCTGCAGCGCCAAGACGGACAAGCTCGCCTCCACGCCGCTGCTGTATTCCGCGCGCTCGGGCGATGCGGCCAACGTGCGCTGCCTGCTGGACGCCGGCGTCAACGTCAACGAAGCCGACGGGAACGGAAGCACCGCGCTCATGTTCGCCGCCAGCCAGAGGCACACCGCCATCGTGCAAAACCTTGTTGAGCGGGGCGCGCAGGTGAACGCCACCGACAAAAACGGCTACACCGCGCTGACGACTGCGACGATAAGCGGCAGCACCGACATCGTCCGCCTGCTCCTTGAGCGGGGCGCCAATACCAACGTCGCCCTCACCAGCGGCAAAGCCGTCGGCAGCACACCGCTGCTCTGGGCGGCGGGCCGGGGGTACACCGACATCGCCCGCCTGCTCATAGCGAAAGGCGCCAATGTCAACGCCGCCGACAAAGCTGGCGGCGCCCTCCCGCTCACGGCGGCCACCTGGTACGGCAACACCGACATCGTGCGCCTGCTGCTTGACAACGGCGCCAACGTCAACGCCACCCTTCTCAACGGCTCCACCGCACTCTTTGGCGCGGCGGAAAACGGCCACACCGACATTGCCCGCCTGCTCATTGAAAAGGGCGCCAACGTCAACGCCGCCAACCCGAGCGGCGGCACCGCACTGATGGTTGCAGCGGTGGCGGGGCACGCCGACATCGTGCGCCTGCTCATCGCCAGCGGTGCCAACGTGAATGCCCGCGTCACCAAAGGCAAGCTCACCGGCGCCACGGCGCTGGACGCCGCCAAGGACTCAAAGCACCCGGAAATCGTGAAAATACTGCGCGCCGCCGGCGCGAAGGAATGAGACGATTTGGCAATACAATGCCAATCTGCACACAATCGCCGGCTTCATAAGCCGGCGACCACACAATACCCCTTCAATCAACCTAGGAAACCAGCATGAAACACCACCTGCTCCCCGCCCTGCTGCTCTCGGCGCTGCTTGCCGGCTGCGTCACCAACGGCACCGTGCAGGACAGCGCCACCAGCGCCGCCGCGCAGTGCAACATCGCCGAAGGCAGCGATGCCAACAGCGCGCTGCTGCACGACGCCAAGGAAGGCGACGCCGCCAACGTGCGCTGCCTGCTGGACGCCGGCGCCGATGCCAACGCTGCTGATGGCGAAGGCCTCACCGCACTCATGCTCGCGGCTGGTCGCGGCCACACCGACATCGTCCAGAACCTCCTTGACAAGGGCGCGCAGGTGGGCGCCGACAAGGGCGACGGCTTCACCGCGCTCATGGGCGCGGCGGGCAATGGCCGCACTGACACCGTGCGCCTGCTCCTTGAAAAAGGCGCGCAGGTTGGCGCCGCCTACAAGGACGGCAGCACCGCGCTGATGGCCGCCGCCGCCAGCGGCCACACCGACACCGCCCGCCTGCTGCTTGAAAACGGCGCAAACGTCAACGCCGCCAACGACAAGGGCGCCACCGCGCTGACCATCGCTGCATTGCAGGGGCACGCTGACACCGTGCGCCTGCTGCTTGACAAAGGCGCCAAGGTCAACGCCGTCGTCACCAAAGGCAAAGCCGCTGGCCGCACCGCGCTGGACATCGCCCAGGCCAACGGGCACACCACCATCGTCAAGATGCTCAAGGCCGCCGGCGCGAAGGGCGCGAAGCGCGCGAAGAAATAAAGGTTTTCTTCGCATACCGCATTCAACGTCATTCGGTCGCCGGCTTATCAAGCCGGCAGCCACACAATACCCATGCAAAACGGCATGAAAAAACTGCTGTTCCCCGCCCTTGTGCTTGCTGCCCTGCTCAGCGCCTGCGCCACCACCGACACCGCAAGCAAGCAGGCACTCCTGCGCGCCGCAGGCGAAGGGCAGACCGCCACCGTCCGCGCCCTCCTTGACCAAGGCGCCAGCCCCAAAGTCTCCGACGAATACGGCTGGACGCCCCTCATGCACGCCGCGAAGGATGGGCACACCGACACCGTGCACCTGCTGCTGGACAGGGGCGCAAAACCCAACGCCACCACCGTTGGCGGCGGCACCGCGCTGATGATTACCGTGCAAGGCGGTCACACCGACACCGCCCGCCTGTTGCTGGACAGGGGCGCCAATGTCAACGCCGCAAACAAAGACGGCAACACTGCCCTGATGAACGCCGCAAGCACGGGACAAACTGCCACCGCCCGCTTTCTCATTGAACGAGGCGCAAACATTCACGCCACAACAAAAACGGGCTGGACGCCCCTCATGTACGCTGCACTCATGGGGAACACCGACACCGCGCGCATGCTCATTGAAAAAGGCGCCGACATCAACGCCACCGACAAGAAAGGCGCCACCGCGCTGACGCTCGCCACGTGGCAAAGGCACACCGCCACCGCCCAAATGCTGCGCGCCGCTGGCGCGAAGTGAAGGCACTTTTTTGCGATACGCCTCCAATCCACACTTGCTTGCCGGCTTCTTATGCCGGCAAGCAACACATACTGCTGCACACTGACAAAAACGCCGCACCTTCCGCGCCTTTGCCGCAGCGCAGCATACAATCGCGCGCCGCCCGCGCGCCACATGCGGCGGGCGCTCTTTCCCCTACAACAAAGCAACAACAACGTATGGCACTCATCGTTCACAAATACGGCGGCACCTCCATGGGGTCCACCGAACGCATCGCCAACGTCGCGCGGCGCGTCGCCAAGTGGGTGCGCGCCGGCCATCAGATGGTCGTGGTGCCCAGCGCCATGAGCGGCGAAACCAACCGCCTGCTGGCGCTGGCCAAGGAGCTGGCGCCCGCTGGCGTGACTGACGAGGCCTACCTGCGCGAGCAGGACGCACTCGCCGCCACGGGCGAGCAGGCATCGTCCGCGCTGCTGGCCATTGCGCTGCAGGCGCTCGGCCAGCCCGCCGTCAGCTACACCGGCTGGCAGGTGCCCGTGCGCACCGACAGCGCCTACACCAAAGCGCGCATTGAAAGCATTGATGGCGAGCGCGTGCGCGCCGACCTCGCCGCCGGGCGCGTCGTCATCGTCACCGGTTTTCAGGGCATTGACGAGAACAACAACATCACCACCCTTGGGCGCGGCGGCTCGGACACCTCCGCCGTGGCGATGGCCGCAGCCCTGGGCGCCGACGAATGCCTGATTTACACCGACGTGGACGGCGTCTATACCACCGACCCGCGCATCGTCCCCGAAGCGCAGCGCCTGCACTCCGTGAGCTTTGAGGAAATGCTCGAACTCGCCAGCCTCGGCAGCAAAGTGCTGCAAATCCGCTCCGTGGAGTTCGCCGGCAAATACCGCGTGCCCGTGCGCGTGCTCTCCAGCTTCACCCCCTGGGACATCGACATCAACGAAGAAGCCCGCTCGGGCACCCTGATTACCTTTGAGGAAGACGAAAAAATGGAAAAAGCCCTTATCTCCGGCATCGCCTACAGCCGCGACGAAGCCAAGATTGCCGTCATGGGTGTGCCCGACAAGCCCGGCACCGCCGCGCAAATCCTCGGCGCTGTGGCCGCCGCAGGCATTGAGGTGGACGTGGTCATCCAGAACGTCGGCAAAGACGGGCGCGCGGACTTCTCCTTCACTGTGGCGCGCAGCGAATGCGACCGCGCCTGCGCCCTGCTGCAGGAAAATGTTCTCCCCGCCCTCGGCGCCACGCTCATCAGCGACAAGCACATCTGCAAAGTCAGCCTGGTTGGCATCGGCATGCGCAGCCACGCGGGCGTGGCCAGCACCATGTTCCGCACGCTGAGCGAAGAAGGCATCAACATCCAGATGATTTCCACCAGCGAAATCAAGATTTCTGTCGTCGTGGACGAGAAATACACCGAGCTTGCCGTGCGCGCGCTGCACCAGGCGTTCGGCCTTGACCAACCAGGCGGCGGAAAACTGGCATAATGCGCCCCTTTCCTCGCACGGAGACATGACCGAGTGGCCGAAGGTGCTCCCCTGCTAAGGGAGTATGGGGTGTAGAGCTCCATCGAGGGTTCGAATCCCTCTGTCTCCGCCAAACGCCAACCGCCCAGAAGCTCCACGCTCTGGGCGGTTTTTTTATCCCGACCCGCCCGCCCATGCACAATGCGCGCATAAATACCGCCCCTGCGCTGCTGCTGGTTGATGCGTCCAGCTACCTCTACCGCGCCTTTCACGCCCTGCCCGACCTGCGCGCCGACCCGTCCGACCCCAGCAGCCAGCCCACGGGCGCGGTGCGCGGCATGTTGAACATGCTCGGCGCGCTGCGCAAGCAATTCGCCGACGTGCCGCACGGCGCCTGCGTCTTTGACGCCCACGGCCCCACCTTCCGCCACGGGCTGTATGCGGACTACAAGGCCACGCGCAAACCCATGCCCGACGAGCTGCGCAGCCAGATTGCGCCCGTGCATGAACTCGTGCGCCTGCTCGGTTGGCCGCTGCTCGCCGTGCCCGGCGTGGAGGCCGACGACGTGCTCGCCACCCTCGCGCACGCAGCCGCCGCGCAGGGGCTGGACGTGGTGATTTCCAGCGGCGACAAGGACCTCGCGCAGCTCGTCACACCGCACATCACCATCATGGACACCATGAGCGGCAAACTCCGCGACGAAGCGGGCGTGCAGGAGGAGTTCGGCGTGCCCCCCGCCCTCATGCTGGACTGGCAAACCCTCGTGGGCGATGCCGTGGACAACATTCCCGGCGTGGAAAAAGTCGGCCCCAAAACCGCCACCAAGTGGCTGGCCGAATACGGCTCACTGCAGGCACTGGTGGAACACGCGGGCAACATCAAGGGCGCGGCGGGCGAGCGGCTGCGCGCCGCGCTTGACTGGCTGCCCAAGGCGCGCGAACTGCTCAAAATCCGCAACGACGTGCAGGGTTTGCCCGCCCTGTCCGAACTGGCGCTGCAGCCTGAAAATAAAGAGGGGCTGGCCGCCTTCTACCAGCAATACGGCTTTCGCGGCGCGGCGAAAAAAGCCGCCGCAAAGCGCGCGCCCAAACCTGCCGCGCCGCCCGCTGATTTGTTTGACGCTGCCGACGAAGCCGCCCCGCCTGCCCCGCTGCTGGACGCGCTGCTGGCCGAGCGCCCCGCCGCTGCCGACGCACTGCCAAAAGAGCCGCCGGAAAGCGGCGAACCGCGCTACTGCAGCATTCAGGACTGGGAAACTTTTGACGCATGGATGCAAAAAATCAGCGCCGCGCCACTTGTTGCCATAGACACGGAAACTGACTCGCTTGATGCCATGCGCGCGCGCATCGTCGGGCTTTCCGTCAGCGTTGCGCCATTTGAAACCGCCTATATTCCCCTTGGACATGTTGACGATTTTGGCGTTCTGCTTGACGGGCAACTGCCCGCCGAACAGGTTTTGCAGCGCCTCGCCCCGTGGCTTGCCGACCCGGAAAAAGCAAAACTCGGACAAAACTTCAAATACGACCGCCACGTTTTTGCCAACTGTGGACTGAAAACCGCCGGCTTTGTTCACGACACCATGCTGCAAAGCTACGTGCTGGAAGCGCACCTGCCGCACAGCCTGCAAAGTCTGGCCGAGCGCCACCTTGGGCGCAGCGGCACGAGTTATGAAGACTTGTGCGGACGCGGCGCGCAGCAAAAACCTTTTGCCAGCATTGCCATAGAAGATGCCGCGCACTATGCGTGCGAAGACGCCGAGCAAACCCTCGCCGTGCATCAGGCGCTTTGGCCGCAGATTGCCGAAAGTGAAAACCTGCGCCGTATTTACGCGCTGGAAATCGCCACCGCTGGCGTGCTGTTTGACATGGAGCGCCTCGGCGTCCTCATTGACACCGCCGCCCTCCAGCAGCACAGCGCCGAACTCGGCACACGCATGAACGAGCTGCAGCTGCAGGCGTGGCAGCTCGCCGGCCAGCAATTCAACCTCGGCAGCCCCAAACAAATCGGCGAAATCTTTTTTGACAAGCTGGGGCTGCCCGTCACCAAAAAAACCTCCACAGGCCGCCCCAGCACTGATGAAGAAGTGCTGGAAACCCTCGCCGCCGACTTTCCCCTGCCCGCGCGCATACTGGAACACCGCGCGCTCGCCAAGCTCAAAAGCACCTACACCGACAAACTCCCGCACATGCAGGACGCAAGCGCGCGTATTCACACCAACTACGCGCAGGCTGTCGCCGTCACTGGGCGCCTTGCCAGCAACGAACCCAATCTGCAAAACATTCCCGTGCGCACGCCCGAAGGCCGCCGCATTCGCGCCGCCTTCATTGCCCCGCCCGGCAGCCGCATCGTCAGTTGCGACTACAGCCAGATTGAACTGCGCATCATGGCGCATTTGTCTGAAGACGAAGCCCTGCTGCGCGCCTTTGAGCAAGGGCAGGATATTCACCGCGCCACCGCCGCCGAAATTTTCGGCGCCGCGCCTGAAAACGTTTCCCCCGAACAGCGCCGCGCCGCCAAAGCCATTAACTTTGGACTGATTTACGGCATGGGCAGCTTCGGCCTCGCCCGCAGCCTTGGCATAGAAAAACGCGCCGCCGCTAACTATATTGAGCGCTATTTTGAGCGTTATCCCGGCGTCCACCGCTACATGGAACGCTGCCGCGCCGCTGCGCGCGAGCACGGCTGCGTCCACACCATCTTTGGCCGCCGCCTGGCCGTCCCCGAAATTCACAGCGCAAACGCCGCGCGCCGCGCCGGCGCCGAGCGCGCCGCCATCAACGCCCCCATGCAGGGCAGCGCCGCCGACCTCATCAAACTCGCCATGATTGCCGTCCACCGCGCCCTTGCCGCCGAGCGGCTGCACAGCGCCATTCTTATGCAGGTGCATGACGAACTCGTGCTGCAAGTGCCCGACGCCGAACTGCCCTGGGTGCGCGCCAACATTCCGCAACTCATGGCCAGCGTCGCCACCCTGCGCGTGCCCCTCCTCGCCGAACTCGGCGAAGGCGCCAACTGGGCGCAGGCACACTGACTCCCATCGCTCCCGCCGCACAATACTATAAGTAGTTACATGTTATTGCCGGCTTATCAAGCCGGCAACGATGTTATACCCTAGCTTTTCTCTTTACCGGACGCACCCAGCACGCGCTGCTTGAGGGCGGCAAGGGCGTCGCGCGCGGCGGCGGCGCGCTCAAATTCAAGGTTGCGCGCGCAGTCCATCATTTCTTTTTCCAGCCGGCGGATTTCCTGCGCCAGCGCCTTTTCGTCCATGTCCTGCACTTCGCCGCGCAGGGCAGTGCGCGCGGGGCGGGTGGTGGTGGCGCTTTTGTCGGAATACACGCCGTCAATGAGGTCGCGCACTTCCTTGACGATGCCGCGCGGGGTGATGCCGTGCGCCTTGTTGTAGGCCAGTTGCTTGGCGCGGCGGCGCTCGGTTTCGTCAATGGCGCGGCGCATGGAATCCGTCATGTGGTCGGCGTACAAAATCGCCGTGCCGTGCACGTTGCGCGCCGCGCGCCCTATGGTTTGAATCAGGCTGCGCTCGGCGCGCAGAAAACCTTCCTTGTCGGCGTCAAGAATGGCGACGAGTGAAACCTCTGGAATATCCAGTCCTTCGCGCAATAAATTGATGCCGACGAGCACGTCAAAAGCGCCAAGGCGCAGGTCGCGGATGATTTCCACGCGCTCCACAGTATCTATATCGCTGTGCAGGTAGCGCACGCGCACGCCATTTTCATCAAGATATTGCGTGAGTTGCTCCGCCATGCGTTTGGTGAGCGTGGTAATCAGCACGCGCTCGCCCTGCTGCGCGCGCGTGCGGATTTCCTGCAGCACGTCGTCCACCTGATGCGTGGCAGGGCGCACTTCCACGGCCGGGTCCACCAGCCCGGTGGGGCGCACGACCTGCTCCACAATTTGCCCGGCGTGCTGTTTTTCATAATCGGCGGGCGTGGCGCTCATGAAAATCACCTGCCGCATGCGCTGTTCAAACTCGGCAAACTTGAGCGGGCGGTTGTCCAGCGCGCTGGGTAGGCGGAAGCCATATTCCACGAGCGTGTTTTTGCGCGCGTGGTCGCCGTTGTACATGCCGTTGAGCTGCCCTATCATCTGGTGGCTTTCGTCCAGAAACATGAGGGCGTCGCGCGGCAGATAATCGGTGAGTGTGGGCGGCGGCTCGCCGGGGCGCGTGCCAGACAGATGGCGTGAGTAGTTTTCAATGCCTTTGCAGTGCCCCAGTTCCGTGAGCATTTCCAAATCAAAGCGCGTGCGCTGCGCGAGGCGCTGCGCTTCCAGCAGTTTGCCCTCGCGCGTGAAGTATTCCAGGCGCTCGGCGAGTTCTTCCTTGATGGTTTCCACGGCGGCGAGCACTTTGGCGCGCGGCGTCACATAATGACTGCTCGGGTAAATGACAAAGCGCGGCACGCTTTGCACGATTTTGCCGGTGAGCGGGTCAAAAAGCGAAAGGCTTTCCACCTCGTCATCAAAAAGCTCAATGCGCACGGCCAGTTCGCTGTGCTCCGAGGGAAACACGTCGATGGTGTCGCCGCGCACGCGGAACATGCCGCGCGCAAGCTCCATGTCGTTGCGCTTGTACTGCATGTGGACGAGCTGCGCGATGGCGTCGCGCTGCCCCTGCTTGCCGCCCACGCGCAGTATCATGCGCATTTGCAGATAATCATCGGGCGCGCCGATGCCATAAATGGCGGAAACGGTGGCAACTATCACCACATCGCGGCGCTCGAGCACGCTTTTTGTGGCGGAAAGCCGCATTTGCTCAATCTGGTCGTTGATGGCGCTGTCTTTTTCTATGAACAAATCGCGCTGCGGCACGTAGGCTTCGGGCTGGTAATAGTCGTAGTAGCTGACGAAGTATTCCACGGCATTTTTCGGGAAAAACTCGCGCAGCTCGCTGTAGAGCTGCGCCGCCAGCGTTTTGTTGGGTGCAAAGATGATGGCCGGGCGCCCGAGGCGCGCAATCACGTTGGCCATGGTGAAGGTTTTGCCCGAGCCGGTGACGCCAAGCAGGATTTGAAACGCCTCGCCGCTTTGCACGCCCTCCACCAGTTCGGCAATGGCCTGCGGCTGGTCGCCGGCAGGCGGGTACGGCTGCCAGAGCTGGTAGGGCGAGTCGGGAAAGGTGACGAAGCGCCCTTCTGTGCTCGGGGCGGCTTCTGGTGCGGGTGGGGTGGCTGGCTTGCGTGGCATAGGGGCGCGAGGGTACGACGAAACGCGCCGCAGCGCATGCCGGACAATGCCGCCCCATGCGGATTGCTTTGGGTCTCAACTATGCGGGCAGCAACTACCTCGGCTGGCAGAGCCAACCCGAGGGGCGCACCGTGCAGGACGTGCTGGAGGCGGCGCTGGCGCGCTTTGCCGGTGAGCGCGTGCGCACGCTCTGCGCCGGGCGCACGGATACGGGCGTGCATGCGCTCGGGCAGGTGGTGCACTTTGACAGCAGCGTGCAGCGCGAGGAGTTTTCTTGGGTGCGCGGGGTGAATGCCTTTCTGCCGCCCGATGTGGCGGTGCAGTGGGCGCGCGTGGCGCCAGACGGCTTTCATGCGCGCTCGTGCGCGCTTTCGCGCCGCTACAGCTATCTGTTGCTGCAGTCGCGCGTGCGCGGGGCGCTGGAGGCGCGGCGCGCGGGATGGAGCTTTCGCCCGCTGGATGGCGCGGCAATGCGCGAGGCGGCGCAGCTCTTGCTGGGCGAGCACGATTTTTCCTCGTTTCGCGCGGCGGGCTGTCAGGCGCCCTCACCCGTGAAAACACTGCTGCGGCTGGACATTTCGCAATGCGGCGCGTACTGGCGTTTTGACTTTGAGGGTAATGCGTTTTTGCACCACATGATTCGCAACATCATGGGCTGCCTCGTGGCCGTGGGGCAAGGTTTGAAGCCGCCGCAGTGGATGGGCGAAGTGCTCGCCGCGCGCCGCCGCAGCGCGGCGTGGTCCACCTTTTCGGCGGACGGGCTGTATTTCCTCGGCCCCCGCTACGCGCCCGAATGGGGCATGCCCGAGCGCACGCCCGCCTTTGACTGGTTGCCTGCGCCGGGCGTTTTTTGATGGATACTCATTGTTCAAACACATCATTGCCGGCGACTTGTGCCGGCGACACATAGATACCCTTAGAAATCATGCGCACCCGAATCAAGATTTGCGGCCTCACACGCGAGCAGGATGTGCTGGCCGCCGCAGAAGCTGGCGCGGACGCCGTCGGCTTTGTGCTCTATGCGCGCAGTCCGCGCTGCGTGAGCATTGAGCGCGCCGCCGCGCTTGCGCGCCTGTTGCCACCGCTGGTGCAGCCGGTGTTGCTTTGCGTCAACGAGCCAGCGGAGCGCGTGCGCGCTGCCTGCGCCGCCGTGCCGGGCGCGCTGCTGCAGTTTCACGGCGACGAATCGCCCGAAGAATGCGCGCAGCTTGCCGCCGCGTGCGGGCGGCAGTATTGGCGCGCTGTGCACATTGAGGCTGGCGCCGCGCCGGACAGCTTGCTACACTTCGCGGCTTCTCATCCCTCAGCCCAGGCGCTGCTGCTGGACGCCCCATCCCCAGGCTACGGCGGCAGCGGAAGGACATTCAATTGGTCACTCCTGCCACCAAACGCCGCCGTTCACCTCGTTTTGTCTGGTGGGTTGACACCTGCAAACGTGGCCGATGGCATCGCTGCGCTGCGCGCGCGCGCGCCGCTGTCGCTTGCCGTTGACGTGTCCACTGGCGTTGAAGCCACTGGCGCTGACGGCAAGCCGGTCAAGGGCATCAAGGACGCTGAAAAAATCCGCCGCTTCATCGCCGCCGTGCGTGCGGCGGACGCTGCAGCCTGAAACTGCCCGCCGGCACTGCGCCGCACCCGCGCGCTCCCCTTCACTTTTTTCCCTTTCGGCGGCGCCATTGCGCCTGCCGCATTGCAACCGGATTTTTTTGAAAGCACAACACCATGTCTGACTACAACATGCCTGACGCCAGCGGCCATTTTGGCCAGTACGGCGGCAGTTTCATCGGCGAGCCGCTTGCGTTCGCCATCAACGAACTCAGGGAAGCGTATGAAAAATACCGCCAAGACCCTGAATTCATCGCCGAATTCCAGCGCGAGCTGAAATACTACGTCGGGCGCCCCTCGCCCATTTACCACGCCGAGCGCACCAGCCGCGAGCTGGGCGGCGCGCAGATTTACCTCAAACGCGAGGATTTGAACCACACCGGCGCGCACAAAATCAACAACGTGATTGGCCAGGCCATGCTCGCCAAACGCATGGGCAAAACACGCGTAATTGCCGAAACCGGCGCCGGTCAGCACGGCGTGGCCACCGCCACGATTTGCGCGCGCTACGGGCTGGAATGCGAGATTTTCATGGGCGCCGAAGACGTGCGCCGGCAAATGCCCAATGTGTATCGCATGCGGCTGCTCGGCGCCAAGGTCAACGCCATTGAAGTGGGCGGCAAGACGCTCAAAGACGCGCTCAATGAGGCCATGCGCGACTGGGTGGCGCACATTGACCACACCTTCTACATCATCGGCACCGTCGCTGGCCCCCATCCCTATCCGCTCATGGTGCGCGAGTTCCAGAGCGTGATTGGCAAGGAGTGCCTCACACAAATGCCCGAACTCGCTGGCCGCCAGCCCGATGTGGTGATTGCCTGCGTGGGCGGCGGCAGCAACGCGATGGGCATTTTCAGCGCCTATGTACCCGATGAAAACGTGAAACTGATAGGCGTGGAAGCCGACGGCAGCGGGCTGGATACCGGCAAACACGCCGCCACGCTGCAGCGCGGCGTGCCCGGCGTGCTGCACGGCAACCGCACCTATGTTTTGCAGGACGAAAACGGGCAAATCATGGATACGCACTCGGTGAGCGCGGGGCTGGATTATCCCGGCATCGGCCCGGAACACGCCTGGCTCAAAGACACAAAACGCGCCGAATATGTCGGCGCCACGGACGCGGAAGCTGTCGCTGCATTCCACCACCTCTGCCGCGTGGAGGGGATTATTCCAGCGCTTGAATCAAGCCACGCCTTCGCGCACGCGCTGAAAATTGCGCCAAAAATGCGCAAGGACCAGATTATTCTGGTCAATCTTTCCGGTCGCGGCGACAAGGACGTGAATTCTGTCGCCGAATATGACGCCGCTGTCAAAAAGGAGGTGCAATGATGAGCCGCATGGACGAAATGTTTGCCGCGCTGCGCGCGCAGGGGCGCTGCGCCCTCATTCCCTACATCATGGGGGGCTACCCGGAATCGCTGCCCACGCCCGACATCATGCACGCGCTGGTGGCCGCCGGAGCGAACGCCATTGAGCTTGGCTTCCCCTTCTCCGACCCGGCGGCGGACGGCCCCGTCATCCAGCGCGCCGGGCGCGACGCCGTGGCGCGCGGCGTGAACCTGCAGCAGGTGCTCGCGCACATGCGCGCCTTCCGCGACAAGGACGCCACCACCCCCGTCGTGCTCATGGGCTACGCCAACCCCATCGAGCGTTACGAGCACGCGGGCGGCGACTTCGCCAAGGACGCAGCGGCGGCTGGCGTGGACGCCGTGCTCATCGTGGACTACCCGCCTGACGAGTGCGAAGCCTTCTCCGCGCGCCTGAAAGCCGCCGGGCTGCAGCAAATCTTCCTCCTCGCCCCCACCAGCACCGAGGAGCGCATGGAGCAAGTGGCGCAGCTTGCGGGCGGCTTCGTCTACTACATCTCGCTCAAGGGCGTCACCGGCAGCGACGGGCTGGACGTGAGCGAAGTGCAGCAGATGCTCGCGCGCATACGCCAGCGCATCAGCCTGCCGCTCGCGGTGGGCTTTGGCATCCGCGACGCCGCCACCGCGCGCGCCATTGCGAAAAACGCCGGGGCGGACGCCGTCGTGCTCGGCACGCGCCTGATTGACGCGATGGAGCAAAACCCGCAGCGCCCGATGGACGCCGCCGTGGAGTTCCTGCGCGAAGTGCGCGCGGCGCTGGATTCGTAAATCCATTCCCTCTCCCTCGCGGGCGCGTGAGCGCCGCACGTAGGGGCGCGATTTATCGCGCCCGTCCGTGTGCAGGATACGCACAGGGCGCAATGAATTGCGCCCCTACGATGGGCGGGGGCGAGGGAATGTCTTCAGGAAAACCGCTTGCTACACTGCGGGCGCACGCGCTGCTTTTCGGCAGCCATGCGCCCGCATCTTTCATGGAAGAACAAGACTTATGAGCTGGCTTGAAAAAGTCCTGCCGCCCCGCATACGGCCCAACGCCGCCGCCGCGCGCCACCAGATGCCCGAGGGCCTCTGGGTCAAATGCCCCGCGTGCGACACCGTGCTCTACAACACCGACCTCGAGCGCAACCAGAACGTCTGTCCCAAATGCGGGCACCACCACCGCATCCGCGCGCGTGCGCGCCTCAACACCTTTCTGGACGCCGAAGGGCGCGAAGAAATCGGCTCGGGCGTTGCCCCGCAGGACGTGCTGCAATTCACCGACAGCCGCGACTACCCCGCGCGCCTGAAAGAAGCGCAGGACGCCACCGGCGAGCGCGACGCCATCGTCGTCATGCGCGGCGCCGTGCACGGGCTGCCGCTTGTGGCCGCCGCGTTTGAGTTTGACTTCATGGGCGGCAGCATGGGCAGCGTCGTGGGCGAGCGCTTTGCGCGCGGCGTCGCCTGCGCCATCGAGCACAAAATCCCCTTCGTCTGCTTCACCGCCACCGGCGGCGCGCGCATGCAGGAGGGGCTGTTCAGCCTCATGCAGATGGCGAAAACCAACGCCGCCCTCACCCGCCTTGCCGAACACGGCCTGCCCTACATCAGCGTGCTCACCGACCCCACGATGGGCGGCGTCTCCGCCGGTTTTGCCTTCGTCGGTGACATCGTCATGGCCGAACCCGGCGCGCTGATTGGCTTTGCTGGCCCGCGCGTGATTGAAAACACCGTGCGCGTGAAACTGCCCGAAGGCTTCCAGCGCGCCGAGTTTTTGCAGTGCAAAGGCGCCGTGGACTTCATCTGCGACCGCCGCGTGCTGCGCGACCGCGTCGCCTCGCTCCTCTCCATGCTCCTGCGCCAGCCGCCCGACGCCGTCCCCTCGCCCATTGAGTGCGTCACCGAACCGGCGGCGGCGGAAGAATAAACCGCATACCCTGAACATTAACACTGCATCGCCGGCGTAACTTGCCGGTGATACTGCAGTACTGCCTAAAACACCATGAAAAAACAGCTTTTCACCGCCGCCCTCGCGCTCTTTGTCTGCGCCGCCGCGCACGCTGCGCCGTGCAACACCACGACAGATGAAAGCGCCGTCACCCCGCTGCTCTACTCCGCACGCGAAGGCAACGCGGGGAACGTGCGCTGCCTGCTGGACAGCGGCTCTCCCATTGACGCCCCGGATGACGACGGCTGGACCGCCCTCATGTTCGCGGCCAGCGAAGGGCAGACCGACACCGTGCGCCTACTCCTTGACAAAGGCGCCAACCCCAACGCCGTTGAAAAAGACGGATGGACAGCCCTCATGTCCGCCGCAGGCAACGGCCACACCGACACCGCGCGCCTGCTCCTTGACCGAGGCGCCAACATTCACGCCAGCACCGAAAAAGGCGGTTCAGCCCTCATGGTCGCAGCCACCAGGGGACAGTTCGGCACTGCGCGCCTGCTCCTTGAGCGGGGCGCCAACCCCAATGCCGACAACAAACAGCATGGCGCCACCGCGCTGATGATGGCCGCTGGCGGCGGTCACACCGACACCGCCCGCCTGCTGCTGGACAAAGGAGCCAACCCCAACGCCGCCTCCGCAGATGAGCGCTGGACTGCGCTGATGCTCGCCGCGCAAGAAGGCCGCAGCGACACCGCCCGCCTGCTCCTTGACCGGGGCGCCCAAGTGGATGCCGCCAACAAACAGGGCCTCACCGCGTTGATGATTGCCACCGCCAACGGTCACACCGCCGTCGCCAACATGCTGCGCGCCGCTGGCGCAAAGTGAAGGCGTTTTTGGCAATACTTTGCCAATCAATGCACGGTTACCGGCTTATCAAGCCGGCGACCACACAATACCCAACTCTATCAACCAAGGAAACAAGCATGAAAAAAACCACCCTCTCCACTCTTGCCGCCGCGCTGCTCACTGCCCTGCTTGCCGGCTGCGGCACCACCGGCGCCGTGCGTGACGCCTCCGGCACGCCCTGCAACACCACAACGGACGAAAAAGCCCCCCTCCCGCTGCTCTACTCCGCGCGCGCTGGCGACACCAACAACCTGCGCTGCCTGCTGGAAGGCGGCGTCGCCATCAACGCCGCCGACAGCGACGGCTGGAACGCCCTCATGTTCGCCGCCGCCAAGGGGAACACCGACGCCGCGCGCTTCCTGCTTGACCGGGGCGCGAACCTCCACGCCACCGAAAACAAGGGCTGGACCGCCCTCATGCTCGCCGCGCAGGACGGCAGCGCCGACACCGTGCGCCTGCTCCTTGACCAAGGCGCCAAAGTCGACGCCGTCACCGTCAACAACATCACCCCGCTGATGATTGCTGCCGGCCACGGTCACGCCGACGCCACCCGCCAGCTCCTTGACAAGGGCGCCTCCGTGAGCGCCACCGACAAACGCGGCTGGACGCCCCTCATGTTCGCCGCGCAGAAAGGCCACACCGACATCGCCCGCCTGCTCATCAGCAAAGGCGCCAAAGTCGGCGTCACCGAAGAAGACCGCTGGACGCCGCTGATGATTGCCGCACAAAACGGCTACACCGACACCGTGCGCCTGCTCCTTGAAAAAGGCGCCAAAGTCGGCGCCGCCACCAAAACCGGCGCCACCGCCCTGACCATTGCCGCCGGCAACGGCCACGCCGACACCTCCCGCCTGCTCCTTGGCAAAGGTGCCAAAGTCAACGCCGCTGACGAAGACGGCTGGACGCCGCTCATCTTCGCCGCCACCAACGGCCACACCGACACCGTGCGCCTGCTGCTGGACAAAGGCGCAAGCCTCACCTCCGCCGACGTCAAAGGCTGGATGCCGCTCATGTTCGCCGCCAACAAGGGGCACACCGACACCGCCCGCCTGCTCATTGAGCGCGGCGCCAGCGTCAACGCCACCGAAAAGCGCCGCTGGACGCCCCTCATGCTCGCCGCGCAGAACGGCCACACCACCACCGCCCGCCTGCTGCTGGACAAAGGCGCCAGCATCAACATGCAGGAAGAAAACGGCGTCACCGCCCTGATGATTGCCGCCGGCAAGGGGCACGCCGACACCGTCCGCCTGCTCATTGAGCGTGGCGCCAACCTGAACACCACCATCAGCAAAGGCAAGCTCGCCGGCTCCACCGCCCAGGACATCGCCCAGGCCAAGGGGCACACCAACATCGTCAACATGCTGCGCGCCGCCGGTGCGAAGTGAAGGCGTTTTTCAACATACTGCCAGCGCAAACACCAGCTTGCCGGCTTATCTTGCCGGCAAGCTGTGTTCACGTGCCTTGGTATCCTTGATTCCAAACATACCCAACAATAATGCACTGCATCACCGGCTTATGAAGCCGGCGACAAAACGTTTTTTCTGCCAGTATCGCCAAAAAAAGATAAAAAACCGCCGCCTCCTTTACGGAAGCGGCGGCCCTTTCGTCAGTGCTCCTGCCAGCGCGCGCTATTGCACACCCATGCGTTTGCGCAGCTCGTCGGCGCCAATGTGCGCGCGGAAGGCATTGCTGCCCGGCTGGTAGCGGCGCGATTCAATGAGGGCGCCCACGGGCACCGGCTCGCAGCCCACTTCGCGCACCAGTTCGGCGGCGAGCGCTGCGGCCTGCGCGTCGTCGCTGGCGATGGGCACCGCCAGCTTGTCGCCATCGCGCCGCGCAGAGGCGGCAATCTGCGTGGCGTCAATGGAACTGAACACGCGCACCAGCCGCACATCGGGCAGGAACTTGGCGGTCAGCAGGCCGATGACGCCCTGCGCCTCCTGCTTCGCGCGCTCTTCCATCGCTGGCTCGCCCCAGGGGTTCATGGCGTCGAGCACGATTTTTCCTTTCAGCGCGGGCGCGAGTTTTTCCGCCATCTCGGGCAGCGCCGAATACGGCAGCGCGAACAGCACCACCTCGCCGAACTGCGCGGCTTCCAGCGGCGTGCCAGCGCGTTCACGCTCGCCGGAAAAGCGCCGGCGCACCCGCTCCACGTCGCGCGCGGAAAACATCACTTCATGCCCCGCCTGCGCCAGCAGCCGCCCCACGGTGCCGCCGAGCGAACCGGCGCCAACGACGCCGATTTTCAGCGGCTTCTGCGTGGGCGTGAGGTTCGCCGCCAGCGCGCGGGAAAGCAATGTGGCCGCGCCCAGTGCGGCGGCGGTTTTCAAGATGGTTCTGCGTGTTGTGTGCATCTGTTTACTCCTTGGGGTGGTTGCCTGATTTTGTCCACACTTTCGCCTGCCCTTTGGCAGCCGGGGTGTTTTGCGCCATGACGCCGCTCAAGTTGTGCGGCGTGTAGGCCGCTTCCAGATAATTCATTTCCTCGGCGGACAAGGCAAGCTGCGTGGCTTTTATGGCGGCGTCCACATGGCTTTCTTTTGTCATGCCAACGACGGGCGCCGCCACTTTTTCCAGCAGCCACGCGAGCGCAATTTCCGTCATGGCGACGCCGCGTTTTTGCGCCAGCTCTGCCACACGCTGAATGATGACGGCGTCCTGCTGCGCGGCGGCATCATATTTGAGTTTGGTATAGACGTCTTGCTGCAGGCGTTTGGTCTGCTCGCCCGGCACGCGCGACAGGCGCCCGGCAGCGAGCGCGCTGTAGGGCGTCATGGCGATATTTTCTTCATGGCAGTAGCCGAACATTTCGCGCTCTTCCTCGCGCATGATGAGGCTGTAGTGGTTTTGCACGGATACAAAACGCGCCCAACCCTCTTTTTCCGCCAGCGCATTGGCCTTGGCAAGCTGCCAGGCAAAGCAGTTGGCAATGCCGATGGCGCGCACCTTGCCCGCTTTTACCGCCGCATTCAGCGCCTGCAGCACCTCGCGGATGGGGGTGTTGTAATCCCAGATATGGTAAATGTATAAATCCACATAATCCATGCCGAGGTTTTTCAGGCTTTGCTCCAGCGAGGCGGCAATGTGCTGCGCGCCGCTCACGCCCGCCTCAATTTGCGCGGGTGTGCGCGGCAGGAACTTTGTGGCGACGACCACCTCATCGCGCCTGGCCATGTCGCGCAGCGCGCGCCCTACATATTGCTCGCTGCTGCCGTTCTGGTAGGCGATGGCGGTGTCGTAGAAATTGATGCCCGCCTCCAGCGCGCGGCGGATGATGGCGCGCGAATCGTCCTCGTTCAGCGTCCAGCTGTGCTGGCCGGTAGCGGCATTGCCAAAACCCATGCAGCCCATGCAGATGCGTGAAATGCGGATATTGGTGGTGCCCAGTGTGGTGTATTGCATTTTTGCGCGTCCTTACAACTCACCCCTGCCCCGTCCGGCTGCGCCGGCGGGGGCGAGGGAGCACATATTGTCAGAACGTAGAAAAGCGCTGCTGTTTGTCCAGCGACGCCATGCGCTGCATGTCGCCGGCGTCGAGCTGGAAGTTGAAAATGTCAAGGTTTTCCTTGATGTGCGCCGGATTGGAGGAGCGCGGAATGGCGATGTTGCCGTCCTGCAGGTGCCAGCGCAATATGATTTGCGCCGTGCTTTTGCCGTGTTTTTTCGCCAAATCCACTATCACCGGGTCGGCGGCGAGCATGGCAAAGCCGCTGCGCCCATAGCGGTCGCGCCCGCCCAGCGGATACCACGATTCCAGCACGGTGCCGTGGCGGTCAAAAAACTTTTTCAGCTCGCGCCACTGGTTGTATGGGTGCGTTTCGTTCTGCACCACGGCGGGCGTGATGCTGGCGCCTTTCATGATGCGTTCAAACTCTTTTTCATAATAGTTTGACAGGCCGATGGAGCGCACTTTGCCCGCTTTCACGGCCTGTTCCATGGCGCTGTAGGCATCTTCGTCGCGGTCGGCCGGGTGATGCAGCAGCAGCAGGTCAATATAGTCTGTGTCCAGACGCTTCAACATATTGTCAATTTCCGGCGCGGCGCGGCCAAAATCGCTGGTCCAGAGTTTGGTGGTGATGCACACCTGCGCGCGCGGCACGCCGGATTTTTTCACGGCACGCCCAACGGCTTCCTCATTGCTGTAGACGTGCGCCGTGTCTATCAGGCGGCAGCCGTTTTGCAGCGCCACGATGCAGGCGCTTTCGGTGGCAGCGTCGTCCAGCGTGAAAACGCCCAGGCCGATGATGGGCATGTCGTGCCCGTCGTTGAGGCGCACGGTGCGCTTTTCAAAATCAAAGGGCGCAGTCTTGGCGGCGGCGATGGACGGGAAGCCAGCGGCGGCGATGCCAGCGCCTATGGCCTGCATGACGGTGCGGCGTTTCATGGTGTGGTTCTCCTTTCCGGGCAATGAAACGCAGGGCATTGTGCGCCGCTGCCGGGGGCGGAAAAAGGCGTTTTTGCAGGATAGACTTGTGAAGGAGATTCAACAATGCCACGTTCCAGCCCCCGTTTTGACGACCTCGCCGCCTTCGCCGCCGTGGTGCGCGCGGGCAGCTTTACGCGCGCGGCGGCGCAGCTTGGCGTGTCGCCCTCGGCACTCAGCCACGCCATGCGCGCGCTGGAAGAGCGGCTGGCGCTGAAATTGCTCAACCGCACCACGCGCAGCGTTGCGCCCACGGAAGCCGGCGAGCGGCTCTACGGCACGCTGGCGCCGCGCCTGGAGGAGATTGAAGCGGAGCTTGACGCCCTCGTCGCCATGCGCGGGCAGGTGGCGGGCACGGTGCGCATTACTGCCTCGCACCATGCGCTGGAGATGCACGTGTGGCCGCGACTGGCGCCGCTGCTGGCGCGCTGGCCGGATTTGCATGTGGAAGTGAGTGCCGAGGACCGCTTCATCGACATCGTTGCCGAGCGCTTTGACCTCGGCGTGCGCCTTGGCGACTACGTGGCGCGCGACATGATTGCGCGCCGCATCGCGCCGGACATGCGCATGTGCGTAACGGGCAGCCCGGCGTATCTGGCGCGCTGCGGGCGCCCGCGCACGCCGCAGGAGCTGGCTCAGCACAACTGCATCGGGCGGCGGCTGCCCACGCTCGGCGGCATGATGCCCTGGGAGTTCATGCGTGACGGGCGGCTGTTCAGCGTGCAGGTAAGCGGCTCCTACACCTGCAACAGCGGCCATCTGGCGCAGCAGGCGGCGCTGGGCGGCGCAGGCCTCGTCTGGCTGCCGCTGGATGCCGTGCAAGCCGCGCTGCGCGAGGGCGCGCTGGAAGAAGTGCTGCACGACTGGGCGGCGGTGTTTCCCGGCTACCACCTCTACTACGCCAGCCGCAACGCCTCGCCCGCGCTGAACGCCGTGGTGCAGGCGCTCGCCCTGGACAGCGCGAATACCCTTTGATGTTTCACAGCGTCGCCGGCAACTTGTGCCGGCGATGAAATATCTTGTTTGACAGTATCTTTCATCAACCCATACCCATTGCCACTGCATTTAAGCACCGGCTTATGTTGCCGGCAATGCAATGTTTATTGCATGGGTATTGCTCTGCGTTTCAGCGTTTGTCGCACGCCCCATGCTGGCGGCGAAAGTCTGCCGGGTGCAGCGCCTGCGCGTCGGCAAACAGTCCGCGCCGCGCTGCCTGCGCCGCTTTTTGCTGCGCGGCGTAGCGCCCGGCGTAGTGCCTCCCGACGCGGTGGCTCCACGCCCAGCCGTCTTCCACCATGCGCGCGGCCAGATTCACGCCATCGTCCGCGCGCCACACGTCCGCCACGCGGCGCCCGTACTGGTCGCGCGCCACCACGCGCACCTGCACACGCTGCCCGCGCACGAGCTGCCGCAGCGCGCGGCGCGCAGCGGCGCCGTCAGGCTGGCAGATTTCAGGCGCGTCAATATCGCGCAGGCGCAGTTTCACGCGCTTCCCACCCTCGGCGCGCTTGACCCAGAGCGTGTCGCCATCAACCACGTATTGCACGCGCGCTTCCCACTCCTGCGCGGCGCCCGCCTGCGCGCACGCGCACGCGCACGCGCCCAGCAGCAGGAAAAGACTACGGAATATGCCGCCCACCAGAACTCTCCAAGACATTGGCGCTATCACTGTTTCTGCAGATTGCCGGTTTACGGGTTTCTGACGCACCCGAGCGCCCCTTGAAGCGCTCCCCGGATTTTGCGCCCCATGAGCGTACAGGGAATGCGCCGCCGCCCCTGCCACAAACTCCGCCTACAATGGCGGCGCGCACCAAGGCGGGGCGCCGCCTCGGTTCTATCCTCCCACACCAAAAGTGAGACACAGCACATGACCCCCGAGCAATTGATTGAAAAATTCGGCCCGCGCGAATCCATGGAATACGACGTGGTTATCGTGGGCGCTGGTCCGGCAGGCCTTTCCGCAGCCATTCGTTTGAAGCAACTGGCCGCAGCAAAGGAAACTGAACTCTCTGTCGTCGTGCTGGAAAAAGGCTCCGAGCCAGGCGCGCACATTCTCGCGGGCACCGCGTTTGACCCGCGCGCCTTGGACGAGCTGCTCCCCGACTGGAAATCCAAAGACGCCCCCATCAAGCAGGAAGTCACCGACGACGCCTACGTCTTCCTCGGCGCCGGCGGCGGCCACTTCCGCATTCCCAATGCGCTGCTGCCGCCCTTTGCCGACAACCACGGCAACTACATCGTCAGCCTGAGCAACGTCGTGCGCTGGCTGGCGGGGCAAGCCGAAGAACTGGGCGTGGAAATCTTCCCCGGCCAGCCCGCTGCTGAAATCCTCTTCAACAACGACGGCAGCGTCAAGGGCGTCGCCACCGGCAACATGGGGCTGGGCAAAGACGGTGAACCCACCGACAACTTTGCGCTCGGCATGGAAATCCTCGGCAAATACACCCTGTTTGCCGAAGGCTCACGCGGGCACCTGGGTCGGCGCCTGATGGAAGAGTTCAAGCTCGACGCCGACTGCGACCCCCAAAGCTACGCCATCGGCGTGAAGGAACTCTGGGAAATTGACCCCAGCCGCCACCAGCCCGGCACCGTCATTCACACCGCCGCCTGGCCCATGGACTTCGGCACCTACGGCGGCGCCTCCATGTATCACGGCGAAAACAACCAGATTTTCTGCGGCTTCGTCACCGCGCTCAACTACAAAAACCCCTACCTCAGCCCGTTTGAGGAAATGCAGCGCTGGAAGACGCACCCCTTCATCAAGAAGTTCTTCACCGACGACAGCGGCAAAGTCAACGCCAAGCGCATCAGCTACGGCGCACGCGCCATCACTGCGGGCGGTCTCATGTCGCTGCCGCGCACCATCTTCCCCGGTGGCGCGCTTGTGGGCTGCGATGCCGGCTACCTCAACGTCAGCCGCATCAAGGGCGTCCACCCCGCCATGAAGAGCGGCATGCTCGCCGCCGAAGCCGCCTTTGAAGCCATCCAGAAAGGCCGCCAGCACGACGAACTCACCGCCTACCCCGACGCCTTCCGCGACAGCTGGCTCTACAAGGAGCTTTACAAAGACCGCAACTTCAAGACCTGGTTCAAGAAGGGGCTGCTCATCGGCACCGCCATGAACGGCATGGAACAGTCGCAATTCGCGCTGCGCGGCAACATTCCCTGGACGCTGCACCGCCACGAACCCGACCATGTGCAGCTCAAACCCGCCGCCGAATGCCAGCCCATCGACTATCCCAAGCCCGATGGCGAGCTGACCTTTGACCGGCTCTCCGGCGTCTTCCTCGCTGGCGTCATGCACGAAGAAAGCCAGCCCGCGCACCTCACGCTCAAGGACGCCAAGGTGCCCGTGGAAGTCAACCTGGAAAAATTCGCCGGCCCCGAAGCGCGCTACTGCCCCGCGCAAGTCTACGAATTCGTGGACGACGAAAACGCCCCCGGCAAGAAACGCCTGCAAATCAACTTCGCCAACTGCCTGCACTGCAAGACCTGCGACATCAAAGACCCGACGCAAAACATCGTCTGGGTCACCCCCGAAGGCGGCGGCGGCCCCAACTACTCTGGCATGTGATGCCTACGCAAAAAAGGAGCCGAAAGGCTCCTTTTTTTCATGCCTGTTTTCTCGCCGCCGCGCCCTGCAACGGCGTGAAAAACAGGGCAAATAGATTGATACCCGTCTGTAATTGCTTTTCTTTCCGGCTTATCTTGCCGGCGACGCCTTTATACCCTTGCAAAACGCACAAAAAAACGTCCCTGCAACTTCGCAGGGGCGCTCTTTCAAGGGAAGAAGCTCAGCCCTGATGCGGACGCTTGCCCGGATTCTTCTTGCTGCGCAGGTGCGCGCCGCGTTCCAGCGACTGGCGCTGCCCGCCGCCCAGCTTCGGGCGCGGCGCCCCCGGCAGCGGCGGCGTCGCCTTGCGCATCGCTTCGGTAATGATTTTGTTGCCCATGATGTCCTTATCCTTCGTGTTTCAAAAAGGGTGAAAACGCAAAGCGGCGTATTGTCCACGATTGCACCCGTCACCCGCATGCTCCCAAACAAGGAGCACCCAACCCGCCACAACAGAAAGGAAAACCGCCATGCCTGTGACCGCCGCCGACATCATCGCTGCTGCCAACTTCCGCCACGCCTGCAAGGTCTACGACCCCGCACGCCGCATCAGCGAGGACGACTTTCAAACCCTGCTGCAAAGCGCCGTGCTCGCCCCAAGCTCCTTCGGGCTGGAGCCGTGGCGCCTGCTCGTCATTGAGCGCCCCGCGCTGCGCCAGCGCATCGCAGAGCAGGCTTGGGGCGCCGGCGCCAAGGCCACCGAATGCAGCCACGTCGTCGCCTTCATCGCGCAGCTCGAACCCCTGCTTTCGCCCGACAGCGGCCTGCCGCAACGCATCTTCCGCGAGCGCCAGCGCGTGGAGGGCGAGGCACTGGAACGCCGCTGCCAACACTTTGAGCACTTCGCCAAGAGCGACTTTGCCCTCGTCGGCCACTCGCGCGCCTTCTACGACTGGGCCTGCAAACAGAGCTACATCGCCATGGCCAACATGCTCAGCACCGCCGCCTGGCTCGGCATTGACTCCACGCCCATTGAAGGCTTTGATCTGGAAAGCATGAACGCCCACCTCGCCCGCGAAGTGCCCTACAACCCCGAGCACTACAAACTCGCCGTCATGGTGTGCTTCGGCTACCGCCTGAACGAACCCCGCCCCAAAACCCGCCGCACGCTTGAAGAAGCCGTGCAGCGGGTAGTGTGAGCTGCATACTACACATAAACATGCTTCGTCGCCGGCTTCATAAGCCGGCAACGAATATATACAGCAGGAATTACGCTTTTCTGCCGCGCGGCGGCGCTTGGTCGTCACAAGCCGCTTCGCGCAGTTGCTCTTCTAGCGCCTCAATACTCGGCAGTTTGTCGCGCAGGTCTTGCGGCAACTCGTGCGCAAGCTGGTAGCTGGCAACGCCCAGCGGTTTGTGCATGTCTGAAAGGGCATATTCCGCGACCAGCCGGTCTTTGCTTTTGCACAGCAGCAGGCCGATGGTTGGGGCGTCGCCTGCGCCGCGCATTTGTTCGTCCACGGCTTTGAGGTAGAAGTTGAGTTTGCCGGCAAATTCCGGCTCAAAGTCCACGGTTTTCAATTCAACGACGACGTAGCAGTGCAGCCGCGCGTGGTAGAAGAGCAGGTCAGGGAAGAATTCGCGCTCGCCCACTTGCAGCGGCACTTGCCGCCCGATGTAGGCAAAGCCGGTGCCGAGTTCCAGCAGGAATTGGGTGATGTGGTCCAGCAGGGCGCGTTCCAGTTCGCGCTCGGTGTGTTCGGGGGCGAGACTGAGAAAGTCAAACACGTAGGGGTCTTTGAGCACTTGCGCCGCCAGGTCGGACTGCGGCGCGGGCAGCGTGCGCTCAAAGTTGCTGATGGCTTGCCCTTCGCGCTGCCAGAGGCCGCTTTCTATCTGGTGCGTGAGCACGGCGCGGCTCCAGCCGTGCATCTGCGTTTGCTGCACGTAATACAGGGCTTCGGCGTGGCTGCGGCATTTGCTGACGATGGCAAGGTTGTGCCCCCAAGGGATGGCAGTCAATTGCGACACAAGCTGTGTCGCAATTGCTGCGTCGCCCGCCCAATACTGGTGCCACTGGCGGATACGCTCAAGGTTGCGCCTGGAGAAGCCTTGCACATGCGGAAACTCTGCCCGCAAGTCGTGACTGAGCTTTTCCAGAAAGCCGCTGCCCCACGCCTGCCCGTCCTGACGCTGGACGATGTCGGCGCCCAGTTCCCAATAAAACTGCAGGAGTTCGGTGTTGACCGCCACTGCAGCTTTGAGCTGCACTTGGCGAAAGCGCGTTTTGAGCGCCGCGAGCCACTGCCCGTAGCCACCGGCGGCAAGCAGAGGCGGTGTTTCATCCGTCATGGCGACATTCCTGTCTCATCATCTAGGGTATTGTTTTTTTCGCCCGTAACATTCACCGGCAATGACATGTGAATGCGTGGAGTATCAAGCATGACACCAAGCATGGCGCGCGACGAGCGCGCCCAGCGTGGGAATAGCGGCGGACATGGCGCGTTTATCCGCCGCAATGCTGCTCAATGAAGGCGCGCAACTGCGCCACATCCACCGGCATACGCTGCACGCGCTGCGGCAGCTCCTGCAATGCGCGCCATTGTTCGGGCAGCGGCACCGGCTGCCCGAGCGCCTCGGCGATGGAATCAAGGAATTTCACCGGCTGCGCCGTTTCCAGAACAATCATGGGTGCGCCCGGTTGCGCCCTTTCGCGCGCCACTTTCACGCCGTCGGCAGTGTGCGTGTCAATCAGCACACCGTGCTCACGCTGCACGGCGGCAATCGTTGCCATGCGGTCGGCGTGCGTGCTGCGTCCACTTTCCCACGCTTGCCCTTGGGCACCCCAAGCAGCAAGCTGCGTTTTCAGCTCAAACTGCCCTTTTTGCGGCAATTCCTGACTGAAAAGCCGCGCGCACGCCGCGCCGTCGCGCCCAAGCACGTCAAACACAAAACGCTCAAAATTGCTCGCCTTGCTGATGTCCATGCTTGGGCTGCTCGTTGCCAGCGTTTCCGCGCCTGAGCGCACGCGATAAGTGCCGGTGCGGAAAAACTCGTCCAGCACATCATTTTCATTCGTCGCCACGACAAGGCGGCGAATCGGCAGCCCCATCATGCGCGCCACATGCCCGGCGCAGATATTGCCGAAGTTGCCGCTCGGCACGGTGAAATCCACCACACCGCCTTCTTCTGTCGCCTGAAAATAACCGGCAAAGTAATACACCACCTGCGCCAGCAGCCGCGCCCAGTTGATGCTGTTCACCGCGCCAATATGCCAGCGGCGTTTGAAATCCACATCGCCGCTGACCGCTTTCACCATGTCCTGACAATCGTCAAACACGCCTTCCACGGCAATATTGAAGATATTTTCGTCCTGCAGGCTGAACATCTGCGCGCGCTGGAACGCGCTCATGCGCCCGTGCGGGCTGAGCATGAACACGCGAACGCCCTTGCGCCCGCGCATGGCGTATTCGGCGGAGCTGCCCGTGTCGCCGCTCGTCGCGCCAAGGATGTTGAGCGTGGCGCCGCGCCGCGCCAACTCGTATTCAAACAGGCGCCCAAGGAGCTGCATCGCCATGTCCTTGAACGCCAGCGTCGGCCCGCCAGACAGCCCCTGAATATAAAAACCGTCCTCCAGCTTTTTCAGCGGCGTGATTTGCGGCGTACCAAAAATCTGCTCCGT
>JAFRYL010000144.1 GCA_017437605.1 Ottowia sp. | reverse complement strand
CTCATGTGTCGGCCGCGCCGGCTGCCGCGGGGCCGCGTCCGGCGCGGGCGCGGTTTCAATCAGCGGCAGCGCCAGCGCCTCCACACCGTGCGCGCGCAATTCCCGCACCCACTCACCCGCCGCCGGTTCGGGGCGTGTAACGATGAGGGGCGTGGCGCTTGAAAGAAGCATACTATTGGTAAATATGTATGGTTGCCGGCTTTATAAGCCGGCGGTCAATATATACCCTGTGTTTTTTTGTGGTCAATGCGCCCCCTGCTGGAGCAATTGCGCGGCGACGTTGCCGCCGAGCAGGCGCGCGGCTTGCAGCGAGGGTTGCTGCACGAGGGCTTCGGCGCGCAGCAGGCGCGGCTCGCCCTCCACTTCGCCCCAGGCGGCGCGCAGGTGCAGGCCGCGTGCGTCCAGCGTGGCGTGCGCAGCCAGCGGCATGGAGCAGCTTCCGCCCATGACGCGGCTCACGGTGCGCTCGGCGGTGGTGCAGAGCGCGGCGCGCACGTCCACGAGCGGCAGCAGCGCCTCCGCCACGTCTTCACGCCCGCTGCGGATTTCGATGCCGAGCACACCCTGCCCGGCGGCGGGGAGCATGTCGTCTTCGCTGAACACGCCTTTGATGCGCTCGCGCAGGCCAAGGCGCTTCAATCCGGCGGCGGCGAGCACGATGCCGGCGTATTGCCCCTCGTCCAGCTTGCGCAGGCGCGTGTCCAGATTGCCGCGCAGCGGCTCGATGCGCACGTCGCTGCGCCCGACTTCGGCCAGCAGCGCGCGCAGCAGCGCCACGCGGCGCAGGCTGGAGGTGCCAATGACGCCGCCTTCGGGCAAGTCGGCGGGCGTGGTGTAGTTGGGCGAAACCCAGGCGTCGCGCGGGTCTTCGCGCTCAAGCACGGCGGCGAGCGTGAAGCCCTCGGGCAGCTCCATGGGCACGTCTTTGAGCGAATGCACGGCAAGGTCGGCCTCGCCGCTTTCCAGCGCCGCTTCCAGCTCCTTGACGAACAGCCCCTTGCCGCCCACTTGCGAGAGCGCGCGGTCAAGGATGCGGTCGCCCTGCGTCGTCATCCCAAGCAGGCGCACGCAGTGCCCAAGCGCCTCCAGACGCTGCTGCACATGTTGCGCCTGCCACATGGCGAGGCGGCTTTCACGGGTGGCGATGGTCAGTTGCATGGTGGTTCAAAAGGAAGAAATGCAAAAACGGGCGATGGTACGGTGCAAACGCCCGCTGCGCGGGCATTCCCCCTCACCCTGCCCTCTCCCCCTGCCCGCGCTGCGCGCGGCGGAGGCGAGGAGATCAATTGTGAATGCGATGGTATCAGTTCATCACCAGCTTCATAAGCCGGTGAACATAGTTATTTATGGAGAGTATGCACAAAAAACGCCCGCTGCAGTGCGGGCGTTTTTGTTCATGCGCGCAGCGTATCAATCCTGTTCGCGCTC
This sequence comes from Ottowia sp., assembly GCA_017437605.1. Lineage (GTDB taxonomy): Bacteria > Pseudomonadota > Gammaproteobacteria > Burkholderiales > Burkholderiaceae_C > Ottowia. The sequence goes on along the minus strand of JAFRYL010000144.1, from coordinate 8,032 downwards.
TTTGCGCCCACGACGCTCACGCCGCCGCAGCGCGGGCACAGCCACGCCCGCCAGCGCAATGCCGGAAAGCAGCAGCCCCAGTTCGCTCATGGTGGGCGTGTCCGAAATCACGCGCACGCCGGGCTGCGGCGCCTTGAGGACGAGGGCGCCGCTGCTGGCATCCAGCACGAGGCCACTGGGAACGCCGCTGCTCGCCGCTGGCGTGCCGCTGACGCTGCTGATGAGCGTGAGCGCCTCGCCCGGCGCCAGCGTCGGAACGTCGCCGCCCACGCTGATGTTCACGCCGCCCAAGGCAACCGGGGCGCTGCCGGTGTCGAGCACGGTGTCGCCTGCGGCGGTATCAGCGGGGAGGATGAAGTGGAGATTCTCAAAACCGCTGATGGACAGCACGGAAACGCCCCTCTTGGCCACTTCCAGCGTCCCGCCGGTGGCTGTCAGCGTGTTGCCGAACGCGCCGTTTTCGGCGGCAAGGCGCAGGGTCGCGCCGCTGCCAGCGGCAATCTCGCCCGTGCCTGCCGCGCTGGCATTGGTCAGCGCCAGTGTGCCCGCCTTGAGTTGCGTGCCGCCGGAGTAGTCACTGGCTTGGGTGAGTGTGAGCTGACCATCGCCCGCCTTGACCAGCGCGCCGGTGCCGGTCAGTTTGCGCTCAAGGTTTTGGCTGCTGCCGAGGTCGATGGTCAGCCCGCCTGTATCCAGATGGATGTTGTCATTGTCGTCGGTGTACGTGCGCCCGTACAACTCGTTCCAGTTATCGTCGTTCAGCGTGCCACCGTTGATGCTCAGCTTGCCGATTTTCAGCGCGCCGCCCGAATCCGACAGCCGCCCCGCGCCGGTCAGCGTCAGCGTGTCGATGCTGGCTTCGCCGCCGTTTGTGCCATGCGCCGTCAGGGTGCGGCCGCCCAAATCGACGTTGTTGAACCGGGCGTGCGCAGCCGTCGTGCCGTCCAGATTCAAGGTGGTATTACCGCCGACAACATCCAGCGTACCCACCGCGACTTGGCCGCCGGCAACATCCAGCGCGCCCACCGAGGCTATGGCTGCGGCAATGTCCCGCCCTGAAACCTGGCCTGCCTTCAGGATGCCTATGCTGGAGATGCCATTGCTTGCCGTAATGCTGGCCGCTTCCAAATTGCCTGCGCTGCTCACTGAACCGGCTGTTGTGGTGATATTGCCTGTGGCAGTCAGACTGCCCTGGCTGCTGATGTCATCGTTTGCCGTAATGCTGGCAGCCTCCAAATTTTCCACGCTGCTCACTGCACCGCCCACTGCCGAAATATCGGCGGCTTTGAGCTGGCCTGCGCTGCTCACTGAACCGAAAGTTGTGGTGATATTGCCCGTGGCAGTCATACTGCCTTGGCTGCTGATATTGGTTACAGCCGTGATATTACCCGCCGCCAAATCGCCCGTAGTGGTTTTCACGCCGCCACCCGTGGAAATAAGGTCGATATACAGTCCGTGGCTTCCGCCCACTGTTCCAAAGCTGAGGTCGCCACCCGCCTGTATGCTTCCGCCGTTGTTTCCGCTGACAGCATTGGAGAGAGCCTTCGCCGCAGTAATGGCGCCAGACGCTTCAACCCGGCCGTCTGCGCCCTTGAGGACAATGCTGTCAGCACTGATATCGCCTTGCACTTTCAAAGTGGCGTTGCTGTCCGCGCTCAACTCGCCACTGCCCTGCTGCTGCACGCTTTGGTTAAGGCTCATGGTATTGCCAGTAGTTGTGGAACGGGCTGTTACCATAACGTTTGGCAGCCGAATGTCCCCGCTGGGCTGGCTGACCCGACCATTGCCGTCCAGATCGCCTTGCAGGGTTCCTCCTTCAAGCATAAGTTCACCGCCGGCAAGATGGGTGTTTTTGGCTGTGCCGCCAGCCTTGACGGTTTGCGTACCGTGGTTTTTGATGGTGGTGTTGCAGGCTTCTTGGCCGGCGTCGACGACGTCACCCGAGCCGTCGGGCAGCACTTCGTTGACCCAGGTACACGCCCAGGCAGGCGCAGTGAGCAGGGCGGCAAGCAGGGCAGCGCCTAAATGCTGGCTGTATTTTTTAGTGCGCGGAAATGACGGAAAATGCGTTATAATGCCGGGAGTTTGCGCCTTCATAAATGCTCCAGAAAATGTACGGTGGAGAAAAAATGCTGCCGCTGCAGCAGCACACATGTGAAGAAGTGCAAGCAACGGTATCACATGCGCCACAGTTCGCGCAAGTTCACGGGGGTATGGTGCAGTCACCGGCAAGATAAGCCGGCAATGGCGTGAATATGGCAACTGTATGTAGGGGCAGCCCTTGTGGCTGCCCTTTGTTCGGGTGCAATGGGCGCCCCTACACGGGCGAGGCGAGGGGGTGTTTTTGCTTTACTGCGCGGCGGCAAGACCTCTGACTTCTGCTTCGTCCAGTCCAAGCATACGAGCCACAGCCTCCGGCGTGATGCCGCCTGCGGCGAGCATGCGGCGTGCAGCTTCGCGCAAACCTTTGGCAATACCTTTTACCTCGCCCTCGGCGCGCCCCTCGGCGCGCCCCTCTGCGCGCCCCTCGGCGACAGCCTCATCTCTCCAGCGCCTCAAGTTTTCTTCCAGCATGGCTTGCTCCTTTCCTTCCACAGGGATTCCAAGTCGTCGGCATGTGTCGCCAACCAGCAGCCTGATGGCGGCGGTCAGCGCCTCGCGGCAATCATCGGGCATTTGCGCGAGGAATGCGCTCACTGCTGCCCGCAACGCTTCCGGGTCGCCCGCTTGTTCCAGACGCACCAATTGTGCGGCAAGGCTGCCATTTTTCAATGCTTCGGGCGGCATTTCGCGTTCGTTGAGCAGCAGGTAGCGCATCTGCGGGTTGAGCGGGCGCAGGTTTTCGGGCATGGGGGCGAACAACTCCGCCACGTCCTGCGCGCCTGTCCACGGCTGGGTGCCGCTGTAGAGCACGATAGGCAGCACGGGCGGCAGCAGGCCGCTTTCCTGCACTTCCTTGTCATTGGCGAGTTCTTCCAACAGCAAGGCAACGTAGGTGAGCAGGCGCAGCGCCATGAATCTGTCGGGCGTACTTTGAAACTCAAGCAGGATGGCGATGTAGCAGGGTGTGACGCTTTCCCCCTTGCGCCGCACTTTCCACACGATGTCGCTGAAACGCTTTTGCCCGCCACGGGCGACGTGTTCGCCGGGGAGCCTTTCCAGCGTGTCCAGGTCAAGTTCGGCGACAAGCTCTGGAGCAATCAGATGCAGCAGCGAGCGCACCATGACCGGCTGACTGAAGAACAGCTTGTAGGCGCTGTCTTGCTGGCGCGGCGTGCGCGCCGCGCGCGGCGCCTTGTGCGTGCGGCGCTGTGGAGGGTGTTTCTTGGGCATGGCGGGCGTTTTTTTCAAATACTCTGCGCGATATTACACCATCGCCGGCTTATGTTGCCGGCGGCACATTTATACCCATGCAAACACTCCCTCACCCTAACCCCCTCCCCCTGCTATCGCGGGGGCGAGGGGAAAATTCTGCATTTTTAGCGGTGTATCGTATGGCTGCCGGCATAAGAAGCCGGCGACGAAGTCATGCGATATTGAGTATTCACTCATCCACGCGCTCCACCGCCTGCGGCTCAAAGCCGAACTTGATGCTGCGCCCCTTGCGCGCGCGCGGCATGACGGCACCGGCGAGCACGCGCGCGCCCAGCACTTCTTCGCGCGCGTCGCCGCGCCGCCCGCGCCCGAGCACGCGCACGCTGCTACTGCCGGCGGCATAGGCAGCAGCGCCCGCAAGCTGCGCGCCCTTGTTCAGCGCCATCAGGCGCAGCCCCTTGCCACCCTTGGGCATGAGGCGCAGCTCGTCCAGCGCGAGGCAGAGCAGCCAGCCGTCGCTGCCCACGCAGGCCAGATGCGTGGCGGGTGGTGTGGCAAGCGGCAGGGCGCTTTGCGCCTCAGCAGCAGCTTGCACCAGCGCGGGGCGCAGCAGGCGCGCGCCATCGGAAAGGGTAACGAAGGCCTTGCCCGCCTTGTGGCGCGTGAGCATGTCGCCGGCGCGGGCGATGAAGCCGTAGCCGTCGCTGCTGGCGAGCAGCAGCGCGCAGCCCGCCGCGCACGCGATGAAGTGCTGCGCCTGCGTGCCTGCTTCCAGCTCGATGAGCGAGGTGATGGGCTGGCCGTCGCCGCGCGAGTCGGGCAGGCTGGCGACAGGCACGCTGTAAACGCGCCCGTTGCTGCCGAAGACGAGCAGCCAGTCCGGCGTGCGGCATTCAAAGGCGCCGTAGAGCGCGTCGCCCGGCTTGAAGCTGAAGGCCGCCGCGTCGTGCCCGTGCCCTTGGCGGCTTCGCACCCAGCCTTGGCTGCTGACGATGACGGTGAGCGGCTCGTCGCTTTGCGGCAGTTCGGCCTGCGCGCGCTTTTCTTCGCGTATCAGCGTGCGGCGCGCGTCGCCAAACTCGCGCGCGTCGGCGCGGATTTCGCCCGCCATGAGGCGCACCAGCGCGTCGTGGCTGCCGAGCACTTCCTGCAGCTTTTGCTGCTCCTCGCGCAGCGCGGCCATTTCCTGCTCAATCTTGATGGCTTCCAGCCGCGCCAACTGGCGCAGGCGGATTTCAAGAATGTCCTCGGCCTGCCGCTCGCTCAAATTGAAGCGCGCGATGAGGGCGGGTTTTGGCTCGTCGCTTTCGCGAATCGTCGCAATGACTTCGTCAATGTTGAGCAGCACCGCCTGCCGCCCTTCCAGAATGTGCAGGCGGTCGAGCACTTCCTGCAGGCGATGCTGCGTGCGCCGCGTGATGCACTGCTGGCGGAACGCTATCCACTCCTCCAGCATCTGGCGCAGGCTTTTTTGCACCGGGCGCCCGTCCAGCCCCACGCAGGTGAGGTTGATGGGCGCGTTGCTTTCCAGGCAGGTGTGCGCGAGCAGCATTTCCGCCAGCGCCTCCACGCTCACGCTGCGGCTGCGCGGGGAAAAGACGATGCGCACGGGGGCGTCTTTGTTGGACTCATCGCGCGCCTCCTCCAGCAGGCCAAGCACGGCGGCTTTCAACTGGCTCTGCTCGGCAGAGATGCTCTTTTTGCCCGCGCGCGGCTTGGGGTTGGTAATGGCCTCCACGTCTTCCAGCACGCGGCGCGCGCTCACGCCCGGCGGCAGTTCCGTGACGACCATCTGCCACTGCCCGCGCGCCAGCGGCTCCACGCTCCAGCGCGCGCGCACTTTCAGGCTGCCGCGCCCGGTGCGGTAGGCGGCGGCAATCTCGGCGGCGCTGCTGATGATGTGGCCGCCGCCGGGATAGTCCGGCCCGGGCAGCAGGGCAAAGAGTTCTTCATCGCTCAAATCAGGCTTTTTCAGCAGCGCAAGGCAGGCGTCGGCCACTTCGCGCAGGTTGTGGCTGGGAATCTCGCACGCCAGCCCCACGGCGATGCCGCTTGCGCCATTGAGCAGCGCAAAGGGCAGACGCGCGGGCAGATGCACCGGCTCCTGCTCGCGCCCGTCGTAGTTGGGGGTGAAGTCCACGGTGCCCGCGTCAATTTCAGAGAGAAGCAGGCGGCAGATGCGCGACAGGCGCGCTTCGGTGTAGCGCATGGCGGCGGCGCCGTCGCCGTCGCGGCTGCCGAAGTTGCCCTGCCCGTCGATGAGCGGGTAGCGCAGGCTGAACTCCTGCGCCATGCGCACCAGCGCCTCATACGCCGCCACGTCGCCGTGCGGGTGGAACTTGCCCAGCACATCGCCCACCACGCGCGCGCTTTTCACGGGCGAAGCGGCCTGGCGCCCCTGCACGCCGCCCCAGCCCAGCCCCATGCGCCCCATCACGTACAGGATGCGCCGCTGCACGGGTTTTTGCCCGTCGCTCACATCGGGCAGCGCGCGCCCCTTGACCACACTCAGCGCGTATTCCAGATACGCCCGCTGCGCGTAGGCGGCCAACGTCAGCCGCTCCTCATCATCACCATCAGCGCCCTGCGGCAGCAAGGCAATTTCGTCACTCATGGGAAAAACCTGAAAGAAACAGCGGCGCCGCACGCGCCGCAAAGGGGGCGGTTATACCCGCCCGCGCGCACTCACGGCTCCGACGCTCCCTGCACGCGCCCGCTGGCGCGCCGCCCCACGCTTTGTGCGCGCAGTTGGGGCACGGCGTCATCGCTTTCTGGCGCAGCGGCAGGCGGATTCAGTTCCACACGCACACGCCCGCTGGCACGCCGCCCCACAGCGCTGGATTCAAGGTTGAGCGCACCGGCGCTGGGGCGCAGCCCTTTTCTTTCGGCAGGCTGAAAGAGCTTGTAAAGGCCGAGCACCGTTTCCACATACGCCTGCGTTTCCGGAAAGTTGGGCACACCGCCCGCGCGCTTCACCGCGCCCTGCCCTGCGTTGTAGGCGGCCACGGCCAGGCGCGTATCGCCCTTGAACAAGCGCATCAGGTACGCGAGGTGGCGCGTGCCAGCGAAGATGTTGGTGCGCGCATCGGTGAGCGTGCCGTCCTCCGGTTTCACCCCGTACTGGCGCGCCGTGTCGGGCATGAGCTGCATCAGCCCGGTTGCGCCCTTGGGGGAAACCGCCTTGGGGTTGAAGCCTGATTCGGCGGCAATCACCGCCTTGATGAGCGCGTAATCCACATGCAGCTCGTCCGCCGCCTCGCGAATATGGTGGCGCACCGCGCGGTAGCCGGCGGAGTAGTTCAGCTTGCCGAGACGTTTCGGCACGCCATGCGCCCTGGAGGGCGCCAGCCCCAGCGCAGGCGCGCCCGCGTCCAGCCGCGCCACATCCGAGCCGCGCTGGTAAAGCTGGTAGCGCGCGTCCACGCGCGAGGCGGCGAGGTGCAGCACGCCGTTTCCGTCCGTGTAGCCCCAAAGGTCGGCGTGCGCTGCTCCAGCGCCAAGCGCGGCGCACACCAGCAGCGCCGCACGCACGGGAGCAAGAACGCGGAACATGCAGGAAATTGTAGGAATCAGGGCGCCGCGCAGTGGCGCGCAAACGCAGCGCTTTCCTGCTCTGCTACACGGTTTCAGCGCTTTGTATACCTGATGAATGTGTATGCGGTTGCCGGCTACATAAGCCGGCGACACAAAAATACCCTGGCAACAATCAAGATTGCTGAGGGTCAAGCGAAGGCTGCGGCCACGTATCAAAGGGCAGTGGCGCCTCTTCTTTGGGCGCGCCTGCGATGGCGGCGTGCCAGTGGCGCGCGCTGGCGGCCACGTCGTCGCCCAGACCGCGCAGCAGGCACACGGCGGCGGCGCCGGCTGCGGCGGCTTGCTGCGCCTGCGCTGCTTCCAGAATGCCGCCGATGGCGACCACAGGGCAGCCCGCCATGCGCTGCCACCAGCGCAGGTTGTGCAGCCCTTGCGGGCGCCAGGGCATGTCTTTGGTGGTCGTCGGCCACACGGGGCCGCAGGCGATGTACCAAGGGCGCAGGCTGCGCGCGCGCGCCAGTTCCCACAGGCTGTGGCTGCTCACGCCGATGCGGATGCGGCTGGAGACAAGGCGCTGGCGCCCCAGCGCGCTCATGGCTTGCATGTCTTCCTGCCCCAGATGCACGGCGAGGTGCTGGGCGGCGTCGGGATATTCGTCCAGCACGTTCAGCGCAAGCGGCCAGTGGTCGTTGACGACGAGCGTGGCGCCAGCGCTCCGGCAGGCGGCAAGTGTCTGGGCGATGTCGCGCCGCAGTGCGTCTTCGCTTTCCGGTGCCTTGACACGCAACTGCACGATGAGGATGCCGGCGACTGCCGCCTGCGCTGCGCGCGCGGCGCTGTCCACGATGGCGTAGAGCGCGCAGGCGCCTTCCATGAAGGGTGGCGCGACAGGGTGCGCGTGCTCGAGCAGCGCCGCGTCTGGCGGCTCCTCTCCCAAAGTCAGCAGGGGCATGAGCGCCGGACGGCAGGCGAAATCCGGCTGCGCGTTCGCAGACCCCGCCCCGCTGCCGGCGGCGTAGCCGCATTCGAGGGCGTGCGCTGTGGCCATCTTCGCCAGCACAAGAGCGTCTGCCGTGACAAAGCCGCGCGCCAGCGCCGCCGCTGCGCTGCTGGCAAAGGTGCAGCCGCTGCCGTGCGTGTGGCGCGCTGCCGTGCGTGGCAGCGCCAGCCAGCCGCGCGCGTG
>JAFRYL010000143.1 GCA_017437605.1 Ottowia sp. | reverse complement strand
GCGAGCGCGCAGCCATGGCCGAAACGCTCTACGCCGTGCTGCGCCGCCTGCGCTACTTTGACACGCTGGCGCGCTCGGGCAGCGGCGGGCGCGAGCGCCGTCTTGCCATTCTTGGCTGGCGGGGCGATGAGGAGGTGCTGCGCGCCGCCATCTCGCCGCAGGAATGGGCGTGGCGCGCAGAGATGCTGGCGCAGCCGCTGGACAATTTCCCGGACTGCTGCCGCCACAACCTGCCGGACTGGCTCGCGGACACGCTGCGCCGCCGTATGCGCGAGTGGGACGTTCAGGCGCTCGCCGCTGCGCTGCAGCAGGAAGCGCCGCTCGATGTGCGCGTCAACACCCTGCAGGCCAAGCGCGAGGACGTGCTGCAGGAGCTGCGCGGGCAGGGGCTGGACGTGCAGGAAACGCCGCATTCCCCTTGGGGCTTGCGCCTGCAGTGGCGTCCGGCGGTGCATCGGCTGGACGCTTTTGAGCGCGGCGACATAGAGGTGCAGGACGAAGGCTCGCAGCTGCTTGCGCTGCTCGTGGGCGCGCGCCGTGGCGACATGGTCGCCGACTACTGTGCGGGCGCGGGCGGCAAGACGCTGGCGCTGGGCGCGATGATGCGGGGCACCGGGCGGCTGTATGCCTTTGACACCTCGGCGCGCCGTCTTTCGGCGCTTACGCCGCGCCTGTCGCGCAGTGGGCTGTCCAACATTTATCCCATCGTCATCACGGGCGCGGGCGACCAGCGCGTGCGCCGGCTGGCGGGCAAGCTCGCGCGCGTGCTCGTGGACGCGCCGTGCTCCGGCCTCGGCACGCTGCGCCGCAACCCGGACATGAAGTGGCGCCAGTCGCCCGAAAAAGTGAAGGCGCTCGCCGCGCAGCAGCGCGACATTCTGACGAGCGCCGCGCGCCTCGTGCAGCCGGGTGGCCGCCTGGTGTATGCCACATGCAGCCTGCTGCGCGAGGAAAACGAAGATGTGGCCGCCGCGTTCGAGGCCGCGCACCCGCAGCAATTCGTGCCTGTGCAGGCGGCGCAGGTGCTCAGCGCCGCAGGCGTGGCGGCAGCCGCGCAGCTTTGTGGCGAGGGCGGGCGCTTCCTGCAACTGGCGCCGCACACCAGCGGCACAGACGGTTTTTTTGCTGCCGCATGGCAGCGGGTGTGAAGCATGGAAACAGTCAGCGAAAAACCCAACGGGCGCGGCTTCATGCGCATCGTGCGCGCCACGGTGTGCTCATGGCAGGGCTTCAAGGCCGCATGGCGGCATGAGTCCGCATTCAGGCAAGAGGCGCTGCTTGCCATCGTCCTCATTCCCCTTGGCCTGTGGCTGGGGCAGGGCGGTGTGCAGCGCGCACTGCTCGCGGGCAGCGTGCTCTTGGTGCCCATTGCCGAACTCATCAACAGCGCCATAGAAAGCGTGGTGGACCGCATCGGCATGGAGCGCCACGAGCTTTCAGGCCGCGCCAAAGACATGGGTTCCGCCGTTGTCTTTCTCGCCTGCTCGCTCACCGTGATGACGTGGTGCTGCGTGCTGTTTGGATGAATACTCAATAAAAACACATACCGTTGCCGGCTTATATTGCCGGTGATGAATTGATACCCCATCAAAAACACCGCCAATGCCGCCTATTTCCCAAGACTGGCGCCTGTGCGTCGCGCCCATGCTTGACCTCACAGACAAGCACTGCCGCCACTTTCACCGGCTGCTGACGAAGTGCGCGCGCCTTTACACCGAAATGGTCACCACGGGCGCGCTGCTGCACGGCGAAGTGCGCCGCCACCTGCGCCATGACGAGGACGAAAGCCCACTTGCGCTGCAACTGGGCGGCAGTGAACCGCACGCGCTCGCCGCCTGCGCGCGCTTGGGTGAGGAGTGGGGCTACGACGAAATCAACCTCAACTGCGGCTGCCCCAGCCCGCGCGTGCAGCGCGGCGCGTTTGGCGCGGCGCTCATGCTGCGCCCGCAGCTTGTGGCCGACTGCGTGCGCGCCATGCAGGACGCCACCAGCCTGCCTGTGACCGTCAAACACCGCATCGGCATCGATGGCGAAGACAGCTACGCCTTCGTGCGCGACTTCGTCGGCACGCTTTATGAGGCGGGCTGCCGCATCTTCATCGTCCATGCACGCAGTGCCTGGCTGCAGGGCTTGTCGCCCAAGGAAAACCGCGACGTACCGCCGCTGCGCTATGACGTGGCGTATCAACTCAAGCGCGACTTTCCGCACGCCACCATCGTCCTCAACGGCGGCATTGCAGGCAATGACGCCATCGCCGAACACCTGCAGCATGTGGACGGCGCCATGCTCGGGCGCGCGGCGTATTACCAGCCCCTCATGCTGCGCGAATGGGATGCGCGCTTTTACGGCGGCGCGCCGTGCGCGCTTTCCGTGGACGACATGGAAGCAGACATGCTGCGCTACATGCAGCGCGAAACCGCCGAAGACGGCACGCCCTGGACGGCGATTGCGCGCCACATGCTCGGCTTGCGCCACGGGCAGCGCGGCGCGCGCGCCTGGCGGCAGGTGTGGAGCAACGCGCACTTGAAGCATCTTCCGCCCGCTGAAGTCCACGCCCTCGCGCAGCAGAAGATGCGTGAAATGGCAGAAAAAACGGGTGAAAAACCTGATACTGATGCGAATAACATGTGATTGCCGGCAACTTATGCCGGCGGCATATAGATACCCTTGTTGTTATGCCCCGTTCAGCAGCGGTATCAGGTTGATGACCGGCTCCTCGTAAGGATGCACGCGGCGCACGGCGCGCACGACCTCTTGCACCTGGGCGGCGCGCAGCGTGACTTCCACCTTGATTTCGGGCGCTTCGCTCACTTCGCCCGGCACGCCGATGTAGGGCTGCGCGCCCGCCAGCGTGCGCCATGTGCCGGTGACGTGGCTGTATGCAAGGCAGGAGTCGTAGTTGCCGGTGTGTCCGGCGTCCGCCTCTTGCAGTGCCTTGCGGAGTGCCGGCAGGTGCGTTTCTGGAATGTAGGTTTCCAGTTTGACGAGGCGGTAGTCCATGCTGTTCATCCCCATATACGCACATATTCTGCGTTGTAGTAGAACTGCAGCACCGAGCCGCCCGGTGGAATCATGTGGCGGTTTTTGGGAGCGGGCAGGCGCTTGTAGCCATTTTTGGTGATGAGTTTGTGCTGCTGCAGTTTTTGTATTGCTTGTTCGGCGGGCATGTTCATAACGATATACACGGGTGTGGTTTCGCTGCCTTGGACGGCGTGCATTGCAAGTTTCCACAGACTATGTTCGCTGGTTATCAAGTCATGGACGGTCGGCGCCCTCTGGCTTGTTGTCTCATACACGAAGCGCATTAGGCCGTCCGTGACGCAGTTGCGCATGAAGCGGCGCACTGCACGCCCTGCCACAAGGTTTTTACAGTACTCCCACAGTATTCCTCCCCAAAGACCTGAGACGCCTAATGTACAAAGTTTCGCAAGTCCGCCCAGGAATTCAGAGTGTGTTAAATATCTGCGGACGTTGCATGGTTCGGAGAAAAACCATGAGCATAAATCGGTGCAGCCAAAGTTGAGAGCGGGTACACTTTTGAATGCGACAAAAATGCAAAGCGCCAAAATGAGATACATGAGTGCTTTTCTTCCGCTGCCACGGGCACGGAGAACTCCTTCATATGGAGCTACACTTAGCGCCAATGTCAAGAAGAATTCAGGGAGGAAAATCCAGAAGAAAAACAATACCGAACAAGGAAGCGGCGGCAATGCGCTGGACGGCATGGCAGGCGCTCAACGCTGCGCGGCGGCCTGCTGGTGCAGGATGGGGGCAATGCGGTGGATTTCTTCGCGCAGCGCCGCCTGCGCTTCCGGCGTGCAGGCGCCGGGGCTGTAGGTGCAGAGGGCGTTGGCGACGCTTTCGGGCGAGAGGCCGTAGTTGGCGATGGAGTCAATGATGGTCTGGCGCTCAATGGCGGGCCAGTTGATGTCGCGGTCCTGCGGGCCGGTGGTGAGGCTTTCCTGAAACAGCCGCCAGAAGGTGTAGGCGGCGCCGGTGGCGTGTTCCAGCAGGGGCAGGTGCGCGAGGCGCTGGCGGAATTCGTCGTGGCTGTCCACGGTGCCGCTCTCAAGGTATTCGCCGGTCAGCCGCCGGATACTGCGCCCGTAGTTTTCAATGAAAAACGCGATGTAGGGCGCGTAGTCGCCGGTTTCGTAGTAGGAGATGGTGGCGCGCAGGTAGTGCGCCGCCTGGTTCATGTCAAAAAGCAGCGGCACGATGCCGCACTGCATGAGCGCGGTGGCTTGCGCCAGGCGCGCGCAGCGCTTGTTGCCGTCGGAGAAGTGCTGCAGGTAGGCGAGGTTGCAGTGCAGATAGATGGCGCGCTCAAAGGGGTCGGTGTAGCTGCCCGCCAGCGGCAGTATGCGTGTGAGTTCGTCGCGCAGGCGCTTGGCGCCGGTGAGCGGCTGGTAGCTCGAGGCGCTGATGGCGACAGCGCGCGTGCGCGCGGCGCCGAGTTCGGTGTCGGGCAGCAGGCCGCGCATGGCAACAGCGTGCAGCGCGCACACCCACTGCGCGCCCAGCGGGGTTTCGGCGCTGGCGCTGGCGGCTTTCTTGAAGGCCTCAAACAGGTTGAGCAGCATGACGGCGTCGGAGAAGGGTCTGCCGCCGGCGGTCAGGCCGTGTCGCAGGAGGGTGTCGGTTTCGCTGCGCTCGTAGGCGTTGCCTTCCAGTTTGGCGCTGGTGTGGACGAAATTGATGACGCTTTCCGCATAGTTGGGTTCGTCTATCTTCAGGCGCGCCAGCGGCAGCCGCCCGGAAAAGTCGTGCAGGCGGCGCTTTTCATCGTCGCTGAGGATAGGGCGGCGTTCTGTGAAGGCGGGGTCGTATTGCATGGGCGCTTCAATCCGGTGAGGGCGGCTGCGTCAACTCCGGCTGGCGGAAAAAGGCGCGCAGCGCAGCTGCCAAGTCAGGAAATTCTCGCGCAAAACGCGCACTTTGCACGAAGTGCGCCTCACATGCAACAGCAAAAAACTCTGCCGGGGCGCTGGCGGCGTAGGCGTCGAGGCAGGGCGCGGGCGCGCCAAAGCGCTCCGCCAGGATGCTCTGCTGGCGAAAACGCTCGTACGCACCCGTCCACACGCGCTGCCAGAGCTGCGCAGCCTCGCGTGGGCGGCTCGCGCCCATGAAGCCATCGGGCAGCGGCGGAGCGCCGTCAGCGTAGCCAGCGGCGCGCATATCCATCTTGTGCATGAACTCGTGAATGACGACGCTGCCGCCCGCATCCTCGCCCTCGCCTTGCCCCGCGTCCTGCACCGCCGGCCACGAGAGCATGAGCGGACCGCCGTGCATCGCCTCGCCCAGCAGCGGCTCGTGCCACTCATGCACCACACCCGCGCCATCGCGCCGGCGGCGCGGAGCCAGCGCCGCCGCCGGGTGCATGACGATGCCCACGAAATTGCCATACCACGCCAGCGCGCGCTCGGGCGCATCGTCTGGCCCCATGTGCAGCAGCGGCAGGCAGGCTTGCGCGGCGACAGCCAGCGCCATCTCGTCGCTCACCTGCAGGCCGTGCGCGCCGGAAAACTCCTTGCGCGCCAAAAAGTGCGCGCAAATGCGCCGCAGCCGCTCCGTGTGCGCGCTGCCCGCCGGCGGCAAAAAAGGGTAGCGCTCCAGCGTGCGCTGCCAAAGCGCATCAGGAATGGGTGCAGGGCGCCCGAGGAGGCGCCGCAGCCAGCGCGCGAGGGTGTGCAGGTGGGACATGCGTGGCAAATGGCAGCAGCGGCGGGAAAAACAAGGGGGAAAAGCGTATACCGACTTATTTATTATTCCGTTGCCTGCTTGTTGTGCCGGCAACGAATAGATACCCATGAAAATTGGCGCTGTTAAACCAGCGTTGACCTAAGTACTTCCCCTCGCCCCCGCCGCGCGCGTAGCGCACGGACAGGGGGAGAGGGGTAGGGGTGAGGGGTGTTTGCAAACGTTTGCCGCCACGCTTGACGGCAGCGTGGCGCCCCCTCACCCTGCACCCTCTCCCCCTGCTATCGCGGGGGCGAGGGGAATCTTTGAACCCCGCTGCCGCCGCGCTTCATACAGGCACACGCCGCAGGCGACAGAGACATTCTGGCTTTCCACCGCGCCGCGCATGGGGATGCGCGCGAGCGCGTCGCAGCGCTC
>JAFRYL010000142.1 GCA_017437605.1 Ottowia sp. | reverse complement strand
GTGCTTTTCCTGCTCGCCCTTTTCCTCTCACCGCTGTTTTTGACCATTCCGGCCTTTGCCACAGCGCCCGCGCTGATTGTGGTCGGCTTTTTCATGATGCAGCAGGTCGCCAAGATTGACTGGAATGATGTGCTTATCGCCATTCCCGCCTTCATTTGCATCACCTCCATGGTGTTCATGTATTCCATCTCCGAAGGCATTGCCTTTGGCATCATCAGCTACACCGCGCTGCACGCCGCCTCTGGAAAAGCCAGGGAAATCTCGCCGCTCATGTATATCCTGACGGTGCTTTTCGTCCTGAAATACGCGCTGATTTGACATGCCCCGGCTTGATATTGACGTACGCATCTTGGACGAGCGCCTGCGCCAGCACATGCCCACCTACGCCACGCCCGGCAGCGCCGGGCTGGACTTGCGCGCCTGCCTTGACGCGCCGCTCATCCTTGCCCCGGGCGCCTGGGAACTCGTGCGTGCGGGCATGGCCATCCACATTGGCGACCCGGGGTATGCCGCGCTTATCCTGCCGCGCTCTGGCTTGGGGCACAAAAGCGGCATCGTGCTCGGCAACCTCGTGGGGCTGATTGACAGCGACTACCAGGGCGAACTGATGATGAGCGTGTGGAACCGCAGTGCCACGCCCTTCACCATTGAGCCGCTGGAGCGCGTCGCGCAGCTCATCATCGTGCCCGTCATGCAGGCGGACTTTCGCATCGTGGACGACTTCGCGCCCTCGGCGCGCGGCGCCGGCGGCTACGGCTCCACTGGACGCAACTGAGGCGTTTAGCAATTCGTCACACCTCTTTACCGTCCCGCAGCACCGCCGACACGCCCCGCCGCGTTAATCGCCCTGTCACGACCACTTTTCAAACTACAGGAGAAATGCACATGTCCATCCGCAAACCTGCCGCCATCCTGCTGCCCGCCCTTGCGGCCCTTGCCATCGCCGGCTGCGCCAGCCCGTATCAGCAGCAAGGCGGCTACCAGCAGCAGAGTCAGCCCGTCCAGAGCGGCTACTCCCAAGGCTACGGCACCATCAGCAACGTGGAGTACGTCGGCAACACCGCCAGCACCGGCGGCACCGTGGCCGGCACCGTTGTCGGCGGCGCCGCTGGTGGGCTGATTGGCCACCAAGTTGGCAAGGGTCGCGGCAAAACTGCCGCCACTGTCGTTGGCGCCATCGGCGGCGCACTGCTTGGCCAGGCCATGGCCAACGACGCCGCGCGCAACAGCGGCACCCCCTACTGGCGCGTCACCGTGCAGCTTGACGACGGCAGCGTGCGCCAGTTCAACTACGCCAACAACCCGAACGTCTACGTCGGCGAGCGCGTGCGCGTGCAGGGCGACCAGCTCTACCGCTGACCCCACGCCTTTCCCCTTGCCAAAGCCGCAGCCCCAAAAGCTGCGGCTTTTTTTGCGCCCGCTTCCTGCTGCTTGCTTTTAAAACAGCAAACAGTTATAATCATGCGCGTTCGGGATACAAAAACAACAAAGGAAAAACAATGACAATATACTTTACCGCAGACACGCACCTGGGGCACGCCAACATCATCAAATACTGCAAGCGCCCCTTTTCCAGCGCGCGTGAAATGGACGAAATCATCTACTGCAACTGGGCTGCCGTCGTGCGCCCGGAAGACAGCGTCTACCACCTCGGCGACGTGGCGTGGGGCAATGAAGAAACCGTCGCCAAAACCGCACAGCGCATCAAGTACCTGCCCGGAAGAAAATACCTTGTCCCCGGCAACCACGACTATCACCTTGATATTCTCGCAGACGCTTTTGACAAAGTATTGCCCACGCTCTATGAAATCGGCGTGCAGGCCAAAACCGGGCACCTGCGCGCCGTGCTCTGCCACTACCCGCTGGCGGCCTGGAACCGCTCGCACCACGCCGCGCTGCACGTCCACGGGCACATGCACGGGCGCATACCGATGGACACACAACGCGCCGACGCCGGCGTAGACGTGTGGAACTTCTACCCCGTGTCTCTGGACGAGCTGCTGCGCGCCATGAAACACGCGCCACCACACCAGGAACTGCACGGCACGCGCAAAGCGTGAGCAATGGGTATAACACCATCGCCGGCTTGATAAGCCGGCGACAAAATACATATATTGCTGGTATATACCAAAAGCGGCTGAAAAAAGAATCCCCTCGCCCCCGCCGCCGTGCAGCGGCGGACAGGGGGAGAGGGAACATTCTTTTTGCAAAGGTATTGATTGCCTGCCGGCTTGATAAGCCGGCAACGAAATCAATCAACAACGGGTATGTGAAAAAACTAGCCCGCCACGCGGAAAAAGCCGGTGCCTGCGCTGCGTTGGCGCAGCTCGTCTTTTGTGGCTTCGCGCACCTCACGCACGCGCAGCTCCAGCTGCAGCGCCATGCCCGCCAGCGGGTGGTTGCCGTCCAGCACCACATGTTCTGGATAAATGTCGCTGACGGTGAGCAGCGTCTCCGGCTCCGCGCCCGATACAGCCTCCGGCGGCAGGGCAGAGGCCTCAATCAGCATGCCTTCTTCAATGCCGTCCGGCAGCGCCGCACGCGGCAACAGGAACACCAGCGCCTCGTCGTAGTGCCCGAACGCCTGCTCAGGCTCCAGCGCCAGCGGCACCACATCGCCCTTCGCGCGCCCCTGCAGCGCCTCGTCAATGGCAGGCAGCAGGTCGCCATCGCCCACAAAAAATTCCACTGGCTCGACCAGCTCGTCGAGCCGCTCGCCTTGGGCATCATTCAGCCGCCACGTCAGCGCGGCCACACACGGAGAATGAATCTGCATGGCGCGCATTGTGGCGCATTGCGTATGCTTGGCACTTTCCTGCAGCCGAGCACTGGAGAGCGCCATGAGCAACGACACCCTGCCCGACATCACCTACACCCCCGACCCTGCGGACTCTGAACTGCGCACACTCATCCCGCCCGATGTGCCCGGCGCAGACACGCTTGCCGACGGCGCCCCCGACCTGCCCGCTGGCCCCTTCATCGGGCGCGAGAGTTTTCGCCAGCTCCTGCGCCAGAGCTTTGCCGCCGCTGCCGAGGGCGGCTGGCACGAGCTGCTCATCAGCGACCCTGACTTTGCCGACTGGCCGCTGGGCGAGCCAGCCGTGGTGCAGGCGCTGCACGACTGGGCGCAGAAAAGCACCGGGCGCTGCATCGTGCTCGCGCGCAGCTACGACGCCGTCCCGCGCCAGCACGCCCTGTTTGTGCGCTGGCGCAGCCAGTGGCAGCACAAGATAGAGTGCCTTGAATACCCCGGCGAGCAGACGCAGGAAGTGCCCAGCCTCCTCTGGTCGCCCAAATGGGCGTTGCAGCGCGTGGAGGCCGTGCGCGGCTGGGGCATCAGCGGCGCGCAGACTCGTCGTCTGCAGCTGCTGCGCAGCGGTATGGACGAGTGGCTGGAGCGCGCCGTGCCCGGCTTTCCCGCTGTCACACTTGGCCTCTGAAAGACACAGAACAGAGCGCAGGCGCACGCGCTACAATAACCCCCGTCAACTTGCAAGACCGCTGGTCAACAACCCGGCGGTTTTTTTTGGCGTGCAGCCAGCGCGCCCCCATTTTTTCAATCCACATCAAAGGAATTGAGCCATGAACAAGTCCCTCACCCTTGCTGCCCTGATTGCTGCTGCGGCTGCCCTCAGCGCCTGCGAGCAAAAACCCGCGCCCGCTCCGGCAGCGCCCGCCGCCGCACCCGTCGCCTCCGCGCCCGCCTCGGCACCCGACGCTGACGCCGCCTCCGCCGCCGAACCCGCCGCCT
>JAFRYL010000141.1 GCA_017437605.1 Ottowia sp. | reverse complement strand
CCGTACTTGCCGGTTTTTGCAATCTGATTGGTGGCCACTTCTGCTTACCTCGGAAAAAATGTGAACAAGCGCATCAGGCCAGCGAGCCGCCAGCGGCTTCAATCGCTTCCCTGGCGCCTTTGGTCGCGCCAATGCCCGTCAGCTTCACGGCGCGCTTGAGTTCGCCTGAACGGATGACCTTGACCACACGCACAAGCGCGCGCACCAGTCCGGCCTGTTTCAGCGCCAGCACATCCACCTCGTCAGCGCCCAGGCGCTCGAGGTCGGACAGGGTGATTTCATCGTTGTATTTCAGCGCAGCCGATTTGAAGCCGCGTTTGGGCAGGCGACGCTGCAGCGGCATCTGGCCGCCTTCAAAGCCGACTTTGTGGAAACCGCCAGCACGGGATTTTTGCCCCTTGTGGCCGCGTCCCGCCGTTTTGCCGAGGCCCGAACCGATGCCGCGTCCGACGCGACGGCGCGGGCGTTTGGAGCCAAGCGCCGGTTGAATGGTATTGAGTTCCATGTTTTCCATCCCTCAGACAATTCTGACCAGATAGTCCACTTTATTAATCATGCCGCGCACCGCTGGTGTATCCTGCAATTCACGCACGCTGTTGAGTTTTTTCAAACCCAGCCCGCGCAGCGTGGCGCGGTGCGTCGCGCGGCAACCAATCGGGCTGCGCACCAATTGCACCTTGATGGTTTTTTGCTCATTTGCCATCGCTTTTCTCCTGCTTAGGCGGCAAAAATTTCTTCCACCGACTTGCCGCGTTTGGCGGCAACTTCGGCAGGCGTCGTGCTACGGCGCAGCGCATCAAACGTGGCACGCACCATGTTGTACGGGTTTGAGGTGCCGTGGCTCTTGGCCACGATGTCTGTGATGCCAAGCACTTCAAACACCGCGCGCATGGGGCCGCCAGCAATGATGCCGGTGCCTCGCGGCGCGGGCAGCATCATCACGGTGGCCGCACCGTGGTGGCCGGTGATGGCGTGGTGCAGCGTGCCGTCTTTGAGCGACACCTTCACCATGTTGCGGCGCGCTTCTTCCATGGCTTTCTGCACGGCAGAGGGCACTTCCTTGGCCTTGCCCTTGCCCATGCCGACGCGGCCATCGCCATCGCCAACCACGGTCAGCGCGGCAAAACCGAGAATGCGACCGCCCTTCACCACCTTGGTGACGCGGTTCACAGAAATCATTTTTTCGCGCAGCCCGTCTTCGGGACCGTCACTCTGCGCTCTTGCCTGAAACTTCGTTGCCATGTGAGTGCCTCCCGTCAGAACTGAAGACCCGCTTCACGCGCTGCTTCCGCCAGCGCCTTCACGCGACCGTGATACGAAAAACCGGCGCGGTCAAACGCCACCTTTTCCACATTCGCCGCTTTTGCGCGCTCGGCTATGCGCTGCCCGATGCGGCGCGCGGCGTCGACATTGCTGCCCTTGCCGGTGGCGCCGAGTTCGGCGCGCATATCTTTTTCCACCGTGGAAGCCGTTGCCAGCACACGCGCACCGTCCGCAGAAATAATGGACGCATACATGTGCATATTGGTGCGGTTCACCGTCAGGCGGGCGACACCCTGGCTGGCGATGCGAATGCGTGTCTGGCGCGCGCGGCGCAGGCGCTGCTCTTTTTTGTTAAGCATAATGCAAAGCCTTATTTCTTCTTGGTTTCCTTGATAATGACGCGCTCGTCGGCGTAGCGGATGCCCTTGCCCTTGTAGGGTTCCGGCGGGCGCACCGCGCGGATTTCAGCGGCAATCTGGCCAAGAACCTGGCGGTTGGCGCCCTTGAGGATGATTTCCGTGGGCGAGGGTGTGGTCACCGTCACGCCTTCGGGCATGGGCATATCGACGGGATGCGAAAACCCCACCGAAAGGTTCAGACTGTCTTTTTGCGCCTGCGCCCTGAAACCGACGCCAACGAGTGTGAGCTTGCGCTCAAAGCCCTGGCTGACGCCCTGAATCATGTTATTGACCATCTGGCGCATGGTGCCGCTCATGGCGTTGGCTTCGCGCGTATCATTGGCTGGGGCAAACGACAGCGCGCCATCCTTGAGCTCAATATTCACCAGCGCATTCGGCGCCATTTTCAATTCGCCGCCGCTGCCTTTGACGACAATCTGGTCGGCGCCAATTTTCACGTCCACGCCCGAAGGAATGGAAACGCTCTTTTTCGCAATTCGCGACATTCTTTCAGCTCCTTCCTCAGGCCACGTAGCACAGCACTTCGCCGCCCAGGCCGGTTGCCCGCGCCTTGCGGTCGGTCATCACGCCCTTGGAGGTCGTCACAATGGCGACGCCAAGGCCGTTCATCACCTGGGGAATGTCGTCACGCTTCTTGTAGACGCGCAGGCCGGGGCGGCTCACGCGCTCAATGCGCTCAATGACGGGGCGCCCGGCATAGTATTTGAGCGTGATTTCCAGCTCGGGGCGACCATTTTCGTCCTTGACCTGGAAGTCATCAATATAGCCTTCGTCCTTCAAAACCTGGGCGATGGCCACCTTCACTTTGGAGGAAGGCGCAGAAACCGTCTGCCTTGCAACCATCTGGGCATTGCGGATGCGCGTCAGCAAATCGGCAATGGGGTCACTCATGCTCATATTGCATTCTCCTCGCGCTTACCAGCTCGCCTTGATGATGCCGGGAATCTGCCCTTCAAAGGCCAGTTCACGAATCTTGGCACGCCCCAGGCCGAATTGGCGGAAGGTGCCGCGCGGACGACCAGTCATGCCGCAGCGGCGGCGCTGGCGGGTGGGATTGGCATTGCGCGGCAGTTTCTGCAGCGCCAGGCGCGCCTGCGCGCGTTCGTCTTCGCTGCGGTTGACGTCTGCCACCACTGCCTTCAGTTCCTTGTACTTGGCCGCGAATTTCGCCACCAGTTTTTCGCGCTTGAGTTCACGCTGAATCAAAGCTGTTTTTGCCATGTTTCTCGCCCTCTCAGTTCTTGAACGGGAAACGGAACGCCTGGAGCAGCGCCTTCGCTTCTTCGTCTGTTTTGGCGGTGGTCGTGATGCTGATGTTCAGTCCGCGCAGCATATCGACCTTGTCGTATTCAATTTCGGGGAAAATAATCTGTTCTTTCACGCCGATGTTGTAGTTGCCGCGACCGTCAAAGGAGCGCCCGGAAATACCACGGAAGTCGCGCACGCGCGGCAGCGCCACGGTCACGAGGCGGTCGAGAAACTCATACATGCGCACACCGCGCAGCGTGACCATCGCGCCAATGGGCTGGCCTTCGCGAATCTTGAAGCCGGCGATGGCCTTGCGCGCCTTGG